>NZ_JBHMFT010000220.1:0-301 GCF_051433195.1 Falsiroseomonas sp. E2-1-a20 | reverse complement strand
GTAGAATTGCCGCACATCCGAGAATGACTTGGACGCGCCGTGTAGCGAACCTTTTCTACTTGTTGTTGGCTGGGCGTTCTATTGTCGATTGTTCACAGTGTTCTCGTCAGCGGGTGTTGGTCGATCCCCGCCGACCTGCCCGGCCTGCGTGACCACACCCTGCTGATCGTGGGCTTTGCCGGGACGCTGCGGCGCGTCGAGATCGCCATCATCAAGGTCGAGCGCCTGTCGCCCACCGAGCGCGGCCAGGTGCTGACCCTGCCGCAGACCAAGGTCTCCCAGGCGGCTGCGGTGCGCACCG
>NZ_JBHMFT010000219.1:0-313 GCF_051433195.1 Falsiroseomonas sp. E2-1-a20 | reverse complement strand
ATGCAGGGGGTGATGCCCTTGTCTTGCAGGGCGGCGCGGAAGCGCCCGCTGTCATAGCCGCGGTCGCCAATGAGTTCTCGTGCGGGCGGCAGGTGAGGCAGCATCAAGGCGGCCCCGCGATGGTCGCTGGCCTGCCCCTCGGTCAGCAGCATCAGGACAGGGCGTCCCTGGCCGTCGCAGACGGCGTGGAGCTTGGAGTTCAGGCCGCCCTTTGTTCGGCCGATGCAGCGGGGAAAAGCCCCTTTTTGAGCAGGCTGGCTGCGGTGCGGTGAGCCTTCAGGTGCGTGCTGTCGATCATCAGCCGATCAGGCGC
>NZ_JBHMFT010000218.1:0-315 GCF_051433195.1 Falsiroseomonas sp. E2-1-a20 | reverse complement strand
CACGGCCGCTGTCACCTCAGGCGGCGCAGCCCTCGCCAGACCGGCTGCAGGACCTGCTTCATCGCTGTCCGCATGCGTGGATTGGCTGCGAGATAGCTGCGGAACGGACTGCTGGTGCGCCAGAAGGTACTGGCCTCCATGGCGGCGAGGCGCCCCTCGCAGTCGCGGAGCAAGGCCTCGGCCTCCGCGGCGCGCGCTTCGCTGCGGCGAAGCGCCGAACCGGCAACCACGGAAAACGCGCCGCCACCGCTGTTCCGGCGCACCAGGGCCTGCGTCTGGAGCGGCGCCCCGTAGAAGCTTTGGAAGGCCTTGATG
>NZ_JBHMFT010000217.1:0-315 GCF_051433195.1 Falsiroseomonas sp. E2-1-a20 | reverse complement strand
AATCAAGGCCTTCCAAAGCTTCTACGGGGCGCCGCTCCAGACGCAGGCCCTGGTGCGCCGGAACAGCGGTGGCGGCGCGTTTTCCGTGGTTGCCGATTCGGCGCTTCGCCGCAGCGAAGCCCGCGCCGCGGAGGCCGAGGCCCTGCTCCGCGACTGCGAGGGGCGCCTCGCCGCCATGGAGGCCAGTACCTTCTGGCGCACTAGCAGTCCGTTCCGCAGCTATCTCGCAGCCAATCCACGCATGCGGACCGCGATGAAGCAGGTCCTGCAGCCGGTCTGGCGAGGGCTGCGCCGCCTGAGGTGACAGCGGCCGTA
>NZ_JBHMFT010000216.1:0-344 GCF_051433195.1 Falsiroseomonas sp. E2-1-a20 | reverse complement strand
GATGTGCTAGCGATGTGGGCACGCATGCTCTCCGAGGTACTTGACCAGACGGGCCGCACCGGGTTCCGGTTTTGCCTGGAAGCCAGAGAGACCACTTCCAGTGAAATCATGGGGAAGTCACGCTTCCTGACGGTATCTGCTTTTCGATTGTGTGCCTTTCCACCTCTGTCTCGGATAATATTGTGATTGAAAGTATTCCCGCCCTAATGATCCTGATAGCCAATTCCAGTCAGTGCGGCAAGATCAGTCCGCTCAAGTAAGTGGTGTCCAGACTTTAAGAATTCGGCTCTACCATTCGGAAGATTTGCGGCAGTATGGTGCGCGCGGACGAATTTTCGTCCTAG
>NZ_JBHMFT010000215.1:0-345 GCF_051433195.1 Falsiroseomonas sp. E2-1-a20 | reverse complement strand
GCCGGCGTGAGCCACCTTGCCGTGCCCTCCAGCATGACCCGGCCCGGGAGCACGTTCCAGGCGCCGCCGTCGCAGCGCAGGTCACCGACGCTGATCACCCCGGTTTCCAGCGGGTCGAGGTCCCGGGCGATGATGCCTTGCAGCGCGCAGACGATCTGCGCCGCCGCCAGGACGGCGTCCTTGCCGAGATGCGGTGCGGCCCCGTGGGTGCCCTGGCCGCACACCTCGATCGAGAACTGCGCGGCGGCGGCCATCATCGGGCCCTCGCGCCAGGCGAACTGCCCCTCGGGCAGACCCGGCCAGTTGTGCAGGCCGAAGACGTGGTCGAAGGGAAAGCGCTTGAGC
>NZ_JBHMFT010000214.1:0-352 GCF_051433195.1 Falsiroseomonas sp. E2-1-a20 | reverse complement strand
GAAATCCTCGCTTGCGGCAGGCGAAATAAATAACTCTGAATATAAGCCTGGGTGATCAGACCGGCGTAATGATCGATCATATCGGACGAGCAGGCCGCGTGAAAGGCGATTACTCTGGCAGGATCGCCGTCGCCTCGATCTCCACCCGCGCCTCCGGCTCCACCAGCGCCACCACCTGCACCAGGGCCATCGCCGGGAAGTTGCGCCCCATCACGGCGCGGTAGGCCGGCCCAAGTTCGGCCAGGCACGCCCGGTACTCCGCGATGTCCACCACATACCAGGTTGCGATTCAGCGAAATTCAACAGCCTCGGGTGTCAGCATCAAGCCACGGCGATTTCGTCAACAGGCTGC
>NZ_JBHMFT010000213.1:0-381 GCF_051433195.1 Falsiroseomonas sp. E2-1-a20 | reverse complement strand
AGATACCGCCACCACTGCCCACACGCAGGACCAAACCGCGCCATAGACGCAGCGCCTGCCTGAAAGAAGGATGCGCACCTGTCGCACTCACACTTTCACTTACACAACACAACCAATTCAGATTTGAATATAAAAGAACATGCGTCATCGCGCCCATGCCTAAGCCTGCGCGCGATGGTCTTCTGGAAGCAACCGCACAACCGCGCGGATACATCTCGATGCGCACTGCAAGATCCAAGTCCTGTTCATGCACCTGGCGGCGCATGAACAGGACTTGGAAACCGCAGCACATCGAGAGTGGAGAGCGGAACCCGCCGATCGGCAGGTCGTCTACAGGAATGGTCGCAACCAGAAGGCATCCGCCCTCAACGTCACGGCCTA
>NZ_JBHMFT010000212.1:0-395 GCF_051433195.1 Falsiroseomonas sp. E2-1-a20 | reverse complement strand
CGGCGTCGAGAGGTCGAAGGCCATGCCGTTCAGCGCGACGAGCGAGACGCGCTGCGCCTCGAGCTCGCGCAGCGTCGCCAGCAAGTCGGTCGTGCTGCGGCCCCAGCGCGACAGCTCGGTCACCAGCACCACGTCGATCTCGCGCCGCTGGGCAAGCGCCATGACCTTCCGCCGCTCGGCGCGGTCGTGCCGCACCCCTGAGGCGGTCTCCTTGAACACCCCGACCACCTCGTAGCCGGCGCGCGCGGCGAAGGCGGCCAGATCCCGCTCCTGCCGCGCGCAGGACTGGTCGGCGGTCGAGACCCGGCAGTAGAGGGCGGCGCGCTGTCCCACTTGAACTCCTCCCGCATGACGGGCCGCAAGCCGCTGATCCGGCTGGGCCCTGAAGCGTGGCA
>NZ_JBHMFT010000211.1:0-428 GCF_051433195.1 Falsiroseomonas sp. E2-1-a20 | reverse complement strand
GAGAACATCGAGCGCTGGCACCAAACCCTGGAGAACCGCATCCTGCTCCAGAACTACTACCTGCCCGGCAACCTCGAGACGCAGATCGAGGCCTTCGTCGCTCGCTACAACCATCAGCGCTACCACGAGAGCCTGCGCAATCTCACACCAGCCGATGTCTACTTCGGCCGCGGCCAGACCATCCTGCTCGACCGTAAGCGCATCAAGCGGCAAGCTATCCAACAACGCCGCTTGATCCACCAGCGACACGCCGCCCAACCTCGAATCACGATTTGCCAGAGCCTCCGTTAACCAACCGCGTCCGATGTCTCAAAGCATTCGACGACGGACACCGTCACCTTCTGGCTCTAGTGCACTGACCCAGACGGAGGATTCACAGCGGGCTGCTGCGGTGGAATTCTCCGGGGATGGCCCAGACCGTCAGTGTT
>NZ_JBHMFT010000210.1:0-417 GCF_051433195.1 Falsiroseomonas sp. E2-1-a20 | reverse complement strand
ATCGGGCGCGGTGAGCCAGCGGTGCAGGGCGAGCGCGGCGCGGCCGGCCTCGAACACCCCGCCCGCCTCGGCGAGGTTTCGGGCGCCCATCATGCGGCGCGGCCGCAGCCCTTCGGTCAGGGCGGCGAGGTGCCAGGGGTCGATCAGGAACCCGTCGACCGCGGCCTGGCGGCGCACGGCGTCGAGCCGGGCGCGGTGCAGCAGCGCCGGCCGCAGCGGGTGCTGGGCGCTGGCCTGGTCGAGCCGGGCCAAGGCGGCGGCGGCGCGGGCCAGGGCGCGGAGGAGCGCGGCGTCGGCGGGCATCAAAAGGCGGCCCTTTCAGAGGGTTGCGCGATATGGGTTACCGTAGACCGGCTCGGGCGTAAAACAAGCTGAATAATCCGGCCGAGCCCCCTTCCCGCATCCTGTTGCGCCCCG
>NZ_JBHMFT010000209.1:0-435 GCF_051433195.1 Falsiroseomonas sp. E2-1-a20 | reverse complement strand
AGCTCGAGGGTGAAGAAGCCGCCGTCGTCGTAGAGCACCGAGTCAGGTAACCAGAGGAACTCGTCTGCGTCGAACGGGATGCGTCCCCTCGCGGCGCAGAGCCGATGCAGGCCCGGATCCGGGCAAGTGTCGGCGAGATGCCGCTGCAGCAGCCCATCGCCGGCGAGCCGCGCTGCGAGAAAGATACTGCCGCCCCCAGTATACTCGGTGTGGCCCGTCAGTGCAGCGTTCGCGCCCACCGCCGCACCCGCCCCGGTCAGCATCGCGGCCATGGCGAGGGCGAGCCGACACGGCGGAACCGCGATGGCGGCGCCGCCCACGAGCCGCCAGAGCCCGAGCGCGCCAATAATCGCTAGGCCTGTGAGCAGATGCGTGACATGCGATGCCGCGGCGAGGGCCACTATGCCGGCCGCCGCGATCACCCACCATCGCATC
>NZ_JBHMFT010000208.1:0-438 GCF_051433195.1 Falsiroseomonas sp. E2-1-a20 | reverse complement strand
AATACGATGGTGGGTGATCGCGGCGGCGGCGGCCATAGTGGCCCTCGCCGCGGCGTCGCATGTCACGCATCTGCTCACAGGTCTGGCGATTATTGGCGCGCTCGGGCTCTGGCGGCTCGTAGGCGGTGCCGCCATCGCGGTTCCGCCGTGTCGGCTCGCCCTCGCCATGGCCGCGATGCTGACCGGGGCGGGTGCGGCGGTGGGCGCGAACGCTGCACTGACGGGCCACACCGAGTATGCTGGGGGCGGCAGTATCTTTCTCGCGGCGCGGCTCGCCGGCGATGGGCTGCTGCAGCGGCATCTCGCCGACACTTGCCCGGATCCGGTCCTGCAGCGGCTCTGCGCCGCGAGGGGACGCATCCCGTTCGACGCAGACGAGTTCCTCTGGTTGCCTGACTCGGCGCTCTACGACGACGGCAGCTTCTTCACCCTCGAGCC
>NZ_JBHMFT010000207.1:0-442 GCF_051433195.1 Falsiroseomonas sp. E2-1-a20 | reverse complement strand
GGGGAACAGCCAGGCGATGCGCGCCTGGTAGCGCGCATGCACCGCGGCGCCGAGTCCGACCGCACCGGCGTTGGCCATGGCTCCAATCAACACTACCGCCAGCAGCACCGCTACCCGAGGACGCTCACGCGCCAAGCGCCGCCCCGACGCGATAGCCAGGATTATACAAGCGGCAAAGGCGACGAGCGCTGGTGGACCCGGCAAGGCTGCCAAGGCGTGCTCGGCGAGCTCCTCGCGCGCTTGGCGTGAGGCCAGCGCGGCTGCTGCGGCGGCCGGCGCGACCCGCTCTGCGAGCATTGGGCCGTAGGCAATCGCGAGTCTCCGGTCGAGCCCGTCCCCGGCGCTCAGCGTCACGAGTTGTCGTAGGCTGCGCCCGAGCGCTCCAGCTATCCATGCCGGCCAGTAGGCGCGTACCGTCGCCGCGGCCGCGGCCGCCAACTCC
>NZ_JBHMFT010000206.1:0-449 GCF_051433195.1 Falsiroseomonas sp. E2-1-a20 | reverse complement strand
AGGCGCCCCTCCTGCAGCATGGCCGCGGCACCCTGGCCGGTCTCTTCGGCGGGCTGGAACACGATGTAGACGCGGCCGGCGAAGTTGCGGGTCTCGGCCAAATAGCGCGCGGCGCCGAGCAGCATCGCGCTGTGCCCGTCATGGCCACAGGCATGCATGATGCCCGGCGTGGCGGACGCCCAGGGCAGGCCGGTGGCTTCGCGGATCGGCAGGGCGTCCATGTCGGCGCGCAAGCCGATGGCGCGCTCACCGTCGCGGCCGGTGTTGTCGTTGGTGGCGCCGTGGATCACGCCGACGACGCCGGTGCGCCCGACCCCGGTCACGACCTTGTCCAGCCCGAAGCTGCGGAGGCGCTCGGCGATGAGGGCCGCCGTGCGGGTTTCGGTGAAGCCCAGTTCGGGGTGGCGGTGGAAGTCACGCCGCCAGGCCGTCATCTCCTGATGAAAGTC
>NZ_JBHMFT010000205.1:0-460 GCF_051433195.1 Falsiroseomonas sp. E2-1-a20 | reverse complement strand
CGGCGGCGGCGAGCGGCGCCAGGCCGCGGAGGCCGAACAGCCGGCGGGCGGCGCGGCCGGTGACCTCGACGGCGACGCCGTCCTGGACCAGGCGGTCGAGGATGGCGAGCGCGCTTTTGATCGAGATCCCGAGCGCGCCGGCGAGGGCGGTGGCGGAGAGCAGCGGCAGGGCGGCCAGCAGGTCGACGGCGGCGGGGGTGCGGGAGGCGCGGCGGTGGCCGGCGGTGGCGTGGCGGGCGGCGGACCAGCCGCGCTCGAGATTTTGGAGCAGGGCCAGGCTGTCCTCGGCCTCCTCGGCCAGCGCCTGCAGGAACACCGGGATCCATGTCGCAAAATCCCACGCCACCTCGGCGCGCAGCGCGCTGGCGCCGGTGAGCGGCAGCGGCGCCCGCAGCAGGCCCGTGGTGCCCCAGTGGCGCACCAGGGCGGCGCGCAAGGGCGCCCGGGCGCCGCCGGCCTC
>NZ_JBHMFT010000204.1:0-486 GCF_051433195.1 Falsiroseomonas sp. E2-1-a20 | reverse complement strand
GAGGTGGAACGGTTCGAGTTTCTCGAGGTGGCACTCGGCGATCAGCCGGCGCTCGACCCGTCGGAGACCTTCTACCAGCGTGCCTTGGCCGGTGACGAGGATGGGCTGACGGAGCAGGCAGAGTTGGTCCTGCGCGACCATCGCCTGTCCGCCTATTACGACGAGGTGGCGCTGCCGGCGCTGGCGCTGGCGCAGACTGATGCATTGCGCGGCAGCTTCGCCGAGGAACGGCTTGCGGCTGTGCGCGCGCGCATCGCGGGCCTGGTCGAGGATCTGGAGGAGGTGGTGGCCGACGACCTGCCTCCGGAGAAGCCGCTGGCTGAACCGGATGGCGAGGATGCAGAGCCGGCACCCGCCGACCCGCCGCCGCCGGAGAGCTTGGCCCGGCCCGGCGCCGTCATCTGCTTGGCCGGGCGCGGCCCATTTGACGAGGCAGCGGCAGCGATGCTGGCGCAGGTGCTGCGCAAGCGCGGCTTCGGCGCCGTG
>NZ_JBHMFT010000203.1:0-467 GCF_051433195.1 Falsiroseomonas sp. E2-1-a20 | reverse complement strand
CACGGGAGGAGGCGAGGCGGATAGACGTCGGTGATCAAGCTCTGATCCGCGGGTTGGCTACCGCATCTCCGATTATGCGTCCGGGGCGTTCCCGATCTTACTGCGGGCGTCGGTCAGACCGGCCACAAAGCGTCAGACGGGAGTTCCCCTGCCGTTGCCTCGCCCCCACCCTTGCCCAGCCCTATGACTGCAGCGTGGGTGGGCTGCGCCTACGCGGACTTCACCTCCTTCCCGATCGCCCAAATGAACCCTGCGAGTTCACGTGCGACAGCGGTGACGGCGACCGTCAGCTTCTTGCCGCGCGCCGAGAGCGCTCGATACCTGCCGCACAGCCGCGCCTGCGCCTTGTGCGCAATGTCGCGCACCGCGGGCGAGACGTGCCGATGCTGGTAGAGCTTCTTGGCGCCGACGCGTGGCGGATGCCGATAGGTCCATGCACTCTCGACGAGTGCCCGTCGGATTCGTCC
>NZ_JBHMFT010000202.1:0-469 GCF_051433195.1 Falsiroseomonas sp. E2-1-a20 | reverse complement strand
GCGGTGGGCCCGTGCCTGGTGGGCCTAGCTGCGTGCGCGCTCGGCGGTGGCGGCGAGGTCGGCCAGCGCCGGAAGGGTGTCGGCGCGCGGCACAGGCGGGGCAGGGGGCTGAATCATTCAGAGCAGGGGCTTGGTTGGTGTGTGTCCGATAAGTCTTGCCATATCGCAGGCCTGCCACTGCGGATTTCGGGCTTCATGACGGGCAGCCACGCGGCACCGGGCGGCGGCGTCTCCATCTCCGTGCCACCTCGCGCGCCCTTCCCGGTATGGATGCCGGCCTGTGCCGTTTCTTGGTCCAGTATCCCGGGGCACGGGGCAGCGCCCCGCAGTGACGGAGGACAGCCATGCTTGACCCCGACGAGGACCCCGAGGCCTTCCACGCCGCGCTAGGCTCGAAACCCAATCAGGACTGGCGACGACGCGGCGGGTTGTGATTCAAGATCCGTGTTGAGCGGAGCTTGGATCATGT
>NZ_JBHMFT010000201.1:0-472 GCF_051433195.1 Falsiroseomonas sp. E2-1-a20 | reverse complement strand
CCGCCAATACGCGGCGCAGCTACGCCATCGCCTGGACGGATTTTTGTACCTGGTGTGCTGAGCATGGCCTGGCGCCGCTGCCGGCCGCGCCGGAAACTGTCGGGCTCTACCTCGCCGACCGGGCGCCAACCCACCGCCCCGCCACCCTGCGGCTGCGCCTGGTCGCCATCGGCCAGGCGCACCGCCTGCAGGGCCACAGCCTCGACCCGCGCCACCCGGCGGTGCGCGAGGTCTGGGCCGGCATCCGGCGCCAGCACGGCACCGCGCCGCGCCAAAGCACCGCGGCAACCAGCGAGGTGCTGCGCGACGCGCTGCGCCAGCTGGCCCGGCGTCCCGGGCTGCAGCCGCTGCGCGACCGCGCCCTGCTGCTGGTCGGCTTCGCCGCGGCGCTGCGCCGCTCGGAACTGGTGGCGCTGGACCTGGCCGACCTGCGCCACGTCTCCGAGGGGCTGGTGCTGACGCTGCGCCGCTC
>NZ_JBHMFT010000200.1:0-498 GCF_051433195.1 Falsiroseomonas sp. E2-1-a20 | reverse complement strand
ATCAGGCGGCGGAGCACCGCTCGTTCCTTGCTGCCCTGCCGCTGGCCGTGCCCGGCTGCGGCCAGCGCGTGCCCCGCCTGTGTGTCGAAGCGGTGGAAGTCCCCCGCAAGCGCCTCTTCTACTACCTGATCCGCTGCATGGTTTGCGTCCCGACCATACATCTCAGCGCTGAACGCCCGGCGGCGATCGCCGTCCAGGCCGGAAGGTGCCATGGCGTCGGCGAAGTCGCCACGTTCGAGCAACTTCCACTGCTCGGCCATCGCGGCCCTCAACCAGTCATCGGCGATCCGGCGGAGTTCTTCAGGTGTCAGCGGCGCCCGCTTTCGGATCATGGCCCAGAACAGTTCGAGACGTAGCGCCACACCTGACACAATGAACCTGGCAGTTCGACCGTGTGAGGTGCCCAACGCACGGACCAGCTCGGCGCGTCCAAGACGCGCCACGAGGTCCACCGGCACACGGATTCGGATGGAATGTCGCTTGTTCCTGACGAGCAGG
>NZ_JBHMFT010000199.1:0-499 GCF_051433195.1 Falsiroseomonas sp. E2-1-a20 | reverse complement strand
AATGGCGCCGGTCGCCTGGGCATGATGCTTCGGCCGGGCCGAGAGCTTGCGGAAGCCCAGGGCGCGCACCTCCCGGCTCAGCGTCTGCGGTGAGACCGATACACCAAACTCCTCCCACAGCCATTGGCCGAGATCGCACAGCCGCCAGCGCACCACGCCGTGGATCGCCGGGATTGGGCCGTTATCGATCTGGGCAGCCAGCGCCTGGCGGTGCGTGTCGCTCAGCAGCGGCGTCGGGCCGGGCGCCTTGCGGTCAATCAGCGCCTCCGGTCCCTCGGCGTTGAACCGCACCACCCAGTCTCTCACGATCTGCAAGGTGACGTTGCCGAGCCGCGCCGCCTCCAAGCGCGTGCCCCCGTCGTAGATCGCCGCCAGCGCCAGCAGGCGACGGGCCTGGGCGGCGTCCTTGCTCCGCCGCGCCAAGCGCCGCAGCTCGGTGGCGCTGAAGTCGGAACGCAGGGCAATGGCGCGCGGCATGGTGAGCCTCCGAGGATCACCA
>NZ_JBHMFT010000198.1:0-515 GCF_051433195.1 Falsiroseomonas sp. E2-1-a20 | reverse complement strand
GGGTTCGACGGCTTCGTCGAGGGGCTGTGCGCGGCGCAGTATGCGGCGCGGCGTGGCCGGCCATCGCTGCCGCCGGGGCGCTACTTCCGGATGCTGTTGGTCGGCTACTTCGAGGGCATCGACAGCGAGCGCGGGCTGGAATGGCGCTGCGCCGACAGCCTGTCGCTGCGCGATTTCCTCCGCCTCGGCGAGCGCGAGCGGGTGCCCGACCATTCCTGGCTGAGCCGCACGCGCTCGCGGCTGCCGCTCGAGGCGCACGATGCGGTCTTCACCTGGGTACTGCAGCGCCTGGCCGAGCGTGGCCTGGTAAAGGGCGAGCGCATCGGCGTCGACGCCTCGACGATGGAGGCCAACGCGGCGCTGCGGGCCATCGTCCGGCGCGGCAGCGGCGAGGGCTACCGCGAGATGCTCACCCGCATGGCCCGCGAGAGCGGCATTGAGACGCCGACGGCCGACGACCTCGTCCGGCTGGATCGCGCCCGCAAGGGCAAGAAGCTGTCCAACGCCGATTGGGA
>NZ_JBHMFT010000197.1:0-527 GCF_051433195.1 Falsiroseomonas sp. E2-1-a20 | reverse complement strand
ACTTCCATAAACTTCCCCGCCACGCTGGCAGGCATCGCGCGCGAGCAGGACATCGGCCTCGACGCGGTAGAGATCTGGTTCGCCGACGAAGCCCGCGTCGGCCAGAAGAACGGCATCACCCGCCGCTGGGCACGGCGCGGGACCAGGCCCTCGGCGCCGCAGGACCAGCGCTACGCGTCGACCTACATCTTCGGCGCCGTCTGCCCGCAGGAGGGCAAGGGCGCGGCCCTGGTCCTGCCCTTCTGCAGCACCGCCGCGATGAACCTGCACCTGGCCGAGATCAGCGAATTGGTCAGCCCCGGCAAGCACGCCGTGCTGCTGCTCGATCAGGCCGGATGGCATCTTTCCGGCGACGTCACCGTGCCGGAGAACATCACCCTGCTGCCGCTGCCGCCGAAATGCCCCGAGCTCAATGTCATGGAGAACATTTGGCAGTTCATGCGCGACAACTGGTTGTCGAACCGCGTCTTCCGCGACCACGACGACATCGTCGCGCTCTGCTGCCTCGCCTGGAACCGCCTCGTCGA
>NZ_JBHMFT010000196.1:0-524 GCF_051433195.1 Falsiroseomonas sp. E2-1-a20 | reverse complement strand
CCGCCCAGCTCGATGCCCGCCGACGCCTGCCTGACGTCATCTCCCCTTGCAGCAGGAGCGCGATGTTCCCTCCATAGGGTAGGAGCCGAATGTGAGGTGACCATGCCCGCTGGAACCAAGCCCACGGACCGTCCGGACGACGCCCTCCTGGCCGAGGTGGCTGAGGCCCTCGACCAGACCGCCAGCTCCCACAGGGCCGGCGCCTCCAGGGCGGCCTGCGCGGCGGCCGTGCTGCGGGGCGATGCGGCGCCGGTCGGCGGAGAGGCCGCGCGTGCCCGCTTCGCCCACCTGGCGCTGCGGATGCTGGCGCAGTCGGAGGTCGCGGCCCGGCCGGACTGGGTGGCACCGTTCCTGTGGCAACAGCACGGTCACCTGGAGGGAGCTCCGCTCGACCTCGTCCGCACCGTGGCGGGCGCGGAGCAGGTGCGCCGGCTCGTGGAGCGGGAGCCTCCGCTGGGGCGGCCGGACCCGGCCCGGGTTGCCGCAGCGGCGCAGCTGGACGACCTCACGGCCGAGGAGGCCTT
>NZ_JBHMFT010000195.1:0-567 GCF_051433195.1 Falsiroseomonas sp. E2-1-a20 | reverse complement strand
GCCGTGCCGATCGCGGCGGAGGCGGCGCCCTACGCCTACGCGTCCAACCAGATCACCAACCTGACCATCAGCACCACGACGGGCCAGATCCAGCCGCTCGGCACCGCCTCGGTCTCGGCCTCCGACTCCGCCGTCTGGGCCAACCTGCCGATCTCCGGCTTCCTCGGCACCGGCACTGTCGGCAATGCGCTCGACATCCAGAAGGCCTGCGCCGGCGGATCGGCCTGCTCGATCGGGGAGAACGTGTTCACCGCCGCCGGGCCGGGCGCCTTCGGCACGGGCGGCATGCGCGCGGATGCCAGCATCGGCGCCGGCACCCTGCAGGGCGGCGGCGTCAGCGTCAGCAACGTGGCGGAGGGCACCGGCAACCTGCCAGGCACCGCGAGCGGCCAGAACACCTCGACCATCAACTTCGAACTGACCGGCACCGGCGCCTCGCTGGTGCTGTCGCTGACCGACCTGATCGAGCTGGTGGTCTCCACCTCCGCGCCCGGCGAGACGGCGAATGCGACGGTGACCAACACCTTCCAGATCTTCGACGAGGCGGGCAACGAGGTGGACAGCTAC
>NZ_JBHMFT010000194.1:0-585 GCF_051433195.1 Falsiroseomonas sp. E2-1-a20 | reverse complement strand
AGGGCTTCGCAGACCTTCAGCAGGCGAAGATTGCCTGGGCAGTGGGGAATGTAGCGGCGGTTCCGCCGCAACTCGCGGAACCGGAACCGACGTCGCCGTCGACGACACCGCGAGACGGCGAGATCGGCGATCACCCCGCCAATGCACCTTCCCAAAGCTCGCGCTCGGTCTCCGCAGCAGTCGCGATTTTTGTCGCCCGGATGCGTCAGAACAAGGCCACGGCGAAGCACGTCATTGACGCGCAGTCCGACCTGACGCTGCTTGTTGAGGCATTCGGGAGCGACCGTCCGGTAGCGAAGATCACGGCCGCTGATGCTGGGCGCCTCTGCGAGGCGCTTCGATCTCTTCCGCCGCATTTCCGCAGCCGCGCGGAACTTGGTGGTCTTGATCTTTTCGGGAAGGCGGAAAGGTCACGCGAGCTGGGGCTGGCACCGCTCGGCTTCAGGACCGTGAACTCATACCTCGGCACACTGCGAAACCTATTCAATCAGGAGGTCATGGCGGGTCAGGTTGCGGCCAATCCCTTCCTCGGCAAGCGCGAGGCGAAACCAGGCCGGTTTAGCGAGCAGGATCGAACACTGCGGT
>NZ_JBHMFT010000193.1:0-586 GCF_051433195.1 Falsiroseomonas sp. E2-1-a20 | reverse complement strand
TTCGACCCGCTGATCGGCCGTCTGCCAAGGGGTGCTGCCGGCCTGCCGCAGAACCGGCTGATGGCCGCCGCGGAAGTCGGAGGTTCGTTTCGCCTGGCGGACGTCATTCCTGAGCCTGCGCGCTGCCGGCAGTGGTTCCGTCTCACAATCTGTTCAAAAAAAGGAACGCGACGGTAGATGTCGTGCTCTCCTAATCTACCCGGCACCGAACAGCCTTGGGAGGGACAGGTTCTTGGAAGCGACGAAATCCTGGTGGTTGGATCGCGAGGCACTCGCTGCGTACATCGGCGTGCGCGTGGACCGCCTGCCGCGCCTTATCAAAGCGGGCAAACTTCCGGCCGCATCATTCTACCTCGGCTCTCAATCGCCGCGGTGGTGGTCAGCCGATGTGGATGTAGCCGTCCGCGCCGCAGGCGGCGTGGCAAGCTTGGGTCCGGTGCCAAAGCCTGCACAGCCGTCTCTGGTCCAAGACGACGACGGTCGTGCCCCTGGTGGTGGTGTAGGGGCGACGGAGCCTGGGCCGCAAAGCAAAGCCCCTGACGAAGCATAGCGGAGCGCCCCGGAGGGCCCGCCTCAGCGGCGCACC
>NZ_JBHMFT010000192.1:0-638 GCF_051433195.1 Falsiroseomonas sp. E2-1-a20 | reverse complement strand
GTCGTCGGCGTGCTGGCCGCGGTGCTGGCCGCGGTCGCGGTGATGGGCATGCTAGGGCTTGTGATGGGGCTTCAGCTCAGCGAACTCGCCACGGATATCCCGCTCTACCAGTATGAGCTGAACCGCAAGCTCGCCTCCATCAACGCCAGCGGCGGACTGGTGGAGCGGGCGCAGGAGATGCTTCAGGGCTTGGCCGCGGGCGCCGAACAGACGGCGCCGGCCCCGACAGTCGCTATCGACGCGGTGCGACCGCTGCCGGTGGAGATCCAGTCTCCTGCCCCGAAGCCGTTCGTGCTGCTGCAGAGCATCTTGGAGCCACTGCTGCTGCCGCTTGCCACCTTCGGCATCGTCGTGGTCCTGGTGATCTTCGTGCTGCTGTACCGCGAGGACCTACGTGACCGGGTCATCCGCTTGGTCGGCGCCGACGACCTGCACCGCACCATGGCGGCGATGGACGACGCCGCCTATCGCTTGTCGCGCTACTTCCTGGCGCAGACCGCGATGAACGCCGCCTATGGCGTGTTCATCACCGGGGCGCTGCTGCTGATCGGCGTGCCGCAGCCGGTGCTGTGGGGCATTGTCGCCGGCCTCATGCGTTTCGTACCCTTCGTCGGCACCATCGTCGCCGTCGCCTTCCC
>NZ_JBHMFT010000191.1:0-670 GCF_051433195.1 Falsiroseomonas sp. E2-1-a20 | reverse complement strand
GACGATGCCGGTGCTGCGCAGGCCGGCGACGAAGGTGGTGGTCTTCCAGTGGCCGTGCGGCGCGACATCCACCAGGCGCTCGTTGCGTGGTCCCCAGCCGTAGCGGCGCACCATGTTCGTGGTGGCGCCGGTTTCATCAAGGAAAACGAAGCGCGCCGGGTCCATGAAACGCGCCACACCCGCCAGTGGCGGCGCCGTTCGGCAACGTCGGGTCGGTCCTGCTCGGCTGGCTTCCTTGGAAGTGGTGGTGGCGGAAATGGCGTGCTGCGTTTCCGCGGGCAGGATGTGCCGTTCGGGATCATTGCTCTCGGGGTCGGCGGCATCGGCGCCTCGACCGTCGAGGCAGAGGGCGACGTATTCAACCTCGAGGATCGGGCCCGGTTCCCTGGTACCTACGCCCAGGTGCGGGTGGGTGCCGTCGCCGGGTCCGCAAGCGTTGGAGAAATGTGGCTGCAGAACGAAGCTGGGGTGATCCTGCGGCTTCGAGCCCGGCGTGCTGGGCTCATGCTCGCGATCGGCGCGGATGCCGTTCGCATTACGATGCGATGATGCCGATTACGCTGCGTTCCATGCTGCTGACCCGCGCCCGGTTCCTGTCCGACTCCCGCTCCGACGCGAAGGAGAAGCTCGGCCGCCGGGCAACCCGATCTGGAATGACATTGTCAGCAGC
>NZ_JBHMFT010000190.1:0-671 GCF_051433195.1 Falsiroseomonas sp. E2-1-a20 | reverse complement strand
CCCGAGATGCCCTCGTCCCTGTGCACGGCGACGATCGTCCAGCCCAGCCGCGCCGCCGCCTCCTGTAGGGGGCGAAGCTGGTTCTCCACGGTCTGGCCGCGGTCGGCAGTCGAGACACGGACGTAGAGGGCGGCGCGCTTGGTAGGGAGGATGGTCGTCGTCATCCCGAGACAATCGCTCCAGACGCCAGGATGTCAACGAAACCGGATGGTTTTGGAAACATCATCCAGAGGGGTGCTGATCCATGGTCGAAGGCCGGGTTCGAGCGGGCCGCAACGAGGGGGTTTTGCGAACACCCCGCGGCCCGGGACGGAGGTCAGCCCTACGTGCCCGCACCCCCGCAGCCCCGCCCTGACCGTCTCGGTCACGCAGGCGACGTGCGTCCGATCCGGTCCGGCAGCCGGACCTCGGGACGGCCCTGGACCAACCGCCTAGCATCTCGGAAGTCGGCTGGGTCGATGGTCAGGTGGAGGAAGGACGTAGAGGTGCATCGGCGTGGCGTCGGCCGATAGTGTAGCAGCCCACTGAGATGCCCTCGCGAGCGCATCCCCGCTGGTTCGTCGCGGAAACCGCACTCACGCTTCTGAGTCGAGGCGCTCCGGGCGCCCGCCCCGCTGGTCGGCAGCCTGAAAAATCCCAGAGGTGATCGGGCACGACAGTCCAATTGTTCT
>NZ_JBHMFT010000189.1:0-688 GCF_051433195.1 Falsiroseomonas sp. E2-1-a20 | reverse complement strand
CCATGCCGGATCTGGATTGGAATGCCGAAACCTGGGATGGCGCTTATGACTGGGAAAATGGCGGCGAGGAGTGGAGCCAGGCCTGGGGTGGTAGCGAGGCGCAGTGGTTTGGTTCGCTTTACCCCCGCCTGCATCGCTTCCTGCCGGCAGGACGTGTGCTGGAAATAGCGCCCGGTTACGGACGTTGGACGAAATTTCTGATCGGGTTGAGTGAGTCCTTCGTCGGCGTCGATCTCTCGGACCAGTGTGTCGCGGCCTGCAAGACCCGCTTCGCCGCGAGCCGCCATGCCAGCTTCCTGAAAACCGACGGCACGTCCCTGGCGATGACCGAAGGTAAATTCGATTTGGTATTTTCATTCGATTCGCTGGTTCACGCCGAATTCGAGATCATGCAGGCTTATATCAGGGAAATCCTGGCTCGTTTGAATCCCGGGGGCCTTGCGTTCCTGCACCACTCCAACTTTCTCGATTGCCAGGGCGTCAACACGCATCGCCGGGCCGGCTCCGTCAGCGCCGGGAATGTCGCGGCCTGCATAAGGGAAAATGGCGGCTCCGTCCTGCTTCAGGAGAAGGTCAACTGGGGCTCGGTTGAGCTGACCGACAGCCTGACGCTTTTTGGCCAGGCCGTGTGCTTCCCGGGGGAGACGATACGGCTCGCAAATGGGAGCTTCATGGATGAGGCGCACAT
>NZ_JBHMFT010000188.1:0-707 GCF_051433195.1 Falsiroseomonas sp. E2-1-a20 | reverse complement strand
CCACCGGCATCGCCACCGGGCCGAAGTAGCGATCACCTCGCAGGTCGGCCGGCGCGCAGATGACCACGCCATCCTGCCACTCCCGCCGGTCGACCGTCTCCGGCCAGTCGTCGCCGCGCCAGAGCAGGGGGCGCAGCCCGCTCGCATCCTCCACCCAGTGCCAGCCGCTGATCTCCGGCCTGAGGGGCCAGCCATCCCACCTTTTGTTCATGCGCCTGCCCAACCGCGCCTGTGATCTGCAGCGTAGCAAGCACGGTGCCGCCGCAGCGTGGCGCAAAAGGGTAAGCCTTGCGCCGCCGGCTCGTTCTCGGACAACTGGACTGTCCCACGCCGCCGGGCACGAGCCACTCCTGCTGCGGCCCTCTCATTGGCTTGGTCACATCAGGCCTCGTCGCGGCAGGCAAGCGGCGCCTCCACGATCGGCGATCGCAGGCTCCGGCAGGCCCAGACGACCGCCTCTCCCGGTCCGGCGGCAGCATCACCAAGCTGTTCCCTGACGTGCTGCCGCACGCGTGGCAGTGGCCCCGCCGGCACGGCCGCTGTTCGTTGATGGTCATGCCAATCACGTGCAGGCGATACTGCATCCGTCGCGGCGCTCCCAAAGTACCGGGATAAAGGCCGAGAGGAGGGGCGCGGATGGCATATCTGATTCTGTTGGATATGGCAGAGCGGAGTCTGTCCGTGGAGAAGGCCACCCCTGGCGATGC
>NZ_JBHMFT010000187.1:0-705 GCF_051433195.1 Falsiroseomonas sp. E2-1-a20 | reverse complement strand
CGGCCGTACGCGGCTAGCGCACAAGCCCGAGCACGCGGTCGACCTCGACACCGGCGCGGTGGTCGCCGCCGAGATGCACGCCGCCGACCGCGGCGACACCGCCACCCTGCCAGACACCCTGGCGAGCGCCGCGCGGCATCTCGGCGCGGTCGCGGAAGCGCCGAGCCCGGAGGCGCCGGCCAAGCTGGTGGCGGACAAGGGCTACCATTCCCGCGAGACGCTGAAGGCGCTCGACGATGGCGCGTGGAAGACCCGCATCTCCGAGCCGAAGCGAGACGGCTTTCTCCGCTGGCATGGCGACGATGCCGCCCGCCGCGCGGTGGTCAACAACCGCATCCGGCTGCTCTCCAGGGTCGCCCGCGCTGCCTTCAAGCTGCGCGCCGAGATCGTCGAACGCTGCTTTGCCCTGGTGCTTGACCGTGGCGGCATGCGGCGCACCTGGCTGCGCGGGCGGGAGAACATCCAGAAGCGCTACCTGATCCACCTCGCCGGCTACAATCTTGGCCTCATCATGCGCCTGCTGACCGGCGCCGGGACACCGAGGGAGTTCCAGGCGCGCCTATCTGCGTGCCTTGCCGCCATCATCATGCCGAACGGCTGCATAATGCTGCTGCTGATTGTCCTCGTCGGCGATCAAACCGCCGCCATCGCCATCAGCTTCGCCCCAGATCCCCGGAGCTGAACGACGACTTCATCAACGGGCTG
>NZ_JBHMFT010000186.1:0-708 GCF_051433195.1 Falsiroseomonas sp. E2-1-a20 | reverse complement strand
TGGCCGCACGCGGCTGGCGCACAAGCCCGAGCACGCGGTCGACCTCGACACCGGCGCGGTGGTCGCCGCCGAAATGCACCCTGCCGACCGCGGCGACACCGCCACCCTGCCGGACACCCTGGCGAGCGCCGCGCGGCATCTCGGCGCGGTCGAGGCGGCTCCGAGCCCGGAGGCGCCGGCCGAGCTGGTCGCCGACAAGGGCTATCATGCCCGCGAGACGCTGAAGGCGCTCGACGATGGCGCGTGGAAGACGCGCATCGCCGAGCCGAAGCGCGACGGCTTCCTGCGCTGGCACGGCGACGACGACGCCCGCCGCGCCGTGGTCAACAACCGCATTCGGCTGCTCTCCGGCGTCGCGCGCGCTGCCTTCAAGCTGTGCGCCGAGATCGTCGAACGCTGCTTTGCCCTGGTGCTCGACCGTGGCGGCATGCGGCGCACCTGGCTGCGCGGGCGGGAGAACATCCAGAAGCGGTACCTGATCCACGTCGCCGGCTACAATCTGGGATTGATCATGCGCCTGATGACCGGCGCCGGGACACCGAGGGAGTTCCAGGCGCGCGTATCTGCGTGCCTTGCCGCCATCATCCTGGCGAACGGCTGCCCGGTGCTGCTGCTGATCGTTGTCGCCGGCGATCAGACCGCCGCGATCGCCGTCAGCTTCGTGCCAGATCCCCAAAGCTGAACGACGACTTCATCAACGGGCTGTTA
>NZ_JBHMFT010000185.1:0-723 GCF_051433195.1 Falsiroseomonas sp. E2-1-a20 | reverse complement strand
GGCCTTTCTTTTATCTGCGTCAGCGGAGCGGCTTCCACGGATCTGCCTCGATCCGCAGCGCCAGGCCTTCAGCGCTGCCGCTGAGGCTGTCCTTGGTCAGTAGGACGATCTCGGGCGGCTCCCCGCAGTCGCGGCACCGGAGCTCCGCCAGCGCCCCGGCCACCGTAACGCCGGGCCGCGCCTCGGCGATCGGCGCCACCGGGAAGCAGCGGAAGCGGCAGGCCGGCGTCGGGCACTGCGTTGCGAACTCATAGGCGGCGAAATCCTCCAGCGGCCGCGGCAGGGCCGCCCGGCCGGCGACAACGTTGGGGTGGTCATCGAATTGCGCGCTGGGGCGAGGGGGATTGGTCATGCGGCGTAATAGCGCACGACGACCCTCTCCGTCGCCGGGATCCGTCTATGTGTTGCCGGTGATGCAAAACGGTAGACTGCGTTACGGCATAGGCAGCAACAGGCGTAGCCAATCTCGCCTGCCGCGCCTCCAGATGCGGGAAGCACCGTCCGATCCGGGCGATCGCCCGCCGGACTGGCCTGTCGCGGAACACCATCCGCAAGTACCTGCAGTCCGAGGCGGTGGAGCCTGTTTCAGGACGCCCGATCGCTCCAGTAAGCTCGATCCCTTCGCCGAGCGGCCGCCAGCCAGCGTCATGCCAGGGACGGGCTGCATCCCGTGCCCAAAGGTATTGTGGCAGGCGCCGCAGAAGGTAGCGAACTCTCCGAGGT
>NZ_JBHMFT010000184.1:0-747 GCF_051433195.1 Falsiroseomonas sp. E2-1-a20 | reverse complement strand
GAGCCCGGCCGATCCGGACGCGCGCATCGCCCGGCTGAAGGACGGCCGCACGCGGCTGGCGCACAAGCCCGAGCACGCGGTCGACCTCGACACCGGCGCGGTGGTCGCCGCCGAGATGCACGCCGCCGACCGCGGCGACACCGCCACCCTGCCGGACACGCTGGCAAGCGCCGCCCGGCATCTCGGCGCGGTCGAGGCGGCGCCGAGCCTGGAGGCGCCGGCCGAACTGGTGGCGGACAAGGGATACCATTCCCGCGAGACGCTGAAGGCGCTCGACGATGGCGCGTGGAAGACGCGCATCGCCGAGCCGAAGCGCGACGGCTTTCTCCGCTGGCACGGCGACGACGACGCCCGCCGCGCCGTGGTCAACAACCGCATCCGGCTGCTTTCCGGCGTTGCCCGCGCTGCCTTCAAGCTGCGCGCCGAGATCGTCGAACGCTGCTTTGCCCTGGTGCTCGACCGTGGCGGTATGCGCCGGACCTGGCTGCGCGGGCGGGAGAACATCCAGAAGCGCTACCTGATCCACGTCGCCGGCTACAATCTCGGCCTCATCATGCGCCTGATGACCGGCGCCGGGACACCGAGGGAGTTCCAGGCGCGCGTATCTGCGTGCCTTGCCGCCATCATCCTGGCGAACGGCTGCCTGACGCTGCTGTTGATCGCCGTCGTCAGCGATCAGACCGCCGCCATCGCCATCAGCTTCGCCCCAAACCCTCGGCGCTGAACGACGACTTCATCAACGGGCTG
>NZ_JBHMFT010000183.1:0-751 GCF_051433195.1 Falsiroseomonas sp. E2-1-a20 | reverse complement strand
GACACCGGCTCCGACAAGATCCGCGAGACCTACGGCCAGGGCATCGCCAACGTTGTCGCCGGGATGTTCGGCGGCATGGCCGGCTGCGCGATGATCGGGCAGTCCGTCATCAACGTGAAGTCCGGAGGCCGCGGGCGGCTCTCCACGCTGTGGGCCGGCCTGTTCCTGCTGTTCCTGATCCTGGTGCTGGCCGACCTGGTGCGGCAGATCCCGATGGGCGCGCTGGTCGCCGTGATGATCATGGTCTCGATCGGCACCTTCTCCTGGAAGTCGCTGAGCGACCTGCGCGTACACCCGAAAAGCTCCTCCATCGTCATGCTGGCCACCGTCGCGGTGACGGTCGCGACGCATGACCTGGCGCAGGGCGTGCTGGTCGGCGTGCTGCTGTCGGGCATCTTCTTCGCCCGCAAGGTGGCCAACATCTTCCGCATCCGCTCGGAGCTTTCGGCCGACGGCATGCAGCGCACCTACACCGTCACCGGCCAGATCTTCTTCGCCTCCGCCGAAAGCTTCGGCGAGGCCTTCGACCTGAAGGAGGCGATCGAGCGGGTGGTGATCGACGTCACCGGCGCCCATATCTGGGACCTCACGGCGGTTGCGGCGCTCGACCGCGTGGTGCTGAAGTTCCGCCGCGAGGGCACCGAGGTGCAGATCCTCGGCCTGAACGAGGCCAGCTCCACCCTGGTCGACCAGCTCGCGACGCATGACAAGCCGGGCGCTTCGGCCGCCCCGGCGCTGCACTGAGGGGGAA
>NZ_JBHMFT010000182.1:0-752 GCF_051433195.1 Falsiroseomonas sp. E2-1-a20 | reverse complement strand
ACGGGCTTGATGAGGTAGTCGCTGGCCCCACACCCGAAGCCCTCAACCATGTCCTGGCTGCCGACCGAGCCGGTCAGCAGGAGGATCGGGATCCGCAGACCGCGCCGGCGCAGCTTCAGGCAGAGGTCGCGGCCGTTGCCGTCGGGCAGGCCGACATCCAACACGATGGCGTCGTAGTGGGCGTTCGGCTGGCCGAGCAGGACCTCGGCCTGGGCGAGGCTCGCAGCGCTGGTGACCAGATAATCGCGCTCGGCCGAGATCACGTCGACGAACAGGCCGCGCAGGCTGGCGTTGTCTTCCACGACCAGGATGTGACGAGCGACGGACATGCTTGCGCGCCTGCTGCTCACGTCATCCCGAGCCGGCGCGCCCATGATCCGGGCCCACGCGGCGCCGGGGGTTCGATCTGCGTCGCCCGGAACCGCTCCGCCACCGCATCCGGCATCGCCACCGGACCGAAGTAGCGGTCGCCGCGCAGATCGGCCGGGACGCAGATGACCACGCCATCCTGCCATTCCCGCCGATCAATCGCCTCCGGCCAGTCGTCGCCGCGCCAGAGCAGGGGACGCAGCCCGGCTGCATCCTCCACCCAGTGCCAGCCGCTGGTCTCCGGCGTGGTCGGCCAGCCATTCCAAGGGTCGCTCATGCGCCTGTCCAACATGTGCCCGTGGCGCAACATGACAGGCATGGTTCCCATGCCGCGCAACGATAAAGGCTGAGCCTGCGCAACGATCCTTCACGATTTCGGGACT
>NZ_JBHMFT010000181.1:0-764 GCF_051433195.1 Falsiroseomonas sp. E2-1-a20 | reverse complement strand
TAGGCTCCAGACTCATTCAGGTCCATCCGATGAGGATGGCGGCGATGGCGACGGCCGAGGCGAAGTTGGCAGCGAGCTTGTCGTAGCGGGTGTGGATGCGGCGCCAGTCTTTCAGCCGCCCGATGGTGCGCTCGATGATGTTGCGGGCTTTATAGGCGCGGGCGTCGAAGGGCTGCGGGTTTTTGCGGGTGGGGTTGTTCGGGATGACGGGCGTGGTGCCGCGCCCGAGCAGGAACTGGCGCAGGCCGTTGCTGTCGTAGGCGGTATCGGCAGCACACAAAGCTGGGGCTGGCAGGTTGGCCAACAGGCCGTGGGCGGGGCGCAGATCACCCATCTGCCCTGGCGTGACGGTGAAGGCGAGGATGCGGCCCGCCCCGTCTACGACAAGGTGGATCTTGGTGCCCCTGCCGCCGCGCGAACGGCCTATGGCCTGATGGTCAGCCCCCCTTTTCCGCCTGCCGCCGAGCGGTGCGCCTTGGCGGTGGTGCTGTCGATCAGTTGCAGCCCGCCCGGCGTTGCCTCGACCAGGGCGGACAGCATGCCCGCCCACACGCCGCGCCCCGACCAGCGGTGATAGCGGTTGTAGATCGTGGTCGACGGGCCGTAGCAGGTCGGGCAATCCTGCCAGCGCCCGCCATTCTTCAGCATATGCACGATGCCGCTGATGACACGCCGGTCGTCGACGCGCCGTGCACCAGGCTGATTGACTGGCAGCAGTGGCGCAATCGCAGCCCACTGCCGGTCCGAAAGCCAGAACTCTCCCG
>NZ_JBHMFT010000180.1:0-777 GCF_051433195.1 Falsiroseomonas sp. E2-1-a20 | reverse complement strand
AGCGATGACGCGAAGGACGGCGGCTATCGGCGTGTAGAGGTTCTGACGGGGCCTGGCCGACGGCGGAAGTGGTCTGTAGACGACAAGGCGCGGATCGTGGCGGAGATGCTGCGGCCCGGCACAGTGGTGGCCGATGTGGCGCGACGCTGGCAGGTCAGTTCGCAGCGGGTGTTTACGTGGCGCCGGGAGATGCGGCACGCGGCGGTGGCGCCGCAGGGCTTCGTGCCGATCGTGGCGGAGACGCCGATGTGCGCGGCCGAGACGGCTTTGCCATCGCCACCACCTTCGCCGCTAACGATCGAGGTGGAGGTGGCCGGCGCGGTGCTGCGGGTTGCCCCCGGCACTGACGCCGACCTGCTGACGACAGTGCTGCGGGCGCTCGGGCCTCGGCTGCATGATCGCGCCGCACGCCGGCGTGCGGATCCTGCTGGCGACCAAGCCCGTCGACTTCCGCAAGGGCGCGCACAGCCTTGCCGCGCTCGCCGCCGAGGTGCTGGGCGCCGATCCCTTCCCGGGCGCGGTGCTGGACCGCCCCGCCGGCAGTGGTGTTCCACGACGCGCCAGGCCGCGGCGCCGAGTATGCGAAGGCGTTGCCGGCGACTACCGGGGCATCCTGCAATGCGACGGCTACGCCGCCTACAAGGTGCTGGCCGGCAGGCGCGGAGCCGTCCCCTGGTCGAGGACCTGTCCGCCTGGCTCCCGGCGCAGCTCGCACGCCTGCCCGGCGGCAGCCCGACGGCGGGCGCCATCCGCAACACGCTGAACCATCGCGATGGC
>NZ_JBHMFT010000179.1:0-817 GCF_051433195.1 Falsiroseomonas sp. E2-1-a20 | reverse complement strand
TGCTGCGAAGCTGAAGCACGCAATTGCTGTGGCGGAGCCCGGCCGAACTGGTGAGGTGCGCTATATCGGCGAAGTTGACGCCAGCCCTGATGTGGTGCGGAAGCTGCTGATCCGGCTGGCCGCGCGGCACGGCAAGCTGCACGTGTGTTATGAGGCCGGACCGACCGGCTACGGCCTATATCGTCAGCTGATTGCCCTTGGGCACGCGTGCACAGTGGTGGCGCCTTCGCTGATCCCGCGTAAGCCGGGCGACAGGGTCAAGACGAACCGGCGCGACGCCACGGCCCTGGCTCGGCTGCTCCGGGCTGGTGAATTGACCGCCGTATGGGTGCCGGATGAAGCACACGAGGCAATGCGCGATCTGGCACGCGCCCGCGAGGCCGCTGTCGATGACTTGCGCCGAAAGCGCCAAGCGATTTCGTCGATGCTTCTGAAGCATGGGCGCGCATTCCCCGGGAAGACCACCTGGGGTGCCCGACACGAGCGCTGGCTGGCCGATCAGGCCTTCGACCATCCGCCCCAGCAGTTCGTTTTGCAGGAGCTCATCCTGGCAGCCCGGCACGCGAAGGAGCGGCTGGAGCGCATTGAGGTGGCCATCGTCGAGTTCATGCCGGGGTGGTCGCTGGCGCCGCTCGTCGAGGCCTTGCAGGCACTGCGCGGCATCCGGCTGCCCACGGCGGTGGCGATTGCTGCCGAGATCGGTGACCTCGCCCGGTTCGACAGTGCGCGCCAGTTTATGGGCTATCTCGGCCTGGTGCCGGGCGAGCGCTCAACAGGCGACACGGTGCGCCGCCTCGGCATCACCAAAGCCGGGAAT
>NZ_JBHMFT010000178.1:0-817 GCF_051433195.1 Falsiroseomonas sp. E2-1-a20 | reverse complement strand
CGCTGCGAAGCTGAAGCACGCAATTGCAGTTGCGGAGCCCGGCCGAACTGGTGAGGTGCGCTATATCGGCGAAGTTGACGCCAGTCCCGATGTGGTGCGGAAGCTGCTGACCCGGCTGGCCGCGCGGCACGGTAAGCTGCATGTTTGCTATGAGGCCGGACCGACCGGCTACGGCCTTTATCGCCAGGTGATTGCCCTTGGTCACGCCTGCACCGTGGTGGCGCCCTCGCTGATCCCGCGTAAGCCGGGCGACAGGGTCAAGACGAACCGGCGCGACGCGACTGCCCTGGCTCGGCTGCTCCGGGCTGGTGAATTGACCGCCGTATGGGTGCCAGACGAGGCACACGAGGCGATGCGCGACCTGGCACGCGCCCGCGGGGCCGCTGTCGATGATCTGCGCCGAAAGCGCCAAGCGATCTCGTCGATGCTTCTGAAGCATGGGCGCGCATTCCCCGGGAAGACCACCTGGGGCGCCCGACACGAGCGCTGGCTGGCCGAGCAGGCCTTCGACCATCCGCCCCAGCAGTTCGTTTTGCAGGAGCTCATCCTGGCAGCCCGGCACGCCAAGGAGCGGCTGGAGCGCATCGAGGTGGCCATAGTCGAGTTCATGCCGGGGTGGTCGCTGGCGCCGCTCGTTGAGGCCTTGCAGGCACTGCGCGGCATCCGGGTGCCAACAGCGGTGGCGATCGCTGCCGAGATCGGTGACCTCGCCCGGTTCGGCAGTGCGCGCCAGTTTATGGGCTATCTCGGCCTGGTGCCGGGCGAGCGCTCAACAGGCGACACGGTGCGCCGCCTCGGCATCACCAAAGCCGGGAAC
>NZ_JBHMFT010000177.1:0-821 GCF_051433195.1 Falsiroseomonas sp. E2-1-a20 | reverse complement strand
TTGTCCGCCGGCATCGCCCTGGTGGTCCTGCGGATCGGAAAAACCGACAGGCTCTCCCGGAAAGATCCTCATCACACCCAACATTAGGTGCGGAAGCCGCATCTGAATGCGCCGGCTGCAGAGAAGGCCGCACCGCCACATTTCATTGCGGTCTTGAAAGTACGAGCTGGCATCCCCATATCTGGTGCTCGAGAGGCACGACCCCGCCCGGCTCCGCGACACCTCGCTCCCCCGACTGCAACCCGTTCTGCTTTGGGGCGAGGCCGTCTGAGCCGGCCAGGCGCTGGATCTGGTCAAGGCCCGGCAACAAGGCCGTCGGCCATCCCGCGCCGCTCCTGCTTCGGCAGGGGAGGGGGCGCTGGCCTCTCGCCACCCCTGTCATCCCACCTCGGCGGACATGCGCCGCGTCACCTCGGCGCCGCCCATGCCCGGCACCGCGCATCCGGCACTGAGCCGGCCGCTTCTGCGAACCATCCCCTGCCAGCGGTGGCACGGAGGGTGCTGACGACAGGGTTCACCCGGCGCCGCCCCAGACCAGCCGGGGAGGGGGCGCCGGTCCGCCGCGTCACGACGCGGCTTCGGCGTGGACCGCTTGCCCGCACCACCACCACACAGGCCTGGGTTCAGCCCGGCAGCCCCACAGCGCGCCCTCCAGGGCCCGCCACGGCGGCGGCCGGGCTGAACCTCCATGTGCCGCCTCCTCACCCGCCTCCGCCCTTCTCCGCCCTCTCCGGCCGGTCTCGGTAGCTCCCAAGCCGACCGTCGCGGCCCCTTGAGCAAGGCCGAACCCAGTGTTGGAGAACCCATGACCACCACCCTCA
>NZ_JBHMFT010000176.1:0-840 GCF_051433195.1 Falsiroseomonas sp. E2-1-a20 | reverse complement strand
GCTGTGCGGCAACGATTGGCGCTACCGGGAAGCGGCGGAAGCGTCAGCCTGACTTGGACAAAGCTGGCCGCAGCCGGTCGCCCTGGCCGCGCCAGCCGGCATAGCCACGCCGGATCAGCCGCTGCGCCGGGCGCTCGACCAAATAGGTCAGCACCGTCGCCACCACCAGGGACGCCACCAGCGCCGCCCCGACGGAAGCATTTGCCAACCACCCTGCATCGTCCTGCAGCCGCAGCATCAACGCCCGGCCGGCATAGTTGTGGGTGAGGTACAGGCTGTAGGAGATGGCACCGAGCCAGACCAACACCGGCTGGCGCAGAAAGCCGGCGCGGCCGGTCAGGATCAGGGTGAAGGCGCCTATGGCGATCAGCGCCGCGGCCTCTTTGGATTGAGTATGGTCCGGCGCGGACGCGCTCGCCAAGCGTAAGTTCTTGCGGCGCGCCCACGGGTGCCGTCGCTCCCAGCGCGTTGGCGGGAGACTGGTTGCCGATGCGAGGCTTTCGTTAGCAGCCAGACAAGAGCTCAATACAGCCTTTGTCATACGGGAGGCCCTGCCACCGCGCGCCTACGGGGCGCGGCGACGGCGACAGGCTTGGTACATGCTGTCCAGTAGGGTCCAGGCGCGCTTTTAGTCCATCCCCATGCCACGGGCCGCCGCTGAAATGGAACCGGTGTCGCGGATGCTCTTGAGCAGCGCCACCTTGCCAGGGCCGATCCGCGGCCCGGAGGCGAGCACGATGCTGGTCCTGAGCACCGACATGCCGCGATGATACGTGTTGGCGCGGTGCATCAGACGGCACCCCCTATATTCCCGGTGAGGCCGAGAAGCATGGCGGTCGG
>NZ_JBHMFT010000175.1:0-843 GCF_051433195.1 Falsiroseomonas sp. E2-1-a20 | reverse complement strand
GCCCTACAGCTGGCTCGATGCGCCGCAGGATTTCGGCTGGATGCCGTTCCGCGCCGTGATGCGCGGTCACTGGGGGATCGGCCTGCAGGCGATGTTCTACAAGTTCTTTCTGTATGGAGGGCTGATCTGGCTAGCCTTGCGCGCCGGCCTGCCCTGGTTCGCGGCCGCGGTGGCGACGATGGCGCTCGCCCTCGGGCTCAGCCTGTTGCAGACATGGCTCCCTGGCCGCTCCGCCGAGAGCACCGACGCGACCCTGGCCGCACTGGGCGCAGCCCTGGTCTGGCTGGCGCACCGCCCGGCCGCCGCTGCGCCAGCCCGCCTCGCAAGAAGAAAGCCGCAGGAAACTGAGTTTCCTGCGGGGCAATGAGGAAGGGCGAAGCGCGGTTCAAACCTTCAACCTGACGGTGCTGGGCGCCTGCGTATTCCACCGCCGGGCCGGCTAGAGCCAGCCGTGCCGCGGTCGCCGCCCTGCCGGGTACGCTCGCCGGCGCTTGGCTCGGCGCGCAGGTTCGCCGCCGGCTCAGCGCCCGGCGGCCTCCACGACGGCGTACGCTGCTTTTCCGGCTTCGCATTGGCCCGGCCAGCCTGACACCACTCCCCAGGCTTGGCGCGAGGGACGGGCTTCGACGGGTTCTCCACCTCCAGATCGCGCTGTTCCCTCGAGGCCAGACCGTTGGCGCCGCGGGGGTGCCGCCTTTCCCGCACCTGGGCGAAGGGCCAAATAGCCGCGGGAATGGGGTGCGGGAATGCGGGAATAGGTGCGGGAATATCGGTTGCCGGAATGAGCGCAGGGACGCCGCTGGTCGATGACCGGCATCACGGCCGTGGACGCTCTTCTTTTTG
>NZ_JBHMFT010000174.1:0-862 GCF_051433195.1 Falsiroseomonas sp. E2-1-a20 | reverse complement strand
AAAAACGGAGAGCGTCCACGGCCGTGATGCCGGTCATCGACCAGCGGCAATTCCTGCGCTCATTCCAGCAACCGTTATTCCCGCACCCTATTCCCGCATTCCCGCACCCCATTCCCGCAGCTATTTGGCCCTTCGCGCAGGTGCGGGAGAGGCGGCACCCCCGCGACGCCAACGGCCTGTCCTCGAAGGAGACAGCGCAGATCCGGACCCGAAGAACCCGCCGCAGCCCCGTCCTTCGCGCCAAGCCTGGGGAGTGGTGTCAGGCTGGCCAGGCCAACGCGAAACCGGATGGCAGCGCACGCCGTCGTGGAGGCCGCCAGTCGCTGAGCCGGAGGTGGATCTCCGCGCCGAGCCAGGCGCCGGCGAGAATACCCGGCAGGGCGGCGACCGCGGCCCGGCTCGGCTCGGCTTGGCTCTAACCGACCCGGCGGTGGGATACGCAGGCCGCACCCAGTACCGTCAGGTTGAAGACCTGGAACGCGCCCCGCCGTTCATCATTGCCCAGCAGGAGACTCAGTTTCCCGCGGCTTCCTTTAGTGTGAAGCAAGCTGGCGCAGCGGCGGCCGGGCGGTGCGCCAACCAAGCCAGGGCGGCGGCCAGCGCGGCCAGGGTCGCGTCGGTGCTTTCGGCGGAGCGGGCTGGAAGCCATGTCTGCATCAGGCTGAGGCCGAAGGCGAGCGCCACCGTCGCCACCGCGGCCGCGGGCCAGGGCAGGCCGGCGCGCAGCGCCAGCCAGATCAGCGCTCCATACAGGAAGAATTTGTAGAACATCGCCTGCAGACCGATCCCCCAGTGACCTCGCATCACGGCGCGGAACGGCAGCCAGCCGAACTCGCGCGGCGCATCGAGCCAGCTGTAGGGT
>NZ_JBHMFT010000173.1:0-878 GCF_051433195.1 Falsiroseomonas sp. E2-1-a20 | reverse complement strand
GCCGCCATGGGGTGAGGGGTTTCGGCCTCTCGGCTGTGGTGGTTCTGATAGACGGCCTGTTTCAGGCCCTTCTGGATGTCGGACCTGCCCCGGATGGGGTGGGGAGGATGTTCGGACAAGCACCAGCGATCCATCCGGCTGCCCCTCCCTCCGCCTGACGTGGCGTAGTGTCCTGTTGCGACCTTCGGGTTGCCGGACATTGTGCTGCGCGGGTCAGACAGGTGTGGGGGCCAGTAGCTCAGTTGGTTAGAGCACACGCTTGATAAGCGTGGGGTCGGAGGTTCAAGTCCTCCCTGGCCCATTTTTCCTTGGCCCTTGGCCAAGGAAAAATCCCCCGGAGGGGGTGACGAGCGATCTGCGCGGCATGCCGCGCAGCGCGGTGTGCCGATGGCGCGCCTCGTTACCGTCTTTCGGTTGCTCTGGCCTGGATGATTTCGGGGGCTTAGCTCAGCTGGTAGAGCACCTGCTTTGCAAGCAGGGGGTCATCGGTTCGAATCCGTTAGCCTCCAGATTTGGTGGCTGGCGGGTTGGGTCCGGTGGGTCCGGCTTGCGGTTTGCGGGTGCGCTTGGTTGGGCGCGTCCTTGAGAGACGCATCACCGCGAGGTGGTGCGGGCTTCCCTCAACAGTTTCCCGCCGGGGCTTTGGCTCCGGATTGGGCATGTTCTTTCAAACGGTGAAGATGATTTGGTGGATGGTGATCCGCCGCTGCGGTCCGGGGCGCGAGCTCGGGGCTGGGGTGGCAGGTGTCGTCATCCAGTGTGTGTGTAATTTGGGTAGAGTGTGCCGTTGTCGTTCCTGAGTGGGGGCGGGCTGGCCTGGTGGGCGAAGGTTCATCTGGTGCGGTTTGGTCCTGCGCGCGGACGGCGGTGGTTGAGTA
>NZ_JBHMFT010000172.1:0-897 GCF_051433195.1 Falsiroseomonas sp. E2-1-a20 | reverse complement strand
CTGTGAACCCGAACAGTCGCCTGGGCCGCCAGCGAAGCCCGTTTTCGCAAGGTCGGGTCGTCATGGAACACACCACTCAAGGCTCCACTGCCACCCCCGTCGTGGTCGGCATCGACGTCTCCAAGGACCGCCTCGACGTCGCCATCCTGCCCGGCGACGAGGCCTTCTTCGTCAAGCGCGATGCGGAGGGGCTCGACGCCCTCGCCGCTCGCCTCCTCCCCCTGGCGCCGGAGGCCGTGGCCCTCGAGGCGACCGGCGGCTACGAGACCGTCGTCGCCGCCACCCTCGGCGCCGCCGGCCTGCCGGTCGTCGTCGTCAATCCCGCCCAGGTCCGCAGCTTCGGCCGCGCCCTCGGCCAGCGTGCCAAGACCGACCCGATCGACGCCCGCCTCATCGCCCGCTTCGCCGCGATGACCAAGCCCGAGATCAGGCCGCTTCCCGACGAGGCCACACAGCGCCTCGCCGACCTCGTCGCTCGCCGGCGGCAGATCATCGCCATGATGACGGCCGAGCGGCAGCGACAGAAGCGCTTCACCGACCGCCGCCTGCAGAAGTCCATCGGCCGCCTTCTCGAAGCCCTTCAGCGCGAACTCTCCGAGGTCGACGCCGAAATCGACACCGACATCCGCGGCAGCTCCGCCTGGCGCGAGAAGGAGGACCTGCTCGCTTCCGTCCCCGGCGTCGGGCCGACCATCGCCCGCACCTTGATCGCCGAGATGCCCGAACTTGGCGCGCTCGACCGGCGGCAGATCGCGGCCCTCGCCGGCCTCGCGCCCTGGACCCGCCAATCGGGACAATGGAAGGGCCGCAGCTTCATTGGCGGCGGCCGTGCGCCCATCCGGGCCGCCCTCCACATGGGCGCCATCACCGCCGCCCGTCACAACCCAGCCCTCAAAG
>NZ_JBHMFT010000171.1:0-930 GCF_051433195.1 Falsiroseomonas sp. E2-1-a20 | reverse complement strand
GCATCCAGGCAGCGAATGCTGGGTCCCTGACAGCGACGCCAGGATCACAAGGTGTCGCGGCGGCGGTACTGGCGAGGTCGGAACCCGTAGGCATCTAAGCGGCGGCCGCAGTCTTTCCTGGAAATCTTTGGGCGAGAGGTAGTAGGAATCGAGGGCTAAGCCATTCCAAAGGAAGATCGACATGTTCAGTCGGCGATCTTTGGCTTTCGCTTTTGCTTGCACAGCCCTGCCCGGTACAGCCAGCCAGTCCCAGACACTTGACCAGCGTGATGTGAGCATCTGCACCCTCCTTTCCTTCCAGGTGTCGGAGGCGGTGGCTCAGCGGCATCTACCTGCGGGCTGGCAGGTCAATCCGCTACAATCCGTTCGATCACGGAGGGCGAACCTCATCGTCGCCTTCTCTGACCAAATGGCTCCGCAAGATGCCGATGGGAGTAGGACGGCAGAGACCCTGAATCATGCCGTGGTGCTCGTCGTCCCCGCGCGCAATGCGGCGGAGGCGGAGGGATGGATGATCATTCACGGCTTCTCGGCACGACCCCAAGGGGTGTCCGGCGCCTACGGCAACTTCATTTTCGCCGACAGCAACATGGAGCGCATCATCCGCTCTCGCGGCGGCGTGCGGGAGAACCAGGAGGACTGGTCCTTCGCCACCCCCGATGGAGAGCGCCTACACTTGCGCCTTCGCTACCCTCCCTCGCCGCCGACGTGGGGCAGGATCGAAGCACTGACCTTCTGGCCCGTGTTTGTCGGTGGTCACTACCGCTTTGACATGTCCTACCAGGGCCTCGTTTTGTTGCGCAGCACGCCCATCGCGCTGGATCGCATCAGCGAGGTAAGCTTCAACGCTACCGGGCCTCGAATGAGCGTTTTGTTCGACGGTTCCGAGCGGCTGGTCAGTGTGCTCTCCATGCCTTGGCAGGTACGGCA
>NZ_JBHMFT010000170.1:0-979 GCF_051433195.1 Falsiroseomonas sp. E2-1-a20 | reverse complement strand
GGTGTCGGCGGGCTTGGTCCAGGCGAAAGGTTTGGCGGCCGTGTTGTGGTCGCGGATATAGCGGGTGATGGCGTCCTGTAGATCAGGGACGGATTTGAAGACGCCGCGGCGGATGCGCCTGCGGGTGATGGCCGAGAAGAAGCCCTCGACGGCGTTGATCCAGGACGCTGATGTTGGGGTGAAATGGAAGACCCAGCGTGGATGATTGGCCAGCCACTGCCGGACCTTCGGGTGCTTGTGGGTGGCGTAGTTGTCGAGAATGGCGTGGATCACCTTGCCAGCCGGAACCGCACGCTCGATGGCGTTGAGGAAGCGGACGAACTCCTTGTGGGTGTGCCGCGGCATGCAGCGGCCGACCACGGTGCCATCAAGGGTGTTGAGCGCCGCGAACAGGGTGGTGGTGCCGTTGCGTTTGTAGTCATGGGTCATCGTGCCGCACTTGCCGGGCTTCAGCGGTAGTCCGGGCTGGGTGCGGTCGAGCGCCTGGATCTGGCTTTTCTCGTCGATCGACAGCACCACCGCATGGCAGGGCGGGTCCATGTAGAGGCCGACGATGTCCTCGACCTTGTTGGCAAAGGCGGGGTCGTTCGAGCGCTTGAAGGTGCGCAGGCGGTGCGGCTGCAGGCGGTTGGTCTGCCAGATCCGCTGCACCGCGCTCAGGCTGATGCCGACCACCTTGGCCATCGCCCGGCCGGTCCAGTGCGTCACCGTCCCGGGCGGCTCCGCGCAGGTCAGGGCCAGCACCTTGGCGACCATCGCCGTGGCCAGCGGCGCCCGGCCGGGCTTGCGCGTCTTGTCGTGCAGCAGCCCGTCGACGCCCTGCTCGGCGTAGCGCCCTTGCCAGCGCCAGACCGCCGGGCGGCTGACACCCGCCCGCCGGGCCACCTCCAGAACCGCCAGCCGCTCGGCAGACAGCAGGATGATGTTGGCCCGCTGCGTATGCTTGAGCGGGCGGTTCCGGTCGCCGACGATCGCATCC
>NZ_JBHMFT010000169.1:0-982 GCF_051433195.1 Falsiroseomonas sp. E2-1-a20 | reverse complement strand
CTAAAGCGGGACGGCTTTCCAATCACTAGGCCGTTCTTTCCAGCAATGTGTTGGGCTGAGGCCCTGCAATCTCGCGGACGAGCTTGCGCCTAATTGCATCGCCGAAGGCGCTGATACCATCCGCCTGAACGACGAACGCGCCAGGGCCGCCGACGACGGCTTCACGGTAGTACTCAGCTAGAGCCGCACCTGGGAAGCACTCCTGGAACTCCGGGTCGCCCTCGATCGCCAATCCGTTAATTGTGATTTCCTGGTGCGTTGCCCAGTCGCGGGCTTGCTCGGCCGACACTGCCCAAGCAGAATCGTCCGCGCCATCCCCTGACACGTCAATGACCCTTCGGACCGTGGGCCAAGGCGCCTCGTCCAGCATCAAGACGGAGAACAAGATGCCGCGTGAGATTGTGGTGCCCGAGTAGCGGCGGCCACTTGTCGCCGCTACACTGCGTGGCGACCCTTTCTCCATATGTGCAGACGCGAGCCGCTCGGACCAGGATTCCGCGTCGCTGCGGTGGGCGATCCTCATCCAGGGCAACAGTGAGCGCTGAAAGCCAATACCCGCCCATTCGACGTAGGCGACACCAATTGCCCCTTTGGCACCTCCATGCACGGCGGCGAGCACGTTGCTGTCGGTCAGGGCAGCGCAGTAGCCCTCCCGCTGTAATCGATCTTCATCCTCACTGATGGAGGATGACACATCCACTGCTAGCACAAGCAGCAGATCAACCGCGTCCTGCGGAGGGGGTGGAGCGCTCGTCCGGCCATGCCGAACTCCGCCAGGAGACATGGCGACCGTTGCTGCGGCTGAGGCGATGAGGGATCGACGGTGCACCTGCACCTCCCTTGCCTACCACGGGACACGCCCACGCAATCCAGATCAGCGCGGCTTGCTAGTCGCAGGAACTCATTTGCAATGGAGGCGGTGGCCAAGGCTCGGCGCCATCGACGCTGCTGCCACCCTGCTGCTCAATCCCGACGTGCCGAA
>NZ_JBHMFT010000168.1:0-995 GCF_051433195.1 Falsiroseomonas sp. E2-1-a20 | reverse complement strand
TCAGGCGCCGATCCACGATCGGCACGGCAAGAGCCAGCATGCCGAGGACAAGCGCCGCGAAGGGCAGCACCCCACCCAGCCGTGGCCAGGCGGCCCCGAGCAGGCGCGCTGTGACCAACCAGAGCACGCACAGCCGCAGGCCCCGCCAGGGGTCGAGCAGCGGCGCGCGAATCAGCGGCGCCAGGCTCTGCCGCCACTCGCCCAGGTCGATCGAGGGGATGTAGGGATACAGCCGATAGGCCAGCCAGCAGATCAGCAGCAGCGCGGCGAGTGGCTCCATCGGCGCCAGCGCCACGCCGCGTGGCCGCCAGGCGCTGCGCGCTACCAATGCCCCCGCGGCCGCACCGATCCCGCCGCCCAGGGCGTTCAACATCAGGTCGAACCCGCTGGAAGAGCGTCCGGCGACATGCAGCTGGCTGACCTCCATGCCGGCGGAAAGCAGCGCGCAGGCGAGCGCGGCGAGCAGTGTCGCCAGGACAGCGCGCAGCCGCGCCGCGAGCGCGAAGCAGAGCGCAAAGCCAAGCGGCGCGTAGAGCACCAGGTTCGCCGCCACGTCGCCGCGTCCGCCCGGGCGCCGTCCCAGCGCGGCGAGCGCCGCGTCCAGCAGCTTCTGCCCCTCCGGCAGCGGGCGAAAGCGGAACGGATAGAGTGCGCCATAGACGATGAAGCCTGCTGCAAGCACGGCCAGCAGCAGGGCAGCGAGGAATGCGCGCCGGTCGCTCGGCGGTGGCGCGGGATCGGCTGTCATGTGTCCACGCATGGCATGCCGTATCCGTCACTGACGAGTGGGGCGACGACGGCGCCGACCGAGGTGCCGGCCATCGACCAGCGGCAGTGCCCTGTGTTCATTCCAGATCCCGTTATTCCCGCCCCCCTAATCCCGCACCCAATCCCGCAATCCCGCACCTCAATCCCGCGGCTTTTCGACCCTCGCGAGGGTGCGGGATTGCGGGATTGGGTGCAGGGCAATCGTTATCAGGCCGGTGCGTGGGCCC
>NZ_JBHMFT010000167.1:0-997 GCF_051433195.1 Falsiroseomonas sp. E2-1-a20 | reverse complement strand
AGGCCCAGGCGTTGGCCTGATGACGAACTACCCTGCGCCTAATCCCGCAATCCCGCACCCTCGCGAGGGCCGAAAAGCCGCGGGATTGAGGTGCGGGATTGCGGGATTGGGTGCGGGATAAGGGGGGGCGGAAATAACGGGATCTGGAATGAATGCGGGAGGTTGCCGCTGGTCGACGACCGGGACCTCGGTCGGCGCCGTCGTCGCCCTGCTCGTCAGTGACGGATGCGCCATGCCATGCATGGACGCATGACATCCAATTCCGCGCCACCGGCGAGCGACCGGCGCGCCGTCCCCGCTGCCCTGCTGCTGGCCACTCTTGCGACAGGCTTCATCGTCTATGGCTCGCTCTATCCGTTCCGCTTTCGCCCGCTGCCGGAGGGGCAGAAGCTGCTGGACGCGGTGCTCGCTGCACTGGCACGGCGTCCCGGCGGGCGCGGTGACGTGGCGGCGAACCTGGTGCTCTACGCGCCGCTCGGCTTTGCGCTCTGCTTCGCGCTCGCGGCGCGGCTGCGCGCTGGCCTGGCGACACTGCTCGCCGCGCTCGCCTGCGCGCTGCTTTCCGCCGGCATGGAGATCAGCCAGTTGCATGTCGCCGGCCGCTCTTCCAGCGGGTTCGACCTGATGTTGAACGCGCTGGGCGGCGGGATCGGCGCGGCCGCGGGGGCATTGGTAGCGCGCAGCGCCTGGCGGCCGCGCGGCGTGGCGCTGGCGCCAATCGAGCCACTTGCCGCGCTGCTGCTGATCTGCTGGCTGGCTTATCGGCTGTATCCCTACATCCCCTCCATCGACCTGGGCGAGTGGCGGCAGAGCCTGGCGCCGCTGATTCGCGCGCCGCTGCTCGATCCCTGGCGGGGCCTGCGGCTGTGCCTGCTCTGGTTGGTCACGGCGCGCCTGCTCGGGGCCGCCTGGCCACGGCTGGGCGGAGCGCTGCCCTTCGCGGCGCTCGTCCTCGGCACGCTGGCTCTTGCCGTGCCGATCGTGGACCGGCGCATGG
>NZ_JBHMFT010000166.1:0-1006 GCF_051433195.1 Falsiroseomonas sp. E2-1-a20 | reverse complement strand
GCGTCCACGACGATGGAGCGGCACCAGTACTCCTCGCAATCCTTCGTGCCGATGGATGCCGGGCGCTGGATCGCGATCGTCGCGCCGCATGGCGCCGATGGCGCACCGGACATGGCGCGTGCGCAGGCTTTCATCGCTCGCGCGGACCAGGGCGTCACCTATGGTGCCGATGTCTGGCACCACCCCTTCACCGTGATAGACCGTCCCGGCCGCTTCGCGGTGTTCATGTGGAAGGATGGCAGCGCGGCGGATGACGAGTTCGTCCAGGTTGCCCCCTTCGAAGTCCATCTGGATGGAGAGGCCGAATGACCTACGAGGTGAAGCGCGACTACATCGGCTACGGCGGCAACCCTCCCGACCCGGAATGGCCGGGCGGCGCGCGGCTCGCGGTGAACTTCGTCATGAACTACGAGGAAGGCTCGGAGCCCTCCGTACAGGATGGTGAGGGCTACACGGAAAACGGCCACACCGAATCCAATGGCACCACGCCGGTCCCGAAGGGGCGCGACCTGGCGGCGGAGGGCATGTTCGAATACGGCAGCCGCGTCGGCTTCTGGCGGCTGCACCGGCTGTTCCAGGAACGTGGCCTGCCGGTGACGATCTTCGCCTGCGCGCTGGCGCTGGAACGCAACCCGGAAGCTGCCGCCGCCATTCGTGCGGCTGGCTACGACATCTGCTGCCATGGCTGGCGCTGGGTGAAGCATTATGAACTGACAGAGGCGGAGGAGCGCGAGCACATCGCACGCGCCGTCACCAGCCTGGAACGCACGCTCGGCCAGAAGCCGGATGGCTGGTACTGCCGCTACGGACCCTCGGTGAACACGCGCCGCCTGGTCACGGAGCATGGCGGCTTCCTGTATGACAGCGACTACTATGGCGAGGAACTGCCCTTCTGGGTCACGGTGGAAGGCCAGGGCCGGCTGGTGGTGCCGTATTCGCTGACCAACAACGATGGCAAGTACAACGGCGTCACCGGCAACGCGGACCAGTGGTTCGCCTTCGTGCG
>NZ_JBHMFT010000165.1:0-1026 GCF_051433195.1 Falsiroseomonas sp. E2-1-a20 | reverse complement strand
CTGGTCCTGCTGCTTCTGCTGGTGGCCTTCTGGTCGTGGGACTGGTTCATCCCGATGGCCGAACGCCGCGCATCGGCCGCCATCGGCCGCACCGTCACCATCGGCCACCTGCACCTGCGGCCCGGCCGCATCAGCGTGCTGACGGCCGAGGATGTGCGCATCGCCAACCCGGAGGGCTTTCCGGCCGACGCACCCTTCGCGCAGGCGGCGCGGCTGGTGGCGCGGGTGGACCTGCTGGAATCCTGGCGCCGCAATGCGCTGGTGCTGCCCGAGGTCGAGATCCAGAAGCCGGTGGTCGAGGCCGCCGCGCGCGACGATGGCCGCAACAACTACTCACTCGACGTCGCAGTGCCCGAACCGGGCCAGCCGGCGGCCTTGCAGATCGGCCTCTTGCGGATCACCGAGGGCAACGCCCACATCGTGCTGCCGCATCTCCAGGCCGACCTTCGCCTGACTGTGGCCACCCGCGACGAGGGTGGCGTGGCGCCGCGCCTCGCCGCGACCATCAGTGGCACCTATGCCGACCAGCCGATCACCGGCGAGGCGCTGGGCGGCGCGGTGCTGGCGTTGCAGGCGGACCGGCCGTGGCCGATCGCCGTGGAACTCGCCAACGGCCCGACCGTGGTCCTGCTGGAGGGCACGCTGCGGGACCCGCTGGCCTTGCAGGGCGCCGATATGCGCCTGACGCTGCGCGGCCCGGACATGGCGCTGCTGGAGAAGCTGACCGGCGTGCCGGTTCCACGCACCGCCAATTACGAGGTCACTGGCCGCCTCGACCAGGTCGAAGGCCGCATCCGCTTCCGCGAGATCGAAGGGCGCGTCGGGCAAACCGATATCAGCGGCATGCTGACGGTAGGCACCGCCGGGCCGCGCGTCGATGTGGCAGGAGAATTGCACTCCACGCGCGTCGACCTCGCCGATCTCGGCGGCTTCATCGGCGAGGAACCCGGCCGCGTAGCAACGCCCGGCCAGACGCCGGAACAGCGCCGCGCCCTGGCCCGCAACGAGGCCCAGGCGCGCGTGCTG
>NZ_JBHMFT010000164.1:0-1026 GCF_051433195.1 Falsiroseomonas sp. E2-1-a20 | reverse complement strand
TAGCACGCGCGCACGGGCCGCGTCGCGGGCCAGGGCGCGGCGTTGGCTCGGGGTTTGACCAGGCGTTGACACCCGGCCGGGCTCCTCGCCGATGAAGCCGCCGAGATCGGCGAGATCGACACGGCGCGAGCGCAATTCGCCCGCGACATCGACGCGCGGCCCGGCCGTGCCCACGGTCAGCGTGCCGCCGATATCGGTCTGCCCGACACGCCCGGCAATTTCACTGAAGCGGAAGCGATTTTCGACGTAGTCCAGCCGCCCGGCGACCTCGTAGTTCGGCGTCTGCGGGATCGGCACGCCGGTCAGCTTCTCCAGCAGCGCCATGTCGGGGCCGCGCAGCACCAGGCGCAGATCCGCGCCCTGGAACGCCAGCGGGTCCGCCAGCGTGCCCTCCAGCGAGACCTCGGTCGGGCCGTTGGCGAGTTGCAGGGCGATCGGCCAGGGCGCATCCGCCCGCAGCGCCAGCACGGCGCCGCCGAGCGCCTCCCCGTTGATCGGCTGGTCGGCATAGGTGCCGCTGATCGTGGCGGCGAGGCGCGGCGCCGCACCGGCCTCGTCGCGCGTCGCGACCGTCAGATGCAGATCAGCCTGCAGATGCGGCAATACGACATGAGCACGGCCCTCAGTGATCCGCAGGATGCCGATCTGCAGGAAAGGGGGCTGGCCGGGTTCGGCCGCGGCCATGTCGAAGGTGAAGTTGTTGCGGCGATCGGCGTGCGACGCGGCCTCGACCACCGGCTTCTGGATCTCGACCTCCGGCAGCACCAGCGCGTTGCGGCGCCAGGATTCCATCAGATCCACCCGCGCCACGAGCCGCGCCGCCTGTGCGAAGGGCAGCTCGACCGGAAATCCCTCCGGGTTGGCGATGCGCACATCCCCGGCCGTCAGCACGCTGGTACGGCCGAGCCGCAGGTGCAGGTGCCCGATGGTCACGTTGCGGCCGAGAGCGGCCGAGGCGCGGCGTTCGGCCAGCGGGATGAACCAGTCCCACGACCAGAAGGCCACGACCAGCAGTAGCAGGATCAC
>NZ_JBHMFT010000163.1:0-1044 GCF_051433195.1 Falsiroseomonas sp. E2-1-a20 | reverse complement strand
CGTCCATGACACCGTCCATGTCGTGCGCGTTGAACGCGGCCAAGATTGCTTTCAGCAGGTCGGTGCTGGGTGCGGGTGGCATTTCGTTGCCCCTCAGGTCAGTGCGATAGCGCTCCGTACGGCCAGCCTGCACTGCTGGCAGCCTCGCATCCAAGCATGATTTGCTGGGTGTTCTGCGGCTCCCGGGCCAATTGTCGAGTTTCGATTGCCTTCACTTGGCTCGATGGGGCTGGCAAATCCTGCCAACCCGAGGATTCCGCGCGGTTTGGCGCTCGGGACCGCAAAGAGAGCGCTGCGCCGCCGAAGCCCCGTCACACGCCCGTGTCGTCGGCAACCTTGTCTGACGGCTCCGCCTCCGGCGTGTCCTGGTCGCCAGGTTGCGGCGTCCAGCCGCCGCCGGCCAGCTGGTCGAGGCTGGCACGGGTGCGGCGCATGGCGGCTTCGGCGTCGCGCAGGGCGGCCTCGAGGTCGCTGTAGTCAAAGGCCGCTCGTGCGACCGGCTCGAAGGCTGCGATCGGCCCCGCCGGCGGCGCGGCTTCGAGGTTGACCGGGACCAGCCGCGGCCGGCCGCGGCCGCGGCCGGGTTCGGGCCGGCGTGGCGGCGCCACGGCGGCGGCGAGCGGCGCCAGGCCGCGGAGGCCGAACAGCCGGCGGGCGGCGCGGCCGGTGACCTCGACGGCGACGCCGTCCTGGACCAGGCGGTCGAGGATGGCACCGGCGTTCTTGACGGCGATGCCGAGCGCCCGCGCCAGGGCGGTGGCGGAGAGCAGCGGCAGGGCGGCCAGCAGGTCGACGGCGGCGGGGGTGCGCGAGGATCGGCGGTGGCCGGCGGTGGCCTGGCGGGCGGCGGACCAGCCGCGCTCGAGATTTTGGAGCAGGGCCAAGGCGTCCTCGGCTTCGTCCGCGAGGGCGTGCAGAAACACCGGGATCCATGTCGCAAAATCCCACGCCACCTCGGCGCGCAGCGCGGCAGCGCCGGTGAGCGGCAGCGGCGCCCGCAGCAGGCCGGTGGTGCCCCAGTGGCGCACCAGGGCGGCGCGCAAG
>NZ_JBHMFT010000162.1:0-1050 GCF_051433195.1 Falsiroseomonas sp. E2-1-a20 | reverse complement strand
CCGGCTCCGCCGCCTCCACGAAGAAGAAGTCGGAGCCCTCCGTCGCCTCCAGCTCCGGCATCTGCCCGTGGTTGATGCGGTGCGCGTTGACGATGACGCGGCTTTGGGCCGCCTGGCGGAACACCTCCGTCAGCCGCACCACCGGCACGGCGCTGGAGACGATGACATCGGCCAGCACCTGGCCCGGCCCGACGCTGGGCAGCTGGTCGACATCGCCGACCACCAGCAGCGCCGCCCGGTCCGGCAGCGCCTTGAGCAGGGCCCGCATCAGCGGCACGTCCACCATGCTGGTTTCGTCGACCACCAGCAGGTCGCACGCCAGCGGATGCGCCTCGTCGCGTTTGAAGCCGCCGGTCTTGGGGTCGGTCTCCAGCAGCCGGTGGATGGTCCGCGCTTCGAGCCCGGTGCTTTCCGACAGGCGCTTGGCGGCGCGGCCGGTCGGCGCGCACAGCGCCACCTCGACGCCCCTGACGGTGAGGATCCTCAGGATGGAGTTGACCAGGGTGGTCTTGCCGACGCCGGGGCCGCCGGTGATCACCAGCACCTTGGAGCGCAGCGCCAGCCGCACCGCCCCCAGCTGGCTCTCGGCGAGCCTCAGGCCGGTCCTGCCCTCCACCCACGGCACCGCCCTGGCGGCATCGATCTCGGGCCAGGTCGGGCGTCCAGCGGCCAGGACGCGCAGGCGCTCGGCGATCGCCTGCTCGGCCCGGTGGAGCCCGGCCAGGAACACGCAGCGGCGGCCCTCCACCCGGTCGGCCACCACCTCGCCGCTCTCCCGCTCGAGCGCCGGCGGCACCTCGATGAGCTTCTCCGTCAGCGTTGCCAGTTCGTCCGCCGGCAGGCCGCAGTGCCCCTCATCCATCGCCTCGGCCAGGGCGAAGGAGATGCCGGCGCGCACCCGGATCATCGCCGTCTTGTCGATGCCGAGCCGCTCGGCGACGCGGTCGGCGGTGAGGAAGCCGATGCCGCGGATGTCGCGGGCCAGGCGGTAGGGGTTCTCGGAGATCAGCCGCACCGCATCGACGCCCTAGGTCTTGTAGATCCGGACGG
>NZ_JBHMFT010000161.1:0-1091 GCF_051433195.1 Falsiroseomonas sp. E2-1-a20 | reverse complement strand
CCAGGACCGGCTCGACGGCCTGGACTGCGGCGCCAGCAACTACCTCATCAAGCCGATCCGCATCGCCGACCTGCTGGTGCGTCTGCGAGCCCAGCTACCAGCGTTCGACGCTGCGGCCGCTGTCGCTGCCCACTCTTGCCACGACCGCCCAGCAGCGCGGCGACGCACGGCCATAGCCCTCGCCTCCAGGCCCCCCGGCCTGCGCACCTGAGCCTGCCACGCCTTCGTCGTGACGCACTGTGGCCGCCGCCCCACGGCACGCCCTATATGCGCCGGCATGACCCTCCCAGACGACCCGCCGCCTTCAAAGCCCAAGCTGACCGCCGAGGCGCGCCGCGCCTATGACGCTGAGCGGCTGAAGATCATCCGCCTCCGCATCCTGATCGGCCGGGCGCTGAGCGAACGAGGTCTGACCACACCCGCCACGATTGGCGCCGCAATCGAGATTCCGGCCGGCGAGGCCCTCGCCCTGCTGAGCCGGAAGCAGCGGCGCGAGGGCGATCTCGCCCTGCTCGAAGCGGTGGCAAGCCGGCTCGGCATTCCTGACGCGCCTGTCAGCACAAGGTAGGATCAGTGGAGGCCCTGCTGCCTCGGGAGTTCGCGCTTCACTCCGGTTCACCCTCCCCTGCCCGGTTCCGGCAACGCTCCTCTCCCCGAAAGCCCAGAGGACCGACACGATGCTGTCCCGAACACTGGAGCGGACCTCCACGCCGCGCTCGAACTCGCCAGCCTCCTGCGGCACGAGTACGCCACCCTGGAGCGCCTCCTCGTCGCGCTCATCGACGACACGGATGCCGCAGCGGCGCTCCGGGCCAGCGGCGCAGACCCGCAGGCCCTCCGCCAGGATCTGACCAAGTTTCTCCAGCACGGCCTGCAGGAACTGATCACCGGCTACCCGGGCGATCCGAAGCCCACGGCGGGCTTCCAGCGCACGGTGCAGCGGGCGAGGCCATGACCACCTGGTACGGCGGGCCGTTCGACCCGGCCGACATCGACGCAGAGCGCATCAACACCCGCCTCGCAGCCATCGCACGCCGCCGCCAGCGCGGCAGAACTCCCGGACGCGCCTGACCAGCCGCAGTCGCCACTGC
>NZ_JBHMFT010000160.1:0-1094 GCF_051433195.1 Falsiroseomonas sp. E2-1-a20 | reverse complement strand
GCCTGCACGACCGTCATGCCAGATGCGACCAACAGAATGGGCGAGAAGCCCAGCATGATTGCAAAGGTGCCGTTAAAGGTTCCCCAGATGGTCCCCGCGATGCAGACAAGCCTCAGTTCGCGCCTGTTGATTCCGTTACCCGCCTTGGTGGTTGATGCGGGGCCACGTCCGTCGTTCGGATGACGGTGGTAAGCCACGAGAAACAGCAGCAGGCTGAGGAGGGCCACCACGGTGGTGGCGAACATGGCCATGCGCCACCCGCCCCCCTGCGCGACGAGGCCAAGACTCATCATCGCGAGCCCGATGCCGATCGGAAAGGAATTGATGAAGATCGCCATGGCGAGGACGATCTCGCGCCCGGCGAACCAGTCCGTCACCATCTTGGTCATCAGGACGGTCAGCACGATCGCGCCCGCGCCGGAGATCAGTCGGCCGGTGAGCAGGACCGCGTGGCCCTCCGCCAGTCCTGCAAGGACCCCGCCCAGCGCCATGAGGACGAGGCCCAAGGCAACCGTCCGCTTGTCCCCGAAGCGTCGGCCGATCAGCGCGCCGGGCAGCGAAAGCGCGATACCCGGCAGCATGTAGAGTCCGATGAGGGTTCCAAGCGCAGCGTAGCTCAGGCCGAGATCCTCGATGATCAGCGGAGAGACCGAGGCGATGGACTGGAACTGGAACCCCATGCTGACCCGTGCGGTGGTCAGCACCGCCAGCGCGAGCCACCGCTGGTCTAGACCTGCGCGCGTCGCGACCGGACCTGTTGGGGGTCGGGCATCATCCACCACCAACCGGCTCCACGATCTTCCAGTAGGAGTCCTTCTTGACCACCTTGCCGTCACGGAAGTCGTAGAAGTCGCAGCCGCGGACCTTGATGCGTTCTCCTGTCGCCGCGATGCTGCCGCGGAGCGTCCACTTCGACATCCCGGTGTCGCCAGCCACGTAGTGGGTGTCGTCGCCATAAGCCACGTCAGGAATGCCGGTGAAGCGGGTTTGAAGACCCTGCCTGACTGGGCCAAAGCCCTCGTACCGGGCGCCCCACGGCTCCGGTCCGCGCGGCATGTCCAACACGCAGTCTTCGGCGAAGAAGCCCATGACAC
>NZ_JBHMFT010000159.1:0-1096 GCF_051433195.1 Falsiroseomonas sp. E2-1-a20 | reverse complement strand
CGCCTGAGACGTGTCGGAGCCGATCCTACCTCGAAAAACTGTTTACCCTCAACGTATTGGTCATCGCCTAGCCGCAGCGGCCATCCGGCGTTGGTGCGTCAAAGTGGGCACAGTGCCGGGTGCGGAGTTTTTGGCCAGTTGATGTGTGGTAGGTCGTCGCCGGGGTTCTTCGCCATGACCCTGCCGAGATCGTTCGCCGGAGCCTCCTTCGACGATCTGCCGACTGATGGGCTAGCATCCGGCCGCACGGCACGGACGATCCCACGCATGATCCTCAGGATGCTCGCCGAGGTAACGGCGTTGCTCACTCGCAGCCGACCCCAGCCACCTGAGTTGATCGTCCGGCGAACTTCGGCGGCACAATCCTGGCGGATCGTCGGCTCGAACCTGCGAGGCGGAGTGCGACGGTCGGTTCGACGACATGGGACCGTCGAAGAGGCTCCGGGCTGATGATCTGCACCGACGGCGGGGTCTGCCGTCCCGGCGACACTTTCGACGATCTGAAAATCAGGGCTGTCGTCGGATTGGGGTCACGATCCGCTCATAGACGGCACCGGCATGGGTTCGTCGAGAACGAGATCGTCGAAAGTGTAATCGGCGCGAACGCGTTCCGACGATCTCGATGATCGTCGAAGCGGACATGCCGAAGAGATCGCCAAGCCGGAAAATGGCCTGAGGACGACGCCTGAGCCAGGGGGGATGGGGGATGGCCACGACGGCGCGCCGCATCATCCCCCACAGCAGTCCCAGCTATCCTGCGCCTCACAGCGGGCTGCGGAGGATGCGGGGGATACTTTCCTCACTTACTAAGAAGAAAATCTAAGGCCGCCGCCATACGCCCTAGGGAAAGTGAAACTCCGCCCCCGCATCCCCCATCATCCTCCACCACCTGAACAAAGAGATGATGGTCAGGATTATCAACTATAGGTTGACAAGATAGGCTGCCGCATACGATACTGGGTTTGCGGGAATAGCTGCCCGTGGCCCATCCCTAGGCCCAGCGAACGTTGCAGTAGGGCCGCCCAATTCCTGGGCGGCCCGCAACGGCGCGGTCCAAATGTTGCACCTCGGTCGGGGCCGGTCTCAACAAATACGC
>NZ_JBHMFT010000158.1:0-1125 GCF_051433195.1 Falsiroseomonas sp. E2-1-a20 | reverse complement strand
AGCCATGCTCCGGACGCTGGCGATTCCGGCCGACGCCGCCTAGCCGCCCATGATGAGCCCCTGCCCTGCCGCCTCCGCTGAACCGGCTCCGCGCGCAGCACCGCCGGCCCCGGTCCGAGGTCTGCGCGTCGGCGCCCCAGACGGGGACCTGGCGGCGTGGCCGCTCGAGCGGGTGCTGGCGGCGATGCTCCCGGGCGAGGCGCTGGACGCCGGTGACCTGCTGGCGCGGCTTCAGGCCGGCGGCGGAATCCCGCCAGCCCTGTGCACCCTGCAGCACCGACTGCATGAGGGCTGGATCGAGGGCTTCGTGCAGCGGAGTGGCCCCGGCCGCTCGTGCTACCGCCGCATCCCCGGCGTCACCCTGGCTGGCAGCGCAGCAGGCCAGACGCCGCGGAGAGCCAGCGAGCGCCCCTGACCGGCCGGGGGCGACCCACCTGCGGCAGGCGCATGGCCTCGCGAATTGCCTTGCGTTCTGCATCGGCCGGTCGCGCCGGGCAGGAACGAGGTGGGCTTTCCTGCCACATCGAGCGGCGGATCGTGTAATCGACATGCACCCAGAACAAAAACGTTGTTGATCACAGCGGTATACTCTACTCTCTTCCTCGTGATCAGTCAGCGGCGGCAGACAAGGATCAAGAACGTGACTTTCTTTACTTCAAGTGACTCCTGTCTTCCTCTTCCGGAAGAAATCGACGACCTGACCCGCCTCTGGGCCACCATGTCGCGCAAGAACCGGAAGGCGCTCCTGGTCTTCGCCCAGCTGCAGGCCGCAGCCACGGCGCCGCCCCCGCGTCTCGACCCGCCCCGCCTGCACTAGCCGCCCGAGCAGGCGGCGCCCGAACCGGAGGACGCCGTGCCGATCCCTCGTCACATCCTGGTCGTGGAAGACAGCGCCTGCCTGCGCGGCCTGTTCGTCGACGTGCTCTCGGCCCAGCGCGACCTGCTGGTCGATGCCGCCGCGACCATCGCCGAGGCCGAGGCCCTGCTCGGCGGCCCGGACGTCGCCTACGACGCCATCCTGCTGGATCTCGGCCTGCCCGACGGCGACGGCCGCGACCTCTGCCGGCAGCTGCGCCAGCGCGGCCTGCGGATCCCCATCCTCCTGCTGACCGGCGCGGTCGGCGA
>NZ_JBHMFT010000157.1:0-1169 GCF_051433195.1 Falsiroseomonas sp. E2-1-a20 | reverse complement strand
ATACCAGCTCCCACGGGCTGTGACTCACGGGGGGATTCCCTGACAAGAGGTGGGTGTGGTTGAATCTGGTGAGCACCGGAGGCCCACCATGGCGCGCGCCCTTGCTTTGCGTTCCGACTTCAGCGCCGCTGAACTACGGCGCCTGGCGCGGCGGAGTAGGGACGCTGCTCAGGCCCGTCGTCTGCTGGCTTTGGGTGCGATCTACGACGGCGGCACGCGCTCGGAGGCGGCGCAGCTGGGGAACGTCACCCTGCAGATCGTCAGGGACTGGGTGGTGCGCTTCAACAGCGAAGGACCAGACGGGCTGCGCGACCGCAAGGCGACGGGTCCGATGCCGCGATTGAGCGACGCACACCGCCAGGCGCTCGCCGCGCAGATCGACCACGGCCCGATCCCGGCGATCCACGGCGTGGTGCGCTGGCGGCTGTGCGACCTTGGTCAGTGGCTGTGGGAGGAGTTCCGCGTCTCGGTCTCTATGCAGACGCTGAGCCGTGAAGTGCGTTCTCTCGGCTACCGCAAGCTCACGGCGCGGCCGAAGCATCATGCGCAGGCGGACGGCGCCATCAACACATTTAAAAAAAGTTCCCCGCCACGCTGGCAGGCATCGCGCGCGAGCAGGGCCTCGGTCTAGACGCGGTAGAGATCTGGTTTGCCGACGAAGCCCGCATCGGCCAGAAGAACGGTATCACTCGCCGATGGGCGCGGCGCGGGACCAGGCCCTCCGCGCCGCAGGACCAGCGCTACGCGTCGACCTACATCTTCGGCGCCGTCTGCCCGCACCTGGGCAAGGGAGCGGCCCTGGTCTTGCCCTTCTGCAACACCACCGCGATGAACTTGCACCTGGCCGAGATCAGCGAGACGGTCGGCACAGCCAAGCACGCCGTGCTGCTGCTCGATCAGGCCGGGTGGCACCTCTCGGGCGATGTCGCCGTGCCGGACAACATCACCCTGCTGCCGCTGCCGCCGAAATGCCCGGAGCTCAACGTCATGGAGAACATCTGGCAGTTCATGCGCGACAACTGGCTCTCCAACAGGGTCTTTCAGGACTACAACGACATCGTCGAACACTGCTGCCACCACTGGAACCGCCTCATCAACCAGCCCTGGCGCATCATGTCCATCGGCATGCGCCAATGGGCGCATGGGTTCTGATCCGCGAGAACTGGTAT
>NZ_JBHMFT010000156.1:0-1183 GCF_051433195.1 Falsiroseomonas sp. E2-1-a20 | reverse complement strand
CGAACACGCCATGGCGCAAATCCTCGCCTGTACCGATGGCTCGGTCTACGCCGAGAGCATCCTGGACCACGCCGCCTGGGCCTCGGCGCGCATGGGCGGCGCTTCCGTGCGCGTGCTGCATGTGCTGGACCGCGCGACGGCGGAGGCGCCTGTCGATCGCAGCGGTGCGCTCGGCGTCAATGCCTCGGAGGAGTTGCTGCGCGAGTTGGCGGAGTTGGACGAGGCGCGCGGCAAGGTCTCGCTGCGCCGGGCCCGCGCCCTGCTCTCGGCGGCGGAGGCCCGGCTGAAGGCGGCGGGCGTGGCGCACATCACCACCGTGCAGCGACAGGGCGCGCTGGTGGACACGATCGTGGAGTTCGAGGGCGAGGCCGACCTGCTGGTGGTCGGCAAGCGGGGCGAGGCCGCGAACTTCGCCGTCGGCCACCTCGGTGCCAACCTGGAACGCGTGCTGCGGTCCAGCATCCTGCCGGTGCTGGTGGCCTCGCGGGCCTTCCGGCCGATCACGCGCTTCGCCATCGCCTATGATGGCGGCCGTTCCGGCCAGCAGGCGGTGGCCTATGCCGCCGGCACCGCGTCGCTGGATGGGCTGGAGTGCCACCTGGTGACGGTCGCCGCGGATGAGGCGACGGGGCGTGCGCTGCTGGCGGAGCCGGCGCGGCAACTGGCGGCCGCCGGCAAGTCCGCGACGCAGACCGTGCTGCAGGGCGATGCGGACACCGCCATCGCCGGCCATGTCGCCACCGCCGGCATCGACCTGCTGGTGATGGGCGCCTACGGCCATGGCCGGCTGCGCAACATGATCGTCGGCAGCACCACCACGGCGCTGCTGCGCAGCTGCAAGATCCCGGTGCTGGTCTTCCGCTGAGCGGATGGGAATCGGTACGGTCGCCTGAAGGTGGCGCGGACCAGTCGCGCGAGGCGTGACGTGCGGCCACGCCTCGCTGCCTCGGACGACCGCGGCTACTCGTTGAGGCCCTTCCCCGCATACGGGTGCGTCGCCGCCCAGTGCCGCGCGATATCCACACGCTTGGCGATCCACACGTCGCGCCGCTGCATCATGTAGTCCAACAGCCGCTGCAGTCCGGCCGCCCGCGCCGGGTGGCCGATCAGCCGCATGTGCAGGCCAACCGACATCATCTTCGGCGTTCGCGCGCCCTCCGCGTACAGCATGTCGAAGGCATCG
>NZ_JBHMFT010000155.1:0-1255 GCF_051433195.1 Falsiroseomonas sp. E2-1-a20 | reverse complement strand
TAGGCATCGAAGCGTGCGGCACCGGTCATGTGTGGACGACCCCCACGATGCAAGGGCTTATTGGTGTGACGACGCCGCGGTCGGGTGCGGTCATGTGTCCGGCCTCGAAGTGCGGTGCGCATGACCGCGGGCCCTGATGAAATCCGCGGCCCCGCTCCCAATCAGAGAATCGCGTTCGATGACGCGCTGACAGAGACGGGTTTAGCAGGGCCCCGGGATCGACCGGTTTTGTCATCACTCCGTGTTGACCTGCCCCCCTAGAAGTGGGCCATCGGCTATGAGGGGCCGGAGGCAAAGCGGAGGGGCAAGGGATGGCACGGAAGCATCACAAGCCGGAGGAGATTGTCGCCAAGCTGCGGCAGGTTGAGGTGCTCATGGCACAGGGCAAAGCGGTGTCGGAGGCGGTGCGGGCGATTGGCGTGACGGAGGCGACTTACTATCGCTGGCGTTCTGAATACGGCGGTCTGAAGCTGGATCAGGTGAAACGCCTGAAGCAGCTGGAACAGGAAAATGGCCGCCTGCGGAAGGCGGTGGCGGATCTGACGCTGGAGAAGCTGGTGCTCAAGGAGGCCGCTTCGGGAAACTTCTGAGCGCCGCGCGGCGTCGGGCCTGTGTGGCACAGGTCGTGGCCAGGCTGGATGTCTCGGAGCGCTTCGCCTGTCGTGTGCTGGAACAGCACCGCTCGACTCATACCAACTCTCTCGGCTGCTGACTCACGAAGGGGATTCCCCGACGAGGGTGCGATGTGATTCACCCTGGTGAGCAACGGAGGCTCATCATGACACGTGCCATCGCCCTGCGTACCGACTTCCACGCTCCCGAGCTTCGCCGGCTGGCGCGGCGCAGCAAGGACGCCGCTCAGGCCCGTCGCCTGCTCGCGCTGGCGGCGATCTACGACGGCGGCACGCGCTCGGAGGCAGCGCGGCTGGGCCATGTTACGCTGCAGATCGTGCGCGACTGGGTCATGCGCTTCAACGCCGAGGGGCCGGACGGACTGCGCGACCGCAAGGCGCCCGGACCAACCCCACTGCTGACAGACGCGCACCGCCACGCGCTGGCAGCGCAGATCGACCGCGGCCCAGTTCCAGCGGTGCATGGCGTGGTGCGCTGGCGGCTGTGCGATCTCGGCCAATGGCTGTGGGAAAAGTTTCGTGTCTCGGTCTCGATGCAGACGCTGAGCCGAGAGGCGCGCAAGCTGGGTTACCGCAAGCTCTCGGCCCGCCCCAGGCATCACGCCCAGGCCGAGGGCGCCATC
>NZ_JBHMFT010000154.1:0-1299 GCF_051433195.1 Falsiroseomonas sp. E2-1-a20 | reverse complement strand
TGAGGCCGAACAGGCCGGCGCCGAACAGCGCCAGGCTCGCGGGTTCCGGCACCGGGGTCGGCGGCGGGGTGGTGCTGCCCTGGGTGTCGAAGAAGGTGATGTGGGAGAAGCCCGGATTGCCTGGGAAGTAGGTGTCGAGGTTGGCGGTGAAGGACGTGATCGCCATCGTCAGGTCGTAGAACAGCGCGAAGCCGTCCGCCTGCTTGATGGCGAAGTAGTGGATCTCCGGATCGCCGGCGCCCGGCGTGTAGTCAAAACTGAGTTGGTTGGTCGCCTCGTTCAGGCTGACCACGAATTCGCTGCCGGTGATGGTCGGGAAGTTGCTGCTGACGTCCTGTCCGCCGCCGGATTCCCGCTTGTAGATGGCGGGCGAGGCGCCGGGGGTGGCGCCCTGCTGCGTGCCGGTGGTGGTGGCGTAGCAGTTGCTGAAGCCACCCGCGCCGCCGCACTCGGTGCCGCTGAAGTTGCCGGCGTAGATGATCGCCGCCGTAGCTGGCGCGGCAGCGAAGGCAAGGCCTGCCGCCAGAAGGGAGGCGGCGAGGGTGGTTGAGGGGATTTTCATCGGAAGCTCCTGCAGGTGTCTCGTTCGATTACGAAACGTGGAGCAGGATCCGTGCCAGTGATTCGCGGCCGCTTAACGCATTAATAACGTTACAATTAATTGCGTTGAACGAGGAGGGCTTGCGGCAACAAGGAAGATTCGTAAACGAAACCGACATTGCGGTGCGACACCAGGCCGACAGAGGAGTCGCGAGGCCTACACCCCGCGAATGGCGGAACGAATGTCGTGAGCAGCGAGCCGCCGAGAGGCCGCGACCCACGTGTGATCGCCGGCGAGCGATCAACGGAGAGAAGCGGCGTCAGGTGGGCAGAGATGGCCGTCGCCCGTCCGCCTACAGCCCGACCTTGCTGGCGGCATTGTCCAAGAACAATCCGCCGCGGCGGACATAGCCGCGCAGGGTGGCGGCGGAGCGGTGGCGGGTCTGCTGCATGATGGCGTGCTCCGGCACGCCGGCGCGGGCGGCCGAGGTCGCGAAGCCCGCGCGCAGCGAGTGCCCGGCAAAGCTCGTGGGGTCGTAGCCGGCGGCGGCGACGGCGGCCTTCACCACCCGCGCCACGTCGCGGTCGGACAGGCGGGTGGCGGTGGCGCGGCCGCCGCGGGTCACCGAGACGAAGACCGCGCCGTCCGCGATCCCGGCGGCCTCCAGCCAGGCCTGCACGGCCCGCACTGGGCAGGTGAGTTCGTGCTGGCCCTGCGGCAGCGCCACTTCCGTGCCGGCGCCGTCGGGGTCGGTCTTG
>NZ_JBHMFT010000153.1:0-1303 GCF_051433195.1 Falsiroseomonas sp. E2-1-a20 | reverse complement strand
GAAGACGGACCCCGACGGCGCCGGCACGGAAGTGGCGCTGCCGCACGGCCAGCACGAACTCACCTGCCCAGTGCGGGCCGTGCAGGCCTGGCAGGAGGCCGCCGGAATTCGGGACGGAGCGGTGTTCGTCTCGGTGACCAGGGGCGGCCGCGCCACCGCCCGCCGGCTGTCCGACCGCGACGTGGCGCGGGTGGTGAAGGCCGCCGTCGCCGCCGCCGGCTACGACCCCACGGGCTTTGCCGGGCACTCGCTGCGCGCGGGCTTCGCGACCTCGGCCGCCCGCGCCGGCGTGCCGGAACACGCCATCATGCAGCAGACCCGCCACCGCTCCGCCGCCACCCTGCGCGGCTATGTCCGCCGCGGCGGCCTCTTCCGCGACAACGCCGCCAGTAAGGTCGGGCTATAGGCGGATTGGCGGCGGCCATCTCTGCCGGCCCGGCACTGCCACTCTCTGGTGAACGCTCGCCGGCGACCAAGCGTGGGCCATGGCCTCTCGACGGCTCGCTGCTCACGACAGTCGCTCCGCCATTCGCGGGGTGTAGGCCTCGCGACTCCTCTGTCGGCCTGATGGCGTGCATCGCAATGTCGGTTTCGCTTACGCATCTTCCTCGTTGCTGCAAACCCCCCCTCTCGGCGCAATAAAACATAACGATTGCAATATTTTAGAGATCTGTAAATTATTGGCACGAATCCTGCTTTGCGTTTCGAGCCCGAACGAGGCACACGCAGGAGCTTTCCATGAAAATCCCCTCGACCACCCTCGCCGCCTCCATCCTGGCGGCAGGTCTTGCCTTCGCTGCCGCGCCAGCCACCGCGGCGATCATCTACGCCGGCAACTTCTCTGGAAACGAGTGCGGCGGCGGCGCAGGCGGCTTCAGCAACTGCTACGCCACCACCACCGGCACGCAGCAGGGCGCCACTCCTGGCGCCTCCCCCGCCATCTACAAGCGGGAATCCGGCGGCGGCCAGGACATCAGCAGCAACTTCCCGACCATCAACGGCAGCGAGTTCACGGTCAGCCTGAACAACGCGACCAATGTGCTCAGCTTCAACTACACGCCGGGCGCCGGCGATCCGGAGATCCACTACTTCGCCATCAAGCAGGCGAACGGCTTCGCGCTGTTCTACGACCTGACGACGGCGATCACGTCCTTCACCGCCAACCTCGACACCTACTTCCCAGGCAATCCGGGCTTCTCCCACATCACCTTCTTCGACACCAACGGCAGCACCACCCCGCCGCCGACCCCGGTGCCGGAACCCGCGAGCCTAGCGCTGTTCGGCGCCGGCCTGCTCGGCCTCG
>NZ_JBHMFT010000152.1:0-1340 GCF_051433195.1 Falsiroseomonas sp. E2-1-a20 | reverse complement strand
TGATTCATGTGTGGACGGCCCCTTTGAGACAAGGGTTCGGACGCGGATGACGAGGTCTGGATGCGGTCATGTGTCCGGCCTGTTGGTGCGGCCGATGACCGCTGGCCCAGATGAGGTCCGCGAGCGGGCGCCAGACAAGCTGGCGGCTTCGGAAAGCCGTTGAATCACGCGGCGTGTTCCCGCTCGTCGGTCCGACCGATCGTCATCTTGCGTCGTTGCCCTTCCCTCTCGGCACCGGAGCGCGATCAGGCCATCGCCGCAGGCGGGCGATAAGCTGTTCCGCGCTCCATCATGGCCCACACGATGCGGGCCATCTTGTTGGCCAGGGCGATGGCCGCGAGCTTGCGCGGCTTACGCCCCAGCAATGCCAGCAACCACGGTGAGCCGTTCCGGCTGCCCGTCCGGGCATGCCGGATGGCCGTGGTTGCGCCAAGGACGAGCAGCTGGCGGATCCTCGAGTGGCCCGCCTTGCTGATGCGGCCGAGCCGCTGTTTGCCGCCTGAGGAGTGCTCGCGCGGCACCAATCCAAGCCACGCAGCCATGTGGCGGCCGCTTTCGAACTGGGCGGGCTCCAACGTGAGCACCAGCGTCATAGCGCTGATTGGCCCGATGCCGGGCACACCGGTCAGCCGCCGCGCCACTTCGTGCACCTTGGCAGCCTCCGCCAGCTCCCGGTCCAGGATCGAGATCTCGTCGTCGAGCACCGCAATGCACCGCCCGAGGCGTTCCATTTCACGGATTGCCGCAGGCGGAACACCATCGTCTGCCTTGAGGCGCTCCAACAGTTCGGGGACGCGGCTGCTGCCCTTGGCCACAACGATGCCGAATTCCGTGGCATGGCCTCTGAGCGAGTTGATGAGCTGGGTCCGCTGCAGCACCAGTCGTTCCCGGACGCGTAATACCATGGCCTGCGCCTGGCGCTCCAGCGAGCGCACGGGAACGACGCTCATTCCCGGTCGCCCGGCCGCCTCGCAGATCGCCTGGGCGTCGGCGCGATCGTTCTTGCCGCGCCGGACGAAGGGCTTGACGTATTGCGGCGGGATCAACCGGACCCGATGTCCGCGCGCCTCGAGCATCCGCCCCCAGTGGTGGGCACCGCCGCTGGCCTCCAGCACAAACTCCGTGGGCTCGATCGAGGCCACAAAAGCTTCGAACCGGGCACGCGACAGGTCGCGCCGCAGCACGGCACAGTCCGCCTCATCGATCCCGTGAACCGTGAACACGGCCTTGGACGTATCAACAGCAATCCGCTTGAATGCCATCGGACGGCTCCCTGTTTGAGTCTCAACAGCCAAACACTGGCACACCGCGATGCCGTGGGGCCGTCCACCTCAACAAGC
>NZ_JBHMFT010000151.1:0-1349 GCF_051433195.1 Falsiroseomonas sp. E2-1-a20 | reverse complement strand
GGGAGGGGGTGCGCCGTCTGCTGGCGGTGGTGCGCGACCGGATCCCGGCCCGCTTCGGGCTTGACCCCGTGCGCGGCGTGCAGGTGCTGTGCCCGATGAACCGCGGCGGCCTCGGCGCGCGGGCGCTGAACCTGGAGCTGCAGCAGGCGCTGAACCCGCCGGGCGAGCTGCGGGTGGAGCGCTTCGGCTGGACCTTCTGTCCAGGCGACAAGGTGATGCAGGTGGCCAACAACTACGACTGGGAGGTGTTCAACGGCGACCTCGGCGTGATCGGCGGCCTCGACCTGGAGGAGGGCGAAATGACGGTGCTCTTCGACGGGCGGCCGGTGGTCTACGGCTTCGGGGAGCTGGACGAGCTGGTGCTGGCCTATGCGACCACGATCCACAAGGCGCAGGGGTCGGAGTACCCGGCGGTGGTGATCCCGCTGACGACGCAGCACTACGCCATGCTGGCGCGCAACCTGCTCTACACCGGCGTGACCCGCGGCAAGCGACTGGTGGTGCTGGTCGGGCAGCGCCGCGCTTTGGCCATCGCCGTCAAGAACGGCAGCGGCCGACGGCGATGGTCCAAGCTGCGCGAGTGGCTCACGGCAGGCGCCAGCGTGTCGCCGCAGCCGCGCGGCACCGCAGCCGGGCCAGCGCTTCTCTCACCAGTGCCGGGCGGCGCGGCGGCGATGGGCGTCACCGGGAAGCGGCGGAGCCCGCAGGCCGGCGTCGGGCACTGCGTGACGAATTCGTAATCGGCAAGCCGGCCAGCAGTCGCAGCAGCACGGTGCGGCCTGCAACCATGTTGGAATGGTGCTGAAACTGCGCGCCAGGCCAGTCTGTTATCAGGCAAGGATCGCTGCCTTCCGCATTTTCTTAGTCATATCCACCCGCCTTTCCTCTGCCCGACGCCTCCGGACCCCCGCCTTGGCCTTCCGGCGCTGCTGCATCTCGCTTTGCGATGGCAGCGGCACCAGCGTCGAGATTGCCGCCAGCAGCCGCAGCCGGGGTTCACTGGCGGCGCTTGGCTCGCCTTCCGCACCCTGCTCAGTAACCCCGATGTCGAACAGTGCCAGGTAGAAGGCTTCGCCAAGTCGAGTTATGGCATCGTCCGCCTCGCGCTCCACCTCAGCCGAAGGCGCGTCCGGATGAAGTGCGGCGTAGTAGGCGATCAGCGTGGCGTGGTAGTCGGAGGCGGTTTTCATCCGCCGCAGCGGCGTATCCGGCCGGGTAGGACGCTGGATCTGGTCCGACACATAACCTGTTCCTTTCATCGAGATTGTGCGGCGGTGAGCAAGGCCCACCTGGCCGATAGTCAGGATGTGCGGACGGGAACACTTTAGGCGAACTGGGCGTTTCCCCTT
>NZ_JBHMFT010000150.1:0-1352 GCF_051433195.1 Falsiroseomonas sp. E2-1-a20 | reverse complement strand
TCGCGCGAGGGCGAGATCGCCATCGCCAAGCGGATCGAGGCCGGCCGCGACATGATGATCGGCGGGCTGTGCGAAAGCCCGCTGACCTTCAGGGCCATCGTCGCCTGGCACGACGCGGTCAAGGAAGGCCGCATGCTTCTCCGCGATGTCATCGACCTGGAGGCGACAGCGGGCGCCAACACGCCGGAGGGCACGCCGCCGCCCGAGGAGGAATATGAGGAAGGCGACGAGGCGGCCGAGGGCGTCGGCCTCTCGCTGTCCGCGCTCGAGGAAAAGCTGAAGCCGGAAGCGCTGGTGGCCTTCGAGCAGATCGAGAGCCTGTTCGGCAAGTTGCAGAAGCTGTCCTCCAAGCGGATGGATGCCTACACCTCCGGCGGCGAGACGTCCCAGCGCAACGAGAAGACCTATGAGAAGCAGCGCCAGGAGCTGGTGGCGCTGGTGGAGAAGGTGCATCTCCACAACAACCGCATCGAGGAGCTGGTCGACCAGCTCAAGGGCCTGAACCGGCGCCAGACCACGCTGGAAGGCCAGGTGCTCCGCCTCGCCGAGGCGCAGAAGGTGAAGCGCGAGGAGTTCCTGGAGCAGTGGCGCGGCAGCGAGCTGGATCCGGGCTGGTTCGAGCGCATCAGCAAGCTGCAGACGCGCGGCTGGAAGACCTTCGTCCTGCGCTCGAAGGACGACGCCGAGGCGATCCGCGCCGAGATCGCTCGCGTCGCCGCCGATACCGGCCTGCCGGTGCCGGATTTCCGCCGCGTCTACCAGACCGTATCGCGCGGCGAGCGCGACATGACGCAGGCGAAGAAGGAGATGATCGAGGCGAATCTGCGCCTGGTGATCTCCATCGCCAAGAAATACACCAACCGCGGCCTGCAATTCCTGGACCTGATCCAGGAGGGCAACATCGGCCTGATGAAGGCGGTCGACAAGTTCGAGTACCGCCGCGGCTACAAGTTCAGCACCTATGCGACATGGTGGATCCGGCAGGCCATCACGCGGTCGATCGCCGACCAGGCGCGGACCATCCGCATCCCGGTCCACATGATCGAGACGATCAACAAGCTTGTGCGCACCTCCCGCCAGATGCTGCACGAGATCGGCCGCGAGCCGACGCCGGAGGAACTGGCGGAAAAACTCGGCATGCCGCTGGAGAAGGTGCGGAAGGTGCTGAAGATCGCCAAGGAGCCGATCAGCCTCGAGACGCCGATCGGCGACGAGGAGGACAGCCACCTCGGCGACTTCATCGAGGACAAGAACGCCATCATCCCGCTGGATGCCGCGATCCAGTCCAACCTGCGCGAAGCCACCACCCGCGTGCTGTCCAGCCTGACGCCGCGCGAGGAACGCGTGCTGCG
>NZ_JBHMFT010000149.1:0-1363 GCF_051433195.1 Falsiroseomonas sp. E2-1-a20 | reverse complement strand
GAGCCAACTCGCCGGCGATGTAGCAGGGCCCGTTGTCGGACAGCAGGCGCGGTCGGTGCCGCACGCGGGCCTGGGTGCAGCCAGAGGCGGTGAGCGCCATCTCCAGCGTCTCGGTGACGTCGCTGGCGGCCATGCCGGTGCAGAGCTTCCAGGCGATGACGTAGCGCGAGAAGTCGTCAAGCACGGTGGACAGGTAGAACCAGCCCCAGCCGATGACCTTGAGGTAGGTGAAGTCGGTCTGCCACAGTTGGTTGGGCGCAGTGGTCTTGGTGCGGAACTCCTCGGCCGCCTTGACCACGACGAAGGCCGGGCTGGTGATAAGGTCATGCGCCTTGAGCAGGCGGTAGACCGAGGCTTCGGAGACGAAGTAGCGCTGCTGTTCGGTGAAGCGCACGGCGAGTTCCCGCGGTGACAGCGCGGGTTCGGCCAGCGCCAGTTCGATGATCTCGTCGCGTGTCGGTTCCGGGATACGGTTCCACACGCGATCGGGCCGCGAAGGCCGATCGGCCAGGGCTTTCGGGCCGCCGCTCCGGTAGCTGTCGTACCAGCGATAGAACGTCGCCGGCGGCACACCCAACTGGCGCAGCGTACGCCGGACCGGCAGGTGGGATTGCTCGACGAGGCGGATGATCTCGAGCTTCTCGTGGGCGGGATACCTCATGTACGGTCGCCCCAGCCGCGATCATGCTTTTTTCAGTAAGCGCAGCTCGAGCGCCTGTTCAGCCACGACCTCTTTCAGCGTTCGGGCCTCCTGGCGCAGTTCCTTGACCTCGTCAGTGGTGGCGGCGCGCGCCGTGTCACCGGCCAGGCGGCGCTTTCCGGCTTCCAGGAATTCCTTCGACCAGGCGTAGTACAGGCTCTCGGCGATGGCCTCGCGACGGCACAGGGCGGCGATGCTCTCCTCGCCGCGCAGGCCTTCGAGGACGATGCGGATCTTGTCCTCGGCCGAGTGGTGCTTGCGGGTGGCGCGGCGGATGTCGCGCACCACCTTCTCGGCCGGCGGCTTGGCTGCGGCGGGGGCGGAGGATTTCTGGCTCATCTTCACTCTCCTGGCTGTTACGATGAGCCAGAAACCCTCCGTTCCTCAACTCCCCTCATCTGTCTCAAGAGTGCTGACGCCGGACAGTGCGCTTCAGGCCCAAGCGACCCGTCGTCGTCAGCTCGTCGAGATGCGCAAGCAGGAAGCGACACGTCTGCAGCAGACTGCAGACCTAAACGCGTGCGCCGACATCCGCAGCGTCGTCGCTCTGCTCGACCGGCGCATTGCGAAGATCGAGGCGCGAATAGCTGCCCTCGTTGCGGCCGACCCCGAGCTGGCCGCCATCGACCGACGGCTTCGTACCGCGCCTTGCGTCGGGCCTAT
>NZ_JBHMFT010000148.1:0-1367 GCF_051433195.1 Falsiroseomonas sp. E2-1-a20 | reverse complement strand
TTATGGAATGGCCCGCCCCTCTTCCCTGTGGCGTTAGGCTGGCAGGGCAACCTGAGGAACGGGAGCGGGAGCGATGCAGATCACGGTTCTGGGGATCGACCTCGGCAAAAATAGCTGCAGCGTGGTGGGGCTGGATACCACCGGGCGGGTGGTGCTGCGACGGCGGCTGCAGCGGGAAGGTGTCGTCAAGCTGGCGGCAGGGCTGCCGGGTTGCGTGATGGCGATGGAGGCCTGCTGCGGAGCGCATCACCTCGGCCGCAGGCTGCGCGACCAGGGTCACCAAGTCCGGCTGATGTCGCCGGAGTACGTACGCCCCTACGTGAAGGCGCAAAAGAACGACGACCGCGACGCGGAGGCGATCGCCGAGGCAGCGACCCGGCCAACGATGCGGTTTGTCGAGCTCAAGAGCGAGGTGCAACTCGACATGCAGAGCCTGCACCGCGCCCGTGACCGGCTGGTGGGCGAGCGGACGGCGCTGATCAACCAGTTGCGCGCCTTCCTGCTGGAGCGCGGTATCATCGTGCCGCAAGGACGACGCAAGCTGGAGCTGCATCTCGAGACTCTGCTGACCGCAGAGCAGGTCTGGCTCAGCGCACGGACCCGGCTGCTGATCGAGGACCAGCGCGCCGAATGGCGCGAATTGGACCGGCGCATTCTGGCCTTCGACGAGGAGTTCGCACAGCAAGCCCGCACTGACGAGGCGGCCCGGCTGCTGCTAACGATCCCGGGCATTGGGCCGCTGAATGCGACGGCGCTGATCGCCGCGATCGGTAGGGCCGAAACCTTCGGACGGGGCCGGGATCTGGCGGCCTGGCTCGGGCTCGTGCCGAGGCAGATGACGACAGGAGGCAAGCCGAAGCTGCTGGGGATCAGCAAACGTGGCAACGGTTACCTGCGCAAGATGCTGATCCACGGCGCTCGCGCCGCCCTGCCGACGCTGTCCAAGAGCGAGACGCCGCTGGGCGGCTGGCTGCGTGGCCTGATGGCACGGGCGCATGTGAACACCGTGGTGGTCGCGCTCGCCGCCAAGCTGGCGCGGATCGTCTGTACAGTGCTCCGCAGCGGGCAGAAGTTCGAGATGCGGGCTGCGACGGTGTCGTAGCCAACGAGATCGGCTGCTCGCGCTCACCCGGCGCGGGCGGCTGTATGAGGTCTGCGGGTGGTGGAAACGAGATGGCCTGACAGTCGACCGGCGTTCGGGAACCCTGACCAAAAAAATGGCGCTCGACGCCGTCAAGTTTATGAGGACCGGGACGCGCGGATCTCCATCTTGGCCAGGGCGGTGCCCTGAGACCGGATACGTTGGCGTAGACTGATCAGACCAGGTCGTGAAATCGCTTGCAGACAGGGCGGGCCATACGTTTTTT
>NZ_JBHMFT010000147.1:0-1376 GCF_051433195.1 Falsiroseomonas sp. E2-1-a20 | reverse complement strand
CGATGCCGGAGGCGGTGGCGGACCGGTTCCAGGTGACGCAGATCGCGCCCCCTTCCGGTGCTCAGACCGGGGTCCTGGGCGCGCCGGCTTGGACTGTCGTGAGCGGCCGGCGCCCCTGATCGAGGTCCGCAGGCGTCACAGAGGCGCTGGGCGCGGATCTCGCCCTGAAGGGGTGCCGGGCTTCCATGCGTGACGTGCCGGGCACAGACGGGGCGCGCCTGGCGCCGGAGCTTCGCGGCCGAGAACAGGTAACTGGCGGCGTAGGAGATGCCGATCCAGAGCGGCAATGTCGGTTTCGTTTACGAATATTCCGTGTTGCCGCAAACCCTCCTCTTTCGTTGCAGTAAATTGCAACGTGATCAATGCGTTAAGCGACCGCAAAGCGCTGGCACGAATCCTGCTGCATGTTTCGCAGTCGAACGAGACACCTGCAGGAGCTTCCCATGGAAATTCCCCCAACCACCCTCGCCGCGTCCGTGCTGGCGGCAGGTCTTGCCTTCGCTGCTGCGCCAGCCTCGGCGGCGATCATCTACGCCGGAGCGAGATAACGCAGGGCGTCCTCTCCCTGGTCGTCTGTGACATTCCGCACCTGCCATCCACAGCAGCTTCACCATGCCGCCCCAAGGACCAGAACGATGCAGGCTGCCAACAAGACATTTCCGGCCGGTTTTCGCACCGCCGCGATGGATGCGAGCCCGCAAGCCATGCCGGCGATGAACGATGGATCGGAAGTCGGGCGGGTCGTGGCGGTGATCCCGGGCAACCGCTCACCCACCTCCGCCGACGCCAGCGTCGGCAGCCGGATCAAGGAACTGCGCCGCTACGCCGGCCGGACGCAGAAGGAGATCGCCGACATCGTCGGTGTCACCGGCGCGCAATTCCATCGCTACGAAACGGGTGCGACGCGGATCGCGACCAGCCGCCTTCTCGGCATCGCGACGGCGCTCGGCGTGCGGCCGGAAGTGCTGATGGGCGGCTCCGCGCCGCGGTACGAGCCGATGGTCGACTTCATCGACGGCGCGACGGATGAGCTGGTCGAGCTGGTGCAGGTGTTCTCCACCATCAGCGATCCGCGTCGCCGTGCCGCGCTGATGGCATTCTCCCGCGCCGTTGCTCGCGGCCAGCCGCCGCAGACGGCGGACCAGACGCCGGAGTAGCGGCGGGTGAGGCGGCAGCTGATGGATCGCCGCTTAGGCCAACGCCCTGAGCGACATGCCAGGCACCAGCGGGCGCGCCTGGCGCCGGGGCTACGCCGCCGAGAAGAGAAAGCTGGCCGCGTAGTAGATGCCGATCCAGAGCGGCACGGACATCGCCGGCACAAGTACGATTCCTCTGGCCATCACGAGCCCCCTTCTCTCGATTCCGTGAGAACCTTA
>NZ_JBHMFT010000146.1:0-1408 GCF_051433195.1 Falsiroseomonas sp. E2-1-a20 | reverse complement strand
GTGTCCTGATCGAGAAGTTTCTACGGTTCTGATAGGGATCGTAGGGAGCTTGCGATGGGTAGGGCTGCGGCGTCGATTGAGCTGACAGGCGTTGAGCGCCGGGAACTGGAATCGCTGTCGCGTGCGCGCAAGACAGGACAGGCGATGGCAAGGCGAGCGCGTATTGTGCTGGCCGCAGCGGCGGGGCTGGAGAACAAGGCGATCTGCGCCGAGGTGGGAGCAGACGCCAACACGGTCTCCAAATGGCGGCGCCGCTTCGCCGCGCATCGCCTCGATGGGCTGCTGGATGAGCCTCGCCCCGGCACGCCGCGAAAGATCGGCGATGACAACGTCGCCGAAACCATCCGCCTGACCCTGGAGACGACGCCACCCGGTGCCACGCACTGGTCGTTGCGCGCCATGGCCAAGGCGGTGGGCTATGCGCCGTCCACCATCCATCGCATCTGGCGCGCCTTCGGGCTGCAGCCGCACCGCAGCGAGACCTTCAAGCTTTCGACCGACCCGCTGTTCGTCGAGAAAGTGCGCGACATCGTCGGCCTCTACATGGCCCCGCCCGAGCGGGCTTTGGTGCTCTGCGTGGATGAGAAGTCGCAGATCCAGGCGCTGGACCGCACCCAGCCAATGCTGCCGATGCGACCGGGCCAGGTCGAGCGGCGCACACACGACTACACCCGCCACGGCACCACATCGCTGTTCGCCGCGCTGGACGTGGCCACCGGTGCTGTGATCGGTCGTTGCTACCCGAAGCACCGCTCCAGCGAGTTCCGCAAGTTCCTCGACCAGGTCGAGGCCAATGTCCCAGCCGACCTCGACGTTCACCTGGTCATGGACAACTACGCCACCCACAAAACCAAGCCGGTCCGCGATTGGCTGGCCAAGCGCCCGAGGTGGCACGTCCACTTCACGCCGACCAGTGCCTCCTGGATCAACCAGGTCGAGCGCTTCTTCGCCTTGATCACCGAAAAACAAATCAGGCGCGGCTTACACCGTTCAACCCAGGCCCTGGAACGCGACATCATCGCCTTCATCGACGCCCACAATGCCGATCCCAAGCCCTTCCGCTGGACCAGGTCCGCCGACGACATCCTCGCCGCTATCCAGCGCTTCTGCCAGCGAACCCTCCAAATCGGAGGAACTACAGAATCAGGACACTAGAGCATTTTTGGTTTACTCGAATGCATAGCCTGAGTTGGTGAGGTAGTTACGGCACTCGGTGGGGCTGAAGGTATCGAGCAGTTTGCTGATGGTGTTCCACAGCGCCTCACGCGTGCGGGCGCCTGCCTTGCGGAGCCCGGCCTTGAGCTTGGCAAAGGCCTGTTCGATTGGGTTCAAGTCGGGCGAATAGGCCGGCAGCAGCATGACGTGGGCACGTGCCGCCCGGATGGCCTCGCGCACCCCGGCCACCTTG
>NZ_JBHMFT010000145.1:0-1408 GCF_051433195.1 Falsiroseomonas sp. E2-1-a20 | reverse complement strand
GAGATTCTCGCGCATGGAGGCGGTGGGTGGGTCGTTCATTCTCATCAGGCAGCAGTGAATCGCGATTTTCCGCCTATGTCGAGGCGCTTGGCGTGGCCCTCGGCCATGCCGACCGCGTCGCTCCTGCTCGCAGCTACTGCGCAGGCCTGCTGCTGCCGGGCGAGCGCAAGAGCATCGAGCCGATGGCCGCGCGCGTCGAGCCTGGGAGGGTCCAGGCCGCCCATCAATCGCTGCACCACCTGATCGCCAAGGCTGATTGGTCCGACGCGGCAGTGCTCGCCGTGGTGCGCGCCCGCGTGCTGCCCGCCATACAGCAGCACGGGCCGATCCAGGCCTGGATCATCGACGACACTGGCTTCCCCAAGAAGGGCAAGCACTCCGTCGGCGTCGCGCGGCAGTATTGCGGCCAACTCGGCAAGCAGGACAATTGCCAGGTCGCCGTCAGCCTCTCCGTCGCCAATGAGCATGCCAGCCTGCCGGTGGCCTACAGGCTCTATCTGCCACAGGCCTGGGCCGAGGATGCCGAGCGGCGCAGCAAGGCTGGCGTGCCCGACGACCTGCGCTTCGCCACCAAGCCGCAGATCGCCCTCGAGCAGATCCGCACGGCGCAGGCCGATGGCATCCCGCCCGGCACCGTGCTGGCCGATGCGGGATATGGCGTGGATACCGACTTCCGCGATGGCATCACCGCCCTCGGCCTTGCCTATGTCGTCGGCATCCAGTCCTCGGCCAGCCTCTGGCCGCCAGGCCAGGCACCGCTGCCGGCCAAGCCCTGGAGCGGGCGGGGGCGTCCGCCCACCCGCGTCGGCCGCAGCGCCGACCATAAGCCCGTCTCGGCCAAGGACCTCGCTGCCGGTCTGCCCAAAGGTGCGTGGCGACGGGTGACGTGGCGCCAGGGCACGAACGCCCCACTCGCCTCCCGCTTTGCAGCCATTCGCGTCCGTCCCGCCCACCGCGATTACAAGGCGGCCACGCCACGCGCCGAGGAGTGGTGCCTGATCGAATGGCCCGTTGGTGAAGCCGAGCCCAGCAAATTCTGGCTCTCCACGCTGCCCGCCACCACCAGCCGCACCAGCCTAGTCCGCCACGCCATGCTGCGCTGGCGCATCGAGCGCGACTATCAGGAGATGAAGCAGGAGATCGGCCTCGGCCACTATGAGGGCCGCGGCTGGCGTGGCTTCCACCACCACGCCAGCCTCTGCATTGCAGCCTACGGATTCCTGGTCGCCGAAAGGGCGGCCCTTCCCCCCTCAGCAGAACGCAGCACCTCACTCATCCAAGCGCCTGACGTTCCCAAAACATACCGGCCACGGGGAGCCGCCGATCCGGCCTGAACGGCACGTCGCCAACTCCATCACCACCATGCGGCTCTGCATCGCTCGCGAACTTGCCCGCACCATACCACGAT
>NZ_JBHMFT010000144.1:0-1444 GCF_051433195.1 Falsiroseomonas sp. E2-1-a20 | reverse complement strand
CAGCCCGTTGATGAAGTCGTCGTTCAGCTTTGAGGATCTGGCCCGAAGCTGAAGGCGATGGCGGCGGTCTGATCTCCGGCGACGACGATCAGCAGGAGCAGCGGGCAGCCGTTTGGCATGATGATGGCGGCAAGGCACGCAGATAGGCGCGCCTGGAACTCCCTTGGTGTCCCGGCGCCGGTCAGCAGGCGCATGATCAATCCCAGATTGTAGCCGGCGACGTGGATCAGGTAGCGCTTCTGGATGTTTTTCCGCCCGCGCAGCCAGGTGCGCCGCATGCCGCCGCGGTCGAGCACCAGGGCGAAGCAGCGCTCGACGATCTCGGCGCGCAGCTTGAAGGCGGCGCGGGCGACCCCGGAGAGCAGCCGGATGCGGTTGTTGACCACGGCGCGGCGGGCGGCATCGTCGCCATGCCAACGCAGGAAGCCATCGCGCTTCGGCTCGGAGATGCGCGTCTTCCACGCGCCATCGTCGAGCGCCTTCAGCGTCTCGCGCGAATGGTAACCCTTGTCCGCCACCAGCTCGGCCGGCGCCTCTGGGCTCGGCGCGGCTTCGACTGTGTCGAGATGCCGCGCGGCGCTCGCCAGGGTGCCTGGCAGGGTGGCGGTGTCGCCGCGGTCGGCGGCGTGCATCTCGGCGGCGACCACCGCGCCGGTGTCGAGGTCGACCGCGTGCTCCGGCTTGTGCGCCAGCCGCGTGCGGCCGTCCTTCAGCCGGGCGATGCGCGCGTCGGGATCGGCCGGGCTTTCCCAATCGGCGTTGGACAGCTTCTTGCCCTTGCGGGCACGGTCCAGCCGGATCAGGTCGTCGGCCGTCGGCGTCTCGATGCCGCTCTCGCGGGCCATGCGGTTGAGCATCTCGCGGTAGCCCTCGCCGCTGCCGCGCCGGACGATGGCCCGCAGCGCCGCGTTGGCCTCCATCGTCGAGGCGTCGACGCCGATGCGCTCGCCCTTCACCAAGCCGCGCTCGGCCAGGCGCTGCAGCACCCAGGCGAAGACCGCATCGTGCACCTCGAGCGGCAGTCGCGAGCGCGTGCGGCTCAGCCAGGAATGGTCCGGCACCCGCTCGCGCTCGCCGAGGCGGAGGAAGTCGCGCAGCGACAGGCTATCGGCGCAGCGCCATTCCAGCCCGCGCTCGCTGTCGATGCCCTCGAAGTAGCCGACGAGCAGCATGCGGAAGTAGCGCCCCGGCGGCAGCGACGGCCGGCCACGCCGCGCCGCATACTGCGCCGCGCAAAGCCCCTCGACGAAGCCGTCGAACCCGGCCGCGACGAGCTCAGCCTGAAGCCGGTCGTAGAACGCATGCCCCGGCGAGCGTGGCATCTCCGACCACGACACCAGCATCTCCGACTGACGATCCCGCTGCCGACCCAGCGCCATCCGACACCTGTTCTCATCCAACACGGATGTCAGAATCAGGCCAAGCCGATTTCGTCAACGGGCTG
>NZ_JBHMFT010000143.1:0-1471 GCF_051433195.1 Falsiroseomonas sp. E2-1-a20 | reverse complement strand
AAGCCAGTGCCAGGCGGCGGCGGCGGCGTCGAGCAGCGCCACGCCGGTCGCGGTGCTGGCCTGCAGCGCCCGAAACGCCGCCTGGACCTCGGCTTCGTCCCGAGAATCCGGCGCGGTGAGCCAGCGGTGCAGCGCCAGCGCGGCGCGGCCGGCCTCGAACACCCCGCCGGCCTCGGCGAGGCTCTGGGCGCCGGCCAGGCGGCGCGGCCGCAGGCCCTCGGTCAGGGCGGCGAGGTGCCAGGGGTCGATCAGGAAACCGTCGACCGCGGCCTGGCGGCGCACGGCGTCGAGCCGGGCGCGGTGCAGCAGCGCCGGAAGCAGCTTGTGCTGGGCGCTGGCCTGGTCGAGCCGGGCCAAGGCGGCGGCGGCGCGGGCCAGGGCGCGGAGCAGCGCGGCGTCGGCGGGCATCAAAAGGCGTCCCTTTCAGAGGGTTGCGCGATATGGGTTACCTTAGACCGGCTTTGAAGTAAAACAAGCCGAATAAACCGCCAGACCCCCCTCCCCGGCCCCGGTTGCGCCCCAAAACAGTGTCCGATAAGGGAAGTTTATCGGACATAACTAACGCGAGGTGCCGCAAACTCGCCCCAGCCCCGCCATGCCGCCTCCGCTTTCCCGGCGTTGGTTTAATAGCGCAACGGACAAGGGATCGGACGCCATGGAGAGCACCGCCGAGGTCACCATCGAGACCCGGATCGTCGCGGCGGAGGCCAAGCTGGTCCGGCAACGGAAAATCGTGGCGGACAGGGTGGCCAACCAGCAGCACGAGGCCGCGGCGATGGGGATGCGGGTGCTGCGGACCATGGAAGCCAGTCTGGCCCTGCTGCGCGACCATCAGCGGATCGCGGAACAGCGGCATCCATCCCGCTCGGCAGGTCCCACCCACCTACGGCCGTCCTTGCCGGTGGTCGAGAACGCGTAGCCCAAGGCAGCGCCGTCTCAGGCGCGGTAATGGGGCGTTCTCACCACCGGCCAGATCAGGGCGAGGTGGAACCGGCGGCGACCGGAGCCAAGGCCGGCGCAGCGGGAACGGGCGGACGGGACCGCCCGCCCCCGGCGCATTCAGAGCCGGCGTAACGCTCGCCGACCGGGAACCTCCGCGATATGCCTCAGGGTGCAATTGTATGCAAACCCCTGCATTGAACCGCGCGGCACCGGAGGCGCGAGGGGTCTATCCTGAAGCTCCCCTGAACTGGCCCTGGCATCCCATGCCGGGGCCTTTCTTGTCTGGGCTGTCGGAGCGCCCGGCTACGACCGCTCCGCGTCCATGCGACGCCGGCGTGTTCCTTCCGGAATACCAATCCGGAGCCGGGTGGCTCGCTCCTGCACGGAAACAAGCGAGCGCCCTAACTGTTCGGCGATCAGCTTCGGCGGCGTGTTCATCTCGGCCAGCCGCCGGAGCGCTGCGTCATCGGCCTCGGTCCAGGGCTTGCGGGCGTTGGCTGCGGGTCGGGGTGCGGTCATGCCGCGTTAG
>NZ_JBHMFT010000141.1:0-1539 GCF_051433195.1 Falsiroseomonas sp. E2-1-a20 | reverse complement strand
GGTTCGCGCACCGGACTTCGGTGTTGGGCGGGCGCATTGGCGGCGGCGTTGGGGGTTGAACGGACGTGGCGATGCGGGGCGGATGCCCCACGGGTCAGATGACCATGCGGGACAGCCGGGTCAGCGCGTAGGCGAAGATCGGCTGGTTTGGGGTCGAGCGCGGGAGGTGGAGCTGCACCTTCCGCTTCAGCACCTCGACCCTGGCGGCCAGCTTGATCAGGCGTAGCCGTAGCGTATCGAACTGCGCCACCCGCCAGATGGAACGCCGCGGCATGGCAGCCCGCAGGCTCCACATTAGCCAGTAGGCGCCGATGTGCAGGAACAGGCGCATCTGGTTGGCGGTGGCGCGGCAGCATGAGGTGCGGTCGGCGGCGAGATGGGTCTTCCAGGCCTTAATGTGGTTCTCGGCCTGGCCGCGGGCGCAGTAGATCTCCTGGTAGATGGTGCGGCCGCGGACCCCGTCGAGGCTGGTGACGATGAAGCGGGTATCGACGCCCTGCGGTCCGGCTTCGACGCGGGCGATGATGCGTTCGACGCGATCCCAGCTTGCGGCGCCGTCATGGAATTCCTTGAAACGGCGCAGCTTCTCGCCGCCTGCCCTGGCGGCGCGCACGACCGTGCTGGCCTCCAGCAAGGCGACATGCCTGCGCAGCGTGGTGGTCGGCGCGACGCCGAGGACGTAGTCGAGCCGTTCAGCACGGCAGAAGCGCAACACTTCCGGCGTGCAATAGTGGCTGTCACCGCGCAGCAGGACTTCGACGCGCGGCCAGTTGTCGCGCAGAGCTGCGATCAGGCGACGCAGCCAGAACACGATCTGTCGCCCGGTCGGGCGGCAGGCGGGGCGGAGGAGGGCGGTGATCATGCGGCCTTCGCCATCGAAGACCACAATCGGCTGCAAGCCGTATTCGTCGTAATAGGCATTGAACAGGCGCAACTGCTGACCGCCATGCACGGCGTCGAAGGTGTCGTCGATGTCGAGCACAATGCGGCGCGGCACTTGGCGGAAGCTCTGGCAATAGTGGTCGACCATGGCGCGGCCCATGCGCAGCAAGGCGTGCCGGTCCGGCAGGTTCTCGGCGCGCGACACGGTGGATTGTGAGCACAGGTCGCCGTGTTCGGGCAGTCGATCCATCGCCAGCTTGAACAGCGGGTCGGTGCGAAGGCTATCGGCGTCGTTGCCGTCCTCGTAGCCCGCCGCGATCATCAGCATCCGGAAACGGATGATCTCGTCGAGACCGTGCAGGATCCGCTCAGGCGCCCGCGGGTCGTGGATGCAGGCGGCAAGACGTTTGGCGATCCCAAGCCGCTGCTCCACTTCGCGCAGGACCAGCAGGCCGCCATTGGAGGACATCAGGGCGCCATCGAAGCGGGCCTCGATCGCCCGCCCGCGAATCGGTGACAGGCCGGGCAGGATGGCAGTAGCGTCGTCGCTGGCGGACATGGGGCGTCCAAATCGATGCGGATGGGTCTCGACAACCAAATCCTACATCAGATCAACGGCTTGCGCTCGTGTCCGCCAACCTTCATGCATTTTTGCGG
>NZ_JBHMFT010000140.1:0-1544 GCF_051433195.1 Falsiroseomonas sp. E2-1-a20 | reverse complement strand
AGTTGCACCCGCCGGCCCGGCGGAGGCTGCGCCAGTTGAGCTGGCCGGCAGCAACGTTCTTGAACCGACACGAAAACCACCAAAGCTGCGGCCCCGATGCCCTGGCCGATCGGCCTTCGAGGACGGGTCGCGGGTGGAACCGTATCCCGCGCCAGTTCAGCCGTGCCACGTTAACAGCCTGATCCTGTCCGGGAATTCGGGGGCAACAACACTCGCCGCCACACTGGTCGCGGTCACCAACGTCTTCAGGCGTGGGCCGCGCTGAACCGACGCACCGTTACGCCGCGCTGAGCCGGGCTATGCTTCCGTCATGCCGCAGCAGGCGTACCTCCACGCTGTCCAGGCCGCGCAGCGCGATCCTGATCGCATCCTCCGGCATCAAGGCGAAGCCGGTTGCGAGACCATCCGCAAGCGTCGCCTCCGGCGCAAGCACGGAGACGGCGCGATGCAGCCTTGGGCTGAGCCCACTGCGGGGGTCGAGCAGATGGGTGAACCGGCCCGCGCGGTCGAAGACGAAGCCGAGGTCGGCGGAACTTGCCAGGGCCCGATCCGTCAGCTCCGCCTCGCCCCACGTTGCGCCCGGCGCTTCCGGGTCGCTGATTGCGGCGAGCCAGGGCCTGCCCGTGGAACGCGCGCCAATCGTCCTTGCCTCGCCGAGGTCCACCAGGGTTCGCGCCACCCCGCCGACGCGCAGTAGCGCCACGACACGGTCGGTGATGTAGCCCTGCGCGATGCCGTTCAGGGTGACCGCCAAGCCGCGACGCAGCAGCACCACGCGATCTGGCGTAACGCGGAGCCCGGTATGGCTCACCTTCGCCAGCGCCGCCTCCAGCGCCGCCGGGGCGGGGCCGGCCGGATCGGCTCCCGGCGCGCCGAAATGCGCCGCGTGCAGCGCCCAGAGCGGCTGGACGATCGGGTCGAAGGCGCCGCCGGTATGCTCCACGGCATCGAGCGCCCGCGACAGCAGATCCACCATCTCCGGTGGCGGCGCGGCCAGGGCGCCGCGCCGGTTCAACTCCGAGAGCAGGCTGTCGTCGCGCCACAGGCTGAACATCGCTTCCAGACGACGGATTTCCATCAGGGACGAGGCGATCAGGCGCTCCGCCACCGCCTTGTCCGGATGATGCAGCGTGATCTGGCCGAGGGCACCAAGCACCGGGCCTCTCCAGGTGACCGGCGGTGCCTCCGCCGCAGCGGCGGCACCCGGCAACGCAAGCCCCGGCAGCGCAAGGCCGGGCGCGGCGGCGACGATGCCGAGGATGCGGCGGCGGGAAATCCCTTCGTGCTGCATGGTGGGGCTCCCTCTCAATGTACGTGTCGCGCTGGAGCCTGAGCCGGGGCCGTGGACACTGAGGTGGTCCCCATCCGTCGGGCAGCTTGACGGCCTGGTTAAGCGCCGTCCTGGTTGGCGTCAGGCCCTTCTCGGGTCGCATGCGATGGCAAGGCGGAACCTCGTCGGGAAGGGTGCCGGGGGGGCAACGGATCCAAGTAAAGACACGGCTTGTGGTCGATCACTATTCGGGTCAGGCCATCAGGGCACCTAG
>NZ_JBHMFT010000139.1:0-1623 GCF_051433195.1 Falsiroseomonas sp. E2-1-a20 | reverse complement strand
CTAGCCGCTCTTATTCAGCGTGCGCCAATAATTCGGCTGGCGGGTGTCGCGTAAGCTGTTGATCATGTTTATGGATTGGGTGTCGAAGCCATCCTGTCCACACGATCATGCCGAGCCACACCCGCCATGCGCGATGATACGATTGAAGCGTTCGGCTTTCCAGCCATCGGACGCAAGAAGCTCACCGCTGCGTTCGACGGCGGACGCATCACCTCGGACGGTGGCGTCCTGCTGCTGGCCTCCGCCGAGCGGCGCCTGGGGATCGCCCAGAGGCTCGCGGGGCTGATCGCCGATCCGCGCAATCCCCTGTTCATCACGCATAGCGTCGCCGACATTCTGCGCGCCCGCATGCTCGCCATCGCCTGCGGCTACGAGGATGCCGACGACCTCGATCATCTGCGCAGCGATCCCGGCTTCAAGCTGGCCTGCGGGCGGCTTCCGGACACCGGCCGTGACCTGTGCTCGCAGCCGACCGTGTCGCGCTGGGAGAACGCACCCGACCTGCGCGAGGTGGTGCGCCTGACCTACGCCATGGTCGACCTCTACTGCGCCAGCTATCGCCGTCCGCCCGGCGCCGTCACGCTGGACATCGACGACACCGTCGACGTCGTGCATGGGCATCAGCAGCTCTCGCTGTTCAATGCGCACTACGACGAGCGCTGCTTCTTGCCGATCCATGTCTACGACACCGCGACCGCACGCCCGGTGGCGATCCTGCTGCGCCCGGGCAAGACACCGTCCGGGCAGGAAGTGCGCGGCCATGTTCGACGCCTGGTGCGCCGCATCCGCAGCCATTGGCCAGCCACGCGGCTGACCCTGCGCGGCGATGGTCACTACGCCCGCCCCGAAGTGATGGCATGGTGCGAGGCCAATGCAGTGGACTTCATCTTCGGCCTGGCGGGCAACGCCGTGCTGAGCCGCCTGGTGGAGGCCACTGCCGACGATGTCCGGGTGCGCCGCGCCGAGGCCGCAGCCCCGGTGCTGCGTCGCTATGCCGAGACCCGCTACGGCGCCAAATCCTGGAGCTGCGAGCGGCGCGTGGCGGCCCGGATCGAGGCCAGCACGCAAGGGTTGGACATCCGCTTCGTGGTGACCAACCTGGCAAGCGGCAGCGCCGAATGGCTCTACGACACGCTCTACTGCGCCCGCGGACAGGCCGAAAATCTCATCAAACTGCACAAGAGCCAGCTGGCCTCCGACCGCACCAGCTGCCGCTCGGCGCTCGCCAACCAAGTGCGCCTCGTGCTGCATACCGCCGCCTACTGGCTTATGCTGACGGTGCGCGACGCCATTCCCAAACCGCAGGCGCTGGCCACCGCCGAGTTCACCACGCTGCGGATGCGCCTGCTCAAGATCGCCGCCCGCATCACCGAGACCGCGACACGGGTCCGCATCGCCTTTGCCGCCGCCTGCCCCGAAGCAGCTCTGTTCCGTGGCATCGCACTCGGCTTCCAGCCCACCGGACCGTGACGCATGGGGCGAGCGCCCCAAATGCACCAGATCCCGCAACCCCAACGCCCATCACGTCCAGACCAAAACAGCGATGCAACAGGCGCCATCCCGACGCGCGTCCGCCACTCAGGCAGCAGGAAAAGCGTCAGCACGATGAATAGGATGGGCTAG
>NZ_JBHMFT010000138.1:0-1656 GCF_051433195.1 Falsiroseomonas sp. E2-1-a20 | reverse complement strand
TCTGCTGCAGGACGAGTTGGTCAATGCAGCCGCCGGCCTGTCCGCCCACCCGAGGCGCTATCCCTGGCAGGCACATGCACGCGGGCTGGTCGCGCACCTGGTCTACGGGTTCGTCACCGACGCGACCTGGAACGCGCTCAAGCGGATAACCACCCGTTAGGGCCGCAACGGCGAACCAGCGTCCGGCAAGTTGGACGCGGGATGCGGACGTTCCGAGCGCCCCCGCTCCGTCCTTAGGCAGCTCCGGCGAGATGCTCCGCCAGCCGCCGGGCATGGGACGACAGCGCGTCGCGGCGCCGCACGATGACGACCAGCCGTCTCTCAGCCCACGAATCTACCAGGGGTACGAAGGCGAGCGCCTCCGCGTCGCCCGATCGCTGCGCCATGACCTCTGGCACCACGGCGATGCCGGCGCCGAGGGCGACCATGCGGCAGGCGGCGTCCAGCCCACGCACCCGCACGCGCGTCCGCAGCCGCCCACCCGCTCGTGCGGCGTGCCCGTCAAGGTGCCCACCAAGTGCCACATCGCCGGACAGGCCCACGAACTCGCTCCCCAGAGCCTCTGCGAAGGCGATCCGCTCGCGGCGAGCCAGGGGATGACCGCGCGGCGCGACCAGCACCAGGCGATCGATCCGGAAGGGCGTGGCCTCCAGACCCGACAGGTCCGCATGGCTCGCCGCAACTCCGACATCGGCCTCCTCCTCCGCGACGGCGCGCGCCGCCTCGGGGCTGGGGCGCTCGTCCAACTCGACGTCTGACCAGCCCCCATTGAGTGGTCCGGGGGAAATTTTAGTGGATTGTCGCTGTAGCAGGCTGGGCTGATCCTGCCGGACCAGGACCGGTGGCCGCGGCAGGGGCTCTCGGCATGATCACCTCGGGTGCGGGCGGCCGGTAGCCGAGTGAGGAATGCGGGCGCGCTGTATTGTAGTGCACTCGCCAATTTTCGATCAGCACCTTTGCCTCAGCAAGCGTGTTGAAGATCTCGGCTGCCAGCAGCTCGTCGCGCAGCTTGCCGTTGAAGCTCTCCACGTATCTATTCTCCCACGGGCTGCCGGGTTCTATGAAGGCGGTCTTGGCACCGACACCGCTGATCCAGCCCTTCACCGCCGTCGCCGCGAATTCCGGCCCGTTATCGGAACGGATATGGGCTGGCGTGCCGCGGACGATGAAGAGGTCCGCCAGCACGTCGATCACATCAGCCGCCCCCAACTTGCGCGCGACCCGGATGGCGAGCGCCTCGCGCGAGAACTCGTCCACCACGCACAGCATGCGTAACTTGCGGCCATCCCGGGTGCGGTCCTCGACGAAGTCATAAGCCCAGACCTGGTTTGGCCGGTCAGGACGCAGGCGGATGCAGGAGCCGTCATTCAGCCACAGCCGCCCGCGCTTCGGCTGCCGCGGCGGCACCTTCAGCCCCTCGCGCCGCCAGATGCGCTCCACGCGCTTGTGGTTGCACCGCCAGCCTTCAGCCCGCAGCAGTGCCGTGATGCGGCGGTATCCGTACCGCCCGTACTGCCGCGCCCAGTCGATGATTGCCGCCGTCAGCGCCGCTTCGTCGTCGGCCATCTCGGGCATTCTGCGCTGATACCAACTCCCACTGATCAGAACCCATATGCCCAGTCCCGCAGTCCGATGGACATGATGCGCCAGGGCTGA
>NZ_JBHMFT010000137.1:0-1790 GCF_051433195.1 Falsiroseomonas sp. E2-1-a20 | reverse complement strand
AGCGGGCCTGGTGGGCGTAGCCGCGGGCGCGGTCGGCGGTCTCCGTGAGGTCGAAGGCGGCCGGCAGGCTGTCGGGGCGGGGTGCGGGCGGGGCAGGGGGGTGGGGCATGCGGGGGACGGGCCTGGGCTGGGTTGTGTCCGGTAAGCTTCTCTCTTACCGGGTAAATTCGGCGGCTCAAGACGTTGAGAGCCGGGTTCCAGGGTGCGGCTTTCCCTTCCCCTCTGGGTGTTGTGGGGTGGTAGCGTGAGTGCGCTGAGATTGGCTCCTGAGGGGCGTCACAGCGGCGACCTCATCTGCGATCCGGCGACGAACGCGCAGTGGAGGATACAGAGATGAAGAAGGCTCTCGTAGCATCTTCCGTCATCGTCATCCTGGCCGCCGGGGCCTACGCGGCCGACCCACCGAATTGGATGCGTCAGGTCACCCCGCAGCACCTCCTTGAGAATGCCTGGGGTGGCTATCAGGCCATCTACTCCGGCGGTGAACTGCCCGCGAAAACCAAACAGCTGATCGCACTCGGCGTCTCCGCGCAAATTCCCTGCACCTACTGTGTGGCAGGACATACGCGAGCAGCGCGAGCGGCGGGTGCTACCGATCAGGAGATCAGGGAAGCGGTCGCGGTGGCCGGGCAGGTGCGGATGTGGAGCACCCTGCTGAACGGCAACGCCTACGACATGCAGGAATTCCAGGTCGAAATCTCGCAGCGTCGGTAGGGAGGCGGTCGCGCATCCGGGCCAGCGTGGTCTCCATCGTCCGCAGCACCCGCATCCCCATGGCCGCGGCCTCGTGCTGCCCGTTGGGGGCACGAACTGCACGGCTACAACCTCACGGTGCGTTTCTTGGTCCTGTGCGGCGCGGAGGACGACATGCTTGATCCCGACCAAGACCCCGTAGGCCACCACGCGGCGTTGGAACGCGAGGCGTGGCGCATTGCGGCGACGGGACAGGCGTCAGAGGTCGGCCAGATTGTTCTGCGATCCGTGGCGGCTGGTATCGCGGTGCTGTTGCCAGGAGCCTCAGCGGAGGTTCAGACAGCGGCAGCTGCAAAGGTGCTGTTGGTGCTGGCGCAGACGGACTTCGGCGCGTCGGCGAGCGCGATGGCGGCGCTGTTTCTCGCCGGGCAGAACAAGCTGGTGGCGGCGGACCTGCTGGCCGGCGGCAACATGGTGGCGCTGTCGGAACGCACGCCATGACGGCGCAGGACATAGGCCTGGCGAACCTGCCCTCGCCGGGCCTACTGCGGCTGCGCATGGAGTTGCAGCGGCACCAGGACCTGACGCCCGCCGAGGCGGCGCAGGCGGCGGACCTACTGGTGGGTATGGTGGCGACATTGGAGCATCTGGCGGAGGACGTGGCCGCCATACGCGAGACGATCGACCGCACGGCGGCGCGCGCTGCGGAGATGGCGGAGGGGGACCGCGGGCGGCCCGCCTGATGCCCGACAAGCCCGGCGCGCAGTTTCAGGACCACCCCAACATGGTCGCCGGCCGCGCCACGCGGCCGCGCGCCCTGGCCGACTTCGCGGCCTATCAATTCGCGACGCAATGCCCGACGCCGGCCCTGCCGCTTCCGGCGCTTCCCGGTGGCGCCGATCGCCACGGCCGGCCCAGCCTCACCGGGGGCGAGGCGCTCGACCGGCTCCGCTGCCAAGCCGGCGGCCAGCCGCCGGAGATCGCCGGGCTATCGCTGCTCTCCGTCAACGTCGGCAAAACGTGGCCTGCGCTGCGCATCGAGGCGGAGGCGTGGCGGCCGGGCCGGTAGGAGCAGCGACCTTTGCCGCCATGGCGCG
>NZ_JBHMFT010000136.1:0-1804 GCF_051433195.1 Falsiroseomonas sp. E2-1-a20 | reverse complement strand
ATCCTCGGCAAACTGGCCAGACTCCCTGCACCTTCCGTTTGAGTCAGTGCACTAGGCGGCATCAGTCGGGATCGCCAGCCTCCGCAGCCCGGCCGCAGCCTCCACCCATTGCCAGTCGCTACTCTGCAGCCTGACGAGCCAGCCATTCCATAGAATGCTCACGCCTGTCCTTACGTGCCGGTAGTGCGCAGCGCAGCAAGCACGGCGCCATCGAGATGTGGCGAAAAGGCTGAGCCGGCGTGCTTGCCGTCCGCTCCGTAGGGGCGGCATTCTGGCTGTCCTCCCTGACTCATCCAACTGGCCCCGGCGTGTCACGCGTCGGGGCCTTTTTTCTATACGGCGGCCGAGCGCCCTGCCCAGGCTGGTTACAGCGTCCCCGCAGCGGGGGTTGGTCGAACAGGTTGCCGAATTCGAGGTGTTCGCCGACGGCATCAAGCGCTTGTGGCGTCCAAAACACTTGAGCTGGGCCGGGTGGGCGCCGCGGCTCATGCCGGCAATCAGCGCCCCGCACTTCAGGCTGTGGCCGCCACAGGAAAGATAGTCACGGTTGATCCCAAGGACCTCTCGGCCTTTCGCGCAGCGGCGCCAACAAATGCGTTGTCGGTGCTGGTCCCTGCTGCGCAGAACCGGCTTGTAGCGCCGGATCCATTGGCCGCCGGTAACGTGGTGCCGATGCGGGAACGGCGGCCATGACGGCCGAGGACATGTGCGGGGAGGACCTGACCTCGGCGGACATGGTGCAGTTGCGCGCGGAGTTTCAGTGCATGGGCATGACGCCGGCCCAGGCGACGGAGGCGGCGGACATACTGGTCCGCATGGTGGGCAGGCTGTCAGGCATGGAGTGCACGATGGACCGGATGCTGGCGGACGTGGTGGACATGCGGGCGACGCTGAACCGGATAGAGGCGCGCATGGCGATAATGGACCGCGGGCCGCCCGCCTGAGGCCCGATAAGCCTGGCCCAGGGCCTGTAGCCTTGGTTGAGGCTGTGACCAAGCCGCCGTTCAACCTGTCAGCACTAGCAATAACCGCGCCTACTCAGGCATCCGTTTGTCGTTCTGACGTAACACTTATATTAGGGCAAGTCTGAGCCGCGCTCCGAGCCGGCATCGTAGCGATCTACCACCTTCTGCAAAAGACAGATGGTCATTTTTGCCCATGCAATGAGATCATAGTGACTGTTCACCAATTCGCTAGCTTCGTCTGTTCTGTGCAAAATTTCATTGTTAAATATTTGGTTTATTATTAGACGCATATTTGCAATCTGAGTACGATATTCATTGATGGTCTGTCCTCGAGTGGACATCGTTCAGGGCCCTGTTTCTATACCGAGAAGCTTGATGGTTTACAGAGACTTCGTGTTGCTGCGCGAATGGAGCAGTGGTGTTCTTTACAAAAGTCCAGTTGTATAGACAACTGTACTTCTATGCAGACCGAACGTTTAAGAGGAAGGAGGTCGTGGAGTTGCGGCTCCAGGGGCAGCACTTTCCCGTGAAAGTGGCCTTACCCATGGGTCTGCTGGAAGGCGCGGCATGCCGCCGGCCCCGACCGCACCGCCTCGGCCGTCCGCCACTTCGTTTCGGCATGAAACAGCGCCGACGCGGACGCCTGCTCGCGCGCCACATCCTCGCGCAGAACAGCTGGATCCGGTGAGCAGATTGGGGAGGGCGCGCGGGACTTCGGCGGCCACGGCTACAAGAGTGAGGCACCGGTCGGTCTGGAGGCGGCTGGAGACGTGGCGCCTGCTGCACGCTCGAACATCGTCAACTGGGCCCGCAGACGCACCTGCAGTTCCAGAAGGCGA
>NZ_JBHMFT010000135.1:0-1808 GCF_051433195.1 Falsiroseomonas sp. E2-1-a20 | reverse complement strand
CTAGGGTCCGTTAGGCCTTGAAGGCATCTGCGCGGCCCGGCGCGATATCCTCGACGACCGGGCCCTCTGGCGTCCTATCATCGCGGCGGCGCCTCGGGCGATCCGCATCCGCGAGGCCTGGAAGCGAGGGTTGGGACATGAGCGCGGCAACGGGCGGCACGGTCAAGGACCACTACGCCAGCGAGGGCATCGCAGCCCGCATCCTCGCCGCCCTCAGGGCGGCGGAGGCGCCGGTCACGCCCGACGCCCTCGCCCCGCTCGACCACTTCCACGGCCGGGGGCTGAAAGCGACGCGGGAGATGGCGGCGCTCCTCGACCCCCGCCCCGGCGAGCGCGTCCTCGACATCGGCGGCGGGATCGGCGGCCCCGCGCGCTGGCTCGCGGCGCGCTTCGGCTGCCATGTGACCAGCGTCGACCTGACGCCCGAGTTCTGCCGTGCCGCCGAGGCGCTGAACGCGGCCACCGGCCTCTCCGAGCGCGTGCGCGTCGTCGAGGGTGGCGCGACCGACCTGCCCTTCGGGGCGGGTGAATTCGACCGCGCCTACTCCGAGAACGTGGCGATGAACGTCCCGGACAAGGTGCGCTTCTACTCGGAGGCGCTGCGCGTGCTGCGCCTGGGCGGGTTGTTCTACACCTCCCACTATGGCGCCGGCCCGAGAGGAGAGCCCGACTACCCGCTCCCTTGGGCGGCAGGCCCGGCGACGAGCTTCCTGACTGCGCCGGAGGAGACGCGCGAGCAGATCCTCGCGGCTGGCTTCGAGGTCGTGGTGTTCCGCGACAAGACCGAGGAAGTCATGCCGGATCTCCGGGAGAACCGCCGGCGCCTTGAGGCCCAGGGCCTGCCGCCGCTCGGGCTGCAGACGCTCATGGGCGAGCGGATCAGGGACCTCCAGATCAACGTCGCCCGGAGCGCGGAGGACGGCCGGCTGACCGTAATCGAGGCGCTGCTCCGCAGGCCGGCCTAGGTCCGGCGAGGCTTGAGCCAGTCCAGGGCCGCGGCGAGGCAGAGCACGCCGAGGAAGGACGCGGCGGTCTTCTCGTAGCGGGTGGCGACGGCGCGCCACTCCTTTAGCCGGGCCCAGAGCCGCTCGACGCGGTTGCGGTTAGCGTAGATTGGCGCCGGATAGGCGACGGGCGCCTCGTTGACCTTCGGCGGGATCGCTGGCCGTGCGCCGAGGTCCCAGACGTGCTCGCGGAAAGCGTGGCTGCTGTAGCCTCGGTCGGCCACCACCCAGACCGGCACGCCCGGCAAGCGCGCGAGCAGCGGGATGGCGTGGGGCAGTTCATGCGCCTGACCGGGTGCGAGGGCGAAGGCGACCGCGCGGCCTGCCGCGTCGGCGATCACGCAGGCCTTGGTGCCATAGCCGCCGCGAGAACGGCCAAGCGCCTCACCAGCGCCGCGTTGCGGCGGAGCGGCGGCTTTTTGGCGGCTCCTGCCGCCTTCTGATGGGCGCGGATCGAGGTGCCGTCGAGGAAGGCCATGCCAAGCTCGACGCCGCGGGCCTGCACCATGGCGAGCAGGCGTTCCCAGACGCCAAGCCGCGACCAGCGGATGAAGGTCTGGGCCGCCATCCACCACGGCCCGAACTCCTCCGGCACGGCGCGCCACTTCGCCCCGTTCGTGTGCCGCCAGATGATGGCGGAGATCGTCCGGCGCAGGTTGCTCGGCGGGACCTTCGCGTGCGGGCGACAGGCCTCCACCAGCGGCTCCAGCACCGCCCACTGCTCGTCCGTCAGCACCAAAGCCGCTCCCAAAAGGCGGCTCAACGCCAAGACCGCCCCAGCGTTCAGGCGCTAACGGGCCCTAG
>NZ_JBHMFT010000134.1:0-1891 GCF_051433195.1 Falsiroseomonas sp. E2-1-a20 | reverse complement strand
CGCGGGGGAACCCGGGCGTGCGGATTCCTTGCCCCGCCCTGCAGCTTCTCCGTGGTCAAGCTTTCTCTCCGCCATCTTTAGGCTCTGCGCGATGTCCTCCCGGTCCCGTGGCTCGGCCGCCTCGCGATGGCCGGCGTCCGCAATCATGCGTGCGTGGCGCACCAGTGCGTCGCATTGCTCCTCTGTCCGGGCGTGCTCGGCGATGCGGGCGATCGCCTCGATGAGGTGGATGACCACCGCCGGGTGACCCGCCCCGGCTTGGCGCATCTGGTTGAAGGCGGCGTCCAGGACGCCGCCGAAGGTCGTCGTCTGGCGTACCACGCGCAACCGACCCGTCGCGTCGTGCAAGCTCCGGCTCGGCAGTTGCCGTCCTGACAGCCGTGCCAGGCAGCCGCGCAGCCGGTCCACCACGGCGATCGCGGTCGCGGGGTCGTTGATGCCGGGCGAGAGGGCCCGCACTGCCACCTCAACAAGGTGACGCACGGCGAACTCAAGGTCCTGCGTCGGCGTCCGCTCGCGCCCAACCAAGGCGGCTTCGCAGATGGCGTCGCGTTCCGCCGCCTCCGCCGCCCCAGGCGGCAGCGCCAGGATGCGGCGGTCACCGGCGACGACGAAATCGCCTGCGCGGAAATTGAGGCGGAGCACCGCATCGTGCCGCTCCGCCCAGGCTACCAGGGCATCATAATCGATCGAGCGCACATAGCCTTCCTTGCGCTGGGCGACCGCGACAGCCGATTGCCAGGTCTCCCCCCGCGAGGCCTCCTCCTCGCCGCCCCCGCGCCTGTGGTCTTCCTCCAGCGGCGGAAGGTGTTCGATGGCCTCGTCGAACTCGCGCCCGACGCGGGCAATGATCTCGTTGGCGACGGCGATCTTACTCATCTCCTGGATGAAGACGAGCAACGCCAGGACGCAAGCGAGTGCGAGCGCCGTGCCGAGGCTGATTGCCACGTGCGGCACGTCCTGAAACTCGGCGTCGCCGCGGACCACACGCAGGATGAGGACGAGATAGACGATAGACATGGCGAAGGTGCCGAGCGTGGCCTGGGTCGTCAGGTCGGAGCGGAAGACGCGGATCAGCCGCGGCCCGTATTGGCTGGCCGCGAGGGTCAGCACGACGACCGTTGCGGAGAAGGCCATGGCGGCCATCGAGATTACGCCGGTGAGCAGCGAGGAGAGCAGGTTGCGCGCATCCTCGCCACTGCCGGCGTTCATCCACCAGCCCCGCACCCTGTCCTCGCCGCCATGCCCGGCATCCACCGCCAGCATGGCCCAGGCAAGCCCGGCACCGGCCAGGACCATCAGGCCGGGAACGAGCCAGAGGCTCGTCCGCAGTGCATCCCAGATCACCTGGAGCCGGTTCTTGCCCATGCCGCGGCCTCGTCCTGTCGTCGTCCAGAAGGACCAACGCGGCGGCAGCCAGAGCGTGGCAGAGCGTGAACCGGTTGTCGGTGGCGGGCAGGCTCGCCCCGTCGAAGGCTGGGTCGCCGGAACCAGCTTGGCTCCCGCCTGTTGGGCACTGGACGACCGGAGGCACGCGGGTGGACAGGCGCGACGGTGACATCCTGGCCGACATGGCCCTCGGCGCCCTGGCCGGCGCGGCCGGCGTGTGGGTCATGGACCGGGTGGACTGGTTTAACTACCGCCGCGAGGAGCCGGAGACGCGGCGGAGAACCCAGCGGGTCCGGCCCGGCGGGGAGGATCCGGCGCATGTTATCGCAACGACCCTGGAGAGGATGGCCGGAGCCGGCCTCTCGCCCGTGCAGCATCACGCGGCGGGCATGGCGATCCACTATGCGATCGGCATCGGACCCGGCGCGATCTACGGCACGATGAAGGGGCGCGTGCCCGGGGTGGGCGCCGACCGCGGCCTTCTCTACGGCCTTGCCCTGTT
>NZ_JBHMFT010000133.1:0-1896 GCF_051433195.1 Falsiroseomonas sp. E2-1-a20 | reverse complement strand
CGCCGGCACGATCCTGGTGCGCCGGATCGGCGAGGTCGCCGAGGGCACCGCTACCACGCTGGGCGCCTCGGCCGACGTGTTCCTCCGCCTTGCCGGCCCGCCGGTCGCGAACGACCCCGACGCAACGCGCCTTGCGGCCGAGGTAGCCCGCGCCGTGGTGGGCGACGGGGGTGTGGCGGAGCTGGCGCAGCCGACGATGGTGGCCGAGGATTTCGGTCACCTGCTGCAGAAGCGGCCGGGATGCTTCCTGCTGCTCGGCGCCGGGCGGGGCAGGGCGCAGGAGCCGCAGCTGCACCAGCCCGGCTACGACTTCAACGACGCGCTGCTGCCCATCGGGGCCAGCTGGTTCGCCATGCTGGCCGAGCGCCTGCTGCCGCGGACCTGACGCGGCCCTTGGCGGTGGCGCCACGGATCGGGCGGACCGGAGGTCGTCTGCGACCTTCGCCTGAGAACAGCGACGAACCCGCCCGCAGATAGGTGGCCCTGAAGGATCGGGTACTTCACCTTTGAGGTGATCAAGGGATGTAAAATCTTACCCTTACAAAAATCCGCCATCAGTGCTCTCTGGATCCTGCAGAGAGCCAGGTTCTTCTGCGCAATGGCCACATGCCGTGATGGAGCCTTCTGAATGCCAAAGACGCCGCCCGCCACGCCGACCAGGACACCGAGCGCAGCCACCGTGACCCTCAAGCAGCTGGCGCCCGAACTGGCCGAGGCGCACGAGATGACCAGGAAGCAGGTTGAGGCCGTGCTGGCCGGGCTGGTCGAGACGGTGACCACGCGCCTCAAGGCCGGCGACAAGGTGCGGCTGACCGGGCTCGGGATCCTGCAGGTGCGGGACCGGCCGGCGCGGACCGGCCGCAATCCGGGGACGGGCCAGCCGATCGAGATCCAGGCCAGCCGGAAGATCGCCTTCAGCGCGGCAAAGGAACTCAAGGACGTCGTCTGAGCCCTTCGCCCGAGAACAACCGCGAACCGGCGATCGGCATTCTCCCGCCGAGCGACATGACGGACGCAACCCGTCGGTCGCCTCGCCGGCCGGGCCGGCAGAGGGCGCCGCAGCCCGACCCGCCGCTACTCCGGTGTCTGGTCCGCGGTCTGCGGCGGCTGGCCGCGGGCGACGGCACGCGCGAAGGCCATCAGCGCGGCACGGCGACGCGGGTCGTTGATGGTGGAAAACACCTGCACCAGCTCGACCAGCTCATCCGTGGCGCCGTCGATGAAGTCGACCATCGGCTCGTGCCGCGGCGCGGAGCCGCCCATCAGCGTCTCCGGCCGCACGCCGAGTGCCGTCGCGATGCCGAGCAGGCGGCTGGTCGCGATCCGCGTCGCACCTGTTTCGTAGCGATGGAACTGCGCGCCGGTGACACCGACGATGTCGGCGATCTCCTTCTGCGTCCGGCCGGCGGCGCGGCGCAGTTCCTTGATCCGGCTGCCGACGCTGGCGTCAGCAGAGGTGGGTGAGCGGTTGCCCGAGATCACCGCCACGGCCAGCCCGACTTCCGATCGGTCATTCATCGCCACCATGGCTTGCGGGCTCGCCTCCATCGCGGCGGTGCGGGAGCCGGCCGGAAATGTCGCGTTAAAAGCCTGCATCGTTCTGGTCCTTGGGGCGGCAGGGTGAAGCTGCTGTGGGTGGGCAGGTGCGGATGTCACGTACGAGGAGGGACAGAACGCCCCCCGTGTGATTTCGTTCGACTAAATCTAATTGCATCCAGATGGCATCGCCGGAATCTACTCATTCAAGAACTGCGTCAGGGTGTCGCGGAGCCGGCTGAGTTCACGATCGTGCCAGGGTTCAGCGGGTGGAGTGCCGCGACGGGGGCTCGCTGTGCTCTACCAGCGAGCCCGTTGCAGGCTACGCCGAGACTGCCCGCCGGCGGCGGCGGGCCAGGC
>NZ_JBHMFT010000132.1:0-1990 GCF_051433195.1 Falsiroseomonas sp. E2-1-a20 | reverse complement strand
GGTTTACAAAACCGCTGCACTACCGCTGTGCTAACCCGGCGCACGCGCGCCGTGTAGCATAGTGAGGCGGCGGGGAAAATGGACAGGCAGACCAAGGGAGGACAAGGGTTCGCCGGTCTCCCCTCACGGTGGCGCCCGCCCCATGATGGCCATCTACTTGGACGCGGTAGGAGGATGGGTACCAACATCCTCAACGCTCGTGCCCGCATTTGTGCCTGCTTTCGATCCGAACCGGCGCATGGCGTCGTGCAGGTGCTTGGTCATGAGGTGGGAGTAGCGCATCGTCATCGCGATCGTTTTGTGGCCGAGGATCGCTTGGAGTGCGGCTACGTCACCGGTTTGCTGAGCGAATTCGGAGGCGAAATGGTGGCGCAGGTCGTGGCAGCGGAACTTTACCCCGGCCCGCGCAGCAATCTTGCGGAAGGCCCCTGAGAAGCTGGTGTAGCGTTCGCCGTCGCCGCGCCAGAATACGTAGAGCGAGGTGGGATGCCGGGGTGTGCCTAGGATCGTGCCCATGGCGTCATCACTCAGCGGCACCACCCTCGGCGATGAGGTCTTGGTCTTGTTCAACCTGACCTCGCGTCTGGGGATCGACACCTGCGACCATTCCAGTGAGCACACCTCGTCCATGCGCATGCCAGTCTGGGCAAGCATGCCGATGATCCGCCCAGCCGCCAGCGAGGCGTGGGCCACCAGTTGTTCGACCTCCTCGACCGTCGGGTAGGTGGTCCGGGGCCGGGACTCCTTGAGGTGGCGCTTGCCGAACTGCCGGACCGGGTTGGTGTCGATAAAATCCCACTCGACCGCGCATGAGCACAGGCAACTGAACGTTGCGAGATCGCGACGTACCGTGGCGGCCTTAACGCCCACGCGTATCCGAGCCGCCGCGTAATCGGCAAGGCGGGCGCGAGTGATCTCGTCGAGATGGAGCCCACCGAATGCCGGGGCGAGTTGGCGGAAGCTCGTTCGGTAGCGCCGCTGCGTTGCCTCCTTAAGTGTCGGCAGGTACTCGGCGCAAAACCGATCAAGCGCCTCGCGATAGGTGCGACGTGGACGGCCTTCACGGTCATGGCGCCGATGCTCCTCAAGCAGCCGCGCGAGCATCCGCTGCGCGATGACCTTCGACGATGTACGAGCCGAGCGGCGGACCTCGACGCCGCGCCAGACAAAGCGAACCCACCACGTTGAGCTTCGCCGATAGACAGTTGCCATGATCGAGTCAGCCCGTGGCCACCATCTCCCGCACCGTCGCTCGACCGTCTGCCACGGTCGCAGTCATCGCCGATCCTCCCCGACCACCGGGCAACGATCTGTAGAGAGTCGATGGAGCGCAGCCGACCTGCTGGGCAATCTCAGCCATTGAGAGGCCGCCATCGGCGACAAGCGCCTGGGCGACTCTCAGCTTGGTGTCGTCGAGAGCGCGGGGACGACCGCCAACACGACCGCGCGCCGCTGCGGCAGCAAGCCCGGCACGAGTCCGTTCAATCAGTGTTTCCCGTTCCATGGAGGCAAGCGCACCGAGGATGGCAAACATAAGCCGCCCTGTGGGTGTTGTGGTATCGATGCTCTCCGTCAGGGAGCGCAAGCCAATGCTGCGGCGCTGAAGGTCATCGCCTATCTCCATCAGGTGTCGGAGGGAGCGGCCTAGCCTGTCTAGGCGCCAGCAAGCCACGACATCGCCGGGCCGCGCCATCTCCAACAGTCGGGTGAGTTCCGGCCGATCGGTCCGAGCCCCAGAAGCGGTTTCGACAAAAACGCGTTCACACCCCGCACCACGAAGTGCGTCGAGTTGCAATGCGTGGCTTTGCTGGTCCGTCGAGACCCTCGCGTAGCCAATCAGCATGCTAATCTCCCAAAACTCGTCAGCCCCCGGCAGTATTGCGAGGCAGGTTTCAGGATAAGGATTTGCGATATTTCGACAAGGAAATCGGCCAGCATTCCAGGAGAGGTCGGCCGCTGTCGCAAATACGACCGGTTGCAAGAAGGGGGG
>NZ_JBHMFT010000131.1:0-2001 GCF_051433195.1 Falsiroseomonas sp. E2-1-a20 | reverse complement strand
CTGTCCGCCGGCATCGCCCTGGTGGTCCTGCGGATCGGAAAAACCGAAAGGCTCTCCCGGAAAGATCCTCATCACACCCAACATTAGGTGCGGAAGCCGTATCTGAATGCGTCGGCTGCAGAGAAGGCCGCACCACCACATTTCATTGCGAACTTGAAAGTACGAGATGGCATCTCCATATCTGGTGCTCGAGATGCACGAGCACGCCCGGCTCCGCGACGCCCTCGCTCCCCCGACTGCAACCTGTTCAGACTTCGGGGGCGAGGCCGTCTGAGCCCGCCGGGCGCTGGATCTGACCAAGGCCCCGGTAACGAGGCCCCCTGGCCATCCGGCGCCACCCCTGCTTCGGCAGGGGAGGGGGCGCTGGCCTCTCGCCACCCCTGTCATCCCACCTCGGCGGACACGGGCGGCGTCACCTCGACGCCGCCCGTGCCCGGCACCGCGCATCCGGCACTGAGCCGGCCGCCTCTGCGAACCATCCCCTGCCAGCGGTGGCACGGAGGGTGCTGACGACAGGGTTCACCCGGCGCCGCCCCGGTTCTTTGCCGGGGAGGGGGCGCCGGTCCGCCGCGTCACGACGCGGTATCTGCGTGGGCTGTTGCCCGCGCCCGCTACCACACCAGGCCTGGGTTCAGCCCGGCAGCCCCGCAGCGCGCCCTCCAGGGCCCGCCACGGCGGCGGCCGGGCTGAACCTCCGTCTGCCGCCTCCCCACCCCCCTCCGCCTTCTCCGCTCTCTCCGGCTGGTCTCGGCAGCTCCCAAGCCGACCGTCGCGGCCCCTTGAGCAAGGCCGAACCCGTGTTGGAGATCCCATGACCACCACCACCCTCAGCTACCAGGGCAGCCGCATTCGCCTGCGCGGCGCCATGCTGAACCTGACCGACATGTGGCAGGCCGCAGACCGGCCGCCGAACCGGCGCCCCTCCGACTGGCTCGCCCTCGAGGAGACCGGACGCTTCCGCACCCATGCAGGCACCCACGCGTCCGACGCCACCGACCTGTTCGCGCCAAATGCCGGCCTCGCCGGCATTTGCCACCTCGACAGCGACGGCCTCGTCGCCACCGTCCGCGGCAACCAGGGCGGCACCTGGGCACATTGGCAGCTCGCGCTGACCTACGCCCGCTACCTCTCGCCGCCGTTCCACCTCTGGTGCAACACCGTCCTCCGTGCCGCCATGCAGCGGCCGGACGACGCACCCGCAGCGGGCCATGACCCGCTGTGGGCGAACCTCGACCAGCAGTTCCAGCGGTTGCATCGCCGGCTCGACATCCTCGATGTCCTGGACCGGCATGCCGCCGACCTGATGTTCCTGACGCTCTCGACGCAGGATCTGCTGCTCGGCACCAGGCGGGATTTCTCGCCGGCGAGCCAGGCGGCCATCCGCCGCACGGTGGCAGCCGAGCCCTACGGTGGCCAGTGCCCCTGCTGCGAGAACGCGTCCGTGCTCACCCGAGCGGGCGGGTCGGCAGAGGGCGCCGAGTTCGACCACTTCTTCCATCGCGGCCTGAACCGGCCGGAGCATGGCTGGTTGATCTGCGCGAACTGCCACATCGAGCTGAACCGCGGCGGCTACCTGCTGCGGTTCAGCTACATGCCCAGGTTCCGTGCCTTCCAGGCGGCGGTGCTCGAGCAGCGCCACCGCGGCCGGATCGGCCACGGCCGCACAGCGGAGTAGCCGCCCATCCCAGCCCTCCCAAGCGGAGGGCGCCCAGAGCCCCATGACCTCACCACGAGGTCATGGGGCTCTTCGCGTTTGAGGCCGACGCGCTGAAAAGCGGAAGCCAAGGCGCGGGCGGAGCAGCGTGCAGCCGAGGAGTACTCGAACGTGAGCCGAGTGCGCCTGTTAGCTCCTATCTCGCCGATTGGGCCTCCCGAGCACTGGGCGCAGCCGCTCAAGACGCTGCTCGGCATCATGCTTGCCTCTAATCAGCCGATGTTCATCGCCTGAAGCCGCGTCCGCTCAGCCCGTTGCCGGAATCGAGTTGCTGGAGCGTGGGCGCT
>NZ_JBHMFT010000130.1:0-2025 GCF_051433195.1 Falsiroseomonas sp. E2-1-a20 | reverse complement strand
CGAAGCGCAGGCTTTGGCGCGCTGAACTGTTCTATTGCTGAAAATGCGGGACATCTCGTCGCTCGAATCACTCTATCTGATCGGCCGCCTCTAATCAGCCTCGATCCGTAGGGCCGAGCACACCGGGCTACCGCGGATGCTGGCCTCTATCAACAAAACCATCTCCTACCTCTGCAAGGCCGCATCTGCGCGCCACCTTCCGGGTGATCACACCTCACGCCCGTCTCGGAAGGATCCGCGCATCGCGCTCGAGCTCGATCAGGTCGGAGGGTCATCTGATCGACGGTCAGGATATGTGAGACGGGAACAGTTCTGCCGAGAGCAGCGTTGCCCCTTGGCCGCTATACAGGCGGGGGAGATGGACAATGTCGAAGAGCACACGTCTCTGTGCAGCAGCCATGCTGACAGCCCTCATGATCGGACCCGCCTTCACACAGTCGGCTCTAGCACAGATGGCTCCGGCTCCGGGCTCTGTGCAGACTGATGAGCAAAATGACGAGTTCAACTGGGGTCTGCTCGGCCTCCTGGGGCTGGCAGGCTTGGCGCCGCTGTTCATGAAGAAGGACCGCGAAGGCAACGTTCACCCAGACACCCGACGATAAGTGTCGGATGGCTAAACGCCTTCTCGTGAGCTTGGTCGGTAACACGTGATGACGCAGAAGACGACGTATGACGCGCAGCTTTCGGCGTCTGAAGGCAGCGGGATTGTGTGCGGCTTTTTCTTGGCTGCTGATCCGGCGATGTACCGCAAGGGGCGCGTTGATGCTGGTGCCGATGGACCAGCAGGAACGGGTGGATGATGCGCTGCGGATGTGGCTCGGCGCGCAGATGGTGTCCATGAACCTGGTTGATCGGCCGGCCGTCGCCGCTGGCGCTGGGGCTGTTTGCCGGCCTCGTCGGCTTCGTGCCGCTGCGGGGAGGGGTGGCCGGCGCGGTGCCGCCGCTGCTGTTGGCCCTGGCAACGGGCGGGGATGCGCTGCTGTGGACGGCGGTGCCGTTCCTGGCGATCCAGCAGCTGGAATCCAACATGATCCTGCCGCTGGCCGAAAAGCACATGCTCAGCATGCCACGATCGCACCAACCGGCTCGGCCAAGCCGGCAATCAGTGTGGCCAGCACGGCGGACCGTCTACTGCCGGTGGCATAATAAAACCGGGACGGCAATCGATATGCCCTCTGGGAGGTTGTGGACGGCGATGGCGATGGCGAGTGGACCGCCGACCACTGGGTCATCAAGCGTGGCAAAGAAGGTTGCCATTCCCTCCGGCAGGTTGTGCGCGGAGACGGCCGCCGCCGCGAGAAGGCCAACGCGACCGACAGGCGGCGACATCGGCATGCGGGTTTGCGACGACCCGATCGAGAATGGCCAGAACTGCGATGCAGCCGAACAGGGCTAGGAGGGCGTAGCCGGCACGGTCCCCGTGATCTTGCGCCAGCGCCTGCACGGACTTCGGCAGGATCTCGACCAGGGACACGTAAACCACTGCGCCGCCAGCGAAGGCCAGCGCAACGGCAAGCAGCCGCGGGTCGGCTCGATCTGCCCGCGCGACCGCGAAGCTGCCAAGGACCGTTGAAAGGCCTGCAGCGAACGTCAGGCCGAGCGCAAGCAAGGCTTCGGCGGAAAGAGGCTGGGCATGACTGTGAAAGCCGGCTCCTGGTTTAGGAGTGGCTCAAAGCCACTCTGTAAGGCCGCCAGTGATGGGGCTCAGCCCAGCGCGCCGGCATCATCACGTGGTACAGCCACCTCCGGCAGCAGCCGCACCGCAACCCGCGCCGCACCATTCAGTTCCCGCTCCACCGCGGCTGCGCCTTCGGCGCGCAGCGCCTCCGACAGCCGGTTCTCCGGCTCGCCCACCACCAATGCCGCCACCGTAGTTCCCGGAAAGCGGCGCTTAAGGCGGCGCAGCAGGTAGCGCGCGGCAGCGGCGGAGGCACCGCCGTCCACCGTGCACAACCAAGCCTGCCGCACACTGCCCGGCTCGAAGCCAGGTAGGTCACCTCCCCGTAACATCTCGGTCGATGCCGT
>NZ_JBHMFT010000129.1:0-2164 GCF_051433195.1 Falsiroseomonas sp. E2-1-a20 | reverse complement strand
ATCCAGCCTGTTCGACTCCTCGGTCCCGGCGGCCCGCCCGGACCCGGCGGTCTGGTGGGCGCTGCCCGAGGCGGCGCGGCGGAACCTGACCGACCTGCTGGCGCGTCTGCTCCTCGAGCACGAGGACAACAGGGGACGTGTCGGAGGTCGCCATGACCGCTGACAAGATCAAGCCGCATCACCTGGCGCGCAAGGCGATCGTCTATGTCCGCCAATCCTCGGCGCATCAGGTTCTGCACAATCCCGAAAGCCGCAGCCTGCAGTACGCCATGCGCGACCGCCTATCGGACCTCGGCTGGTCGGAGATCGCGATCGTGGACGACGACCTCGGGCGCTCGGCGGCCGGTGGCGTCGCCCGTGCCGGCTTCGAGCGGATGGTCGCCGAGGTCTGCCTGGGCAAAGTGGGGGCGGTAGCCGCCCGGGAGGTGTCGCGTTTCGCCCGAAACAGCCGCGACTGGCAGCAGCTGATCGAGATGTGCCGGGTCGTCGACACGGTGCTGGTGGACGGCGAGGCGATCTACGCCCCACGCGACGGCAACGACCGTCTGCTGCTCGGGCTCAAGGGCAGCCTGAACGAGTATGAGCTCGACCTGCTGCGGCAGCGCTCGCTCTCGGCACGCCATGCCAAGGCGCGGCGGGGTGAACTGGTGGTCGCCGCCCCGGTTGGTTTCGTCAAGGCTGGCGACCGGCTGGAGAAGGATCCGGATCGACGCGTGCAGGCGGCCATCCGGCTGGTGTTCGACAAGCTGGCCGAGCTCGGCAGCGCCCGCCAGACGCTGCTGTGGTTCCACGAGCACGGTCTGGAGCTGCCGGCGTGGCAGCGCGATGGTTACCCTGCTCTGGCGCCGGCCCTGCTACGGCAGCATCCACCGCATGATCACCAACCCGGCCTACGGCGGCGCCTATGCCTATGGCAGGACGGGCACGACGGTGCGCTATGATGGCGCCGGGGCGCGCCCTACCAGCCGCCGCAGGCCGCGCGGCGAGTGGCTGGCGCTACGGCCCGGCACGCACGAGGGCTACGTTGACTGGGCACGGGCGGAGGCGATCCGCGGCATGGTGAGCGACAACGCGCCGGCAAGCCGGCACCACGGTGCCGCCAAGCACGGCGATGCCCTCCTGGCAGGCTTGCTGCGCTGCCGCCGCTGCGGGCGTAAGCTGACGGTGCGCTATACCGGGGCGGACCACGCCATCCCACGCTACAGCTGCTGCCGCGGCCACCTCGACAACGGTGAGCCGCGCTGCATCGCGTTCGGCGGGCTGCGGGTCGCCGATGCGATCGAGGCGCTGCAGGAACCCGCCGCCATGGACATCGTCAACCAGGCGCGCAGCAACCCAAACCACCCCGTAGGACCTGCGCCAGATCAACCAACCCTACCATTTTCAACGACATAGACAGATGGGTGTTGTGATGCGTGGCAGTACAATACGGTCAGGCCGCACAGCGCGCTGGGCTATCGGCCGCTGGCGCCGGAAGCGGTGTTGCCCTGGCCGGCTGCCCCCGCCTACGCTCCGCTCCGGCAGGGTCAGCCGGCCAGGCCACAACACGGGCCAACTCTCTCATAGTCCGTGGATCCCCGATCGGGGGCAGGTCAAGGCGACGAAGCGCACCGGCCCGATTGGGCCGGTGGAAAGCTTTGGACGATGTTGCCGCGGCCAGACTAGTAGCTCGGCCGCACCGTGACGGTTGTTGAAGCTGGCGGCGGTGCGGCGACAACTGGCGCCGGCTGCATCACGACCGTCGCCGGCTGGGCGGCAGGAGGGCTGGTGACGGTGGTGCAAGCGGTGATCAGGAAGGCTGCACCAGCCACGCTCAGGACGCGGGCTAGAGAGGTCATCGAGTTCATGGCATGGCGCCTTCAAAAGGGTTGATCTTAGGTTAACAAACAAAGTTGTCCTACGTCGCTTGAGACCTGTCAACGGACTAATGAAATTACGCCATCGCAGCAGTGTAACTGCCAACGATGAATCAGGTCTGGCTGGATTTCTCGATCTGCTGGCGAGATTGGCGGATTCCAAATGGCGACGGGACGGCATCGGGATAGTCAATTGGAGATGGTGGCGATGTGGTCGGGGATGCCGCGTTCGCCGGAGACGCATGCCTAACAGCCCGTTGACGAAATCGGCTTGGCCTGATTCTGACATCCGTGTTGGATGAGAACAG
>NZ_JBHMFT010000128.1:0-2340 GCF_051433195.1 Falsiroseomonas sp. E2-1-a20 | reverse complement strand
TGTAGCTGCTGCGTGAATTCTCCCCGGATGTGCTGGCTGAAAATTCCCCAGTCCAGCGCGACTGCCCGCGCCCGGGGGCGAGCCCCCGGGCGCGGGCGGCGCCGGCCATGCGCCAGGATGCCGACCGGCATCATGGGAGCAGCCGGTGGTCACCCTTGGGGAGCTCGTCATGATCCTGGATCTCGCCCGGCAGGGCCTCAGCGTCTCGGCCATCGCACGGCGCACCGGCCGCGACCGCAAGACCATCCGCACCTACATCGCGCGCGGCCTGGAGCCGCCGGCCTACAAACCCCGGGAGCCGGCACCTTCGCCGCTGGCGCCCTTCGAGCCCTTCCTGCGCGAGCGCATCGACCGCTTTCCCGAGCTGACCGGCCGGCGCCTCTGGCGGGAGATCCGCGACCTCGGCTTCGGGGGTGGCTACGCCACCGTCACCGACTTCCTGCGCACCATCCGCCCGCCTGCCGAACCCGCCGCCTTCGAACGTCGCTTTGAGACCCCACCGGGGCGCCAGGCGCAGGTCGACTTCGCCTTCTTCAAGGTCCGCTTTGAGGATGAGCCCGGCGCCGAGCGCATCGTCTGGCTGTTCTCCGCCGTCCTCGGCCACAGCCGCATGATGTGGGCCCGCTTCGTCGCCCAGCAGGACCTCGCCACTGTGCTGCGCTGCCACGTCGCCGCCTTTACCGCACTCGGCGGCGTACCGCAGGAGATCCTCTACGATCGCATGCGCACCGCCGTCCTTGGCGAAGTCGACGTCCGCGGCATCGTCTACAACGACAAGCTCCTCGCGCTTGCCGCCCACTACGGCTTCGTTCCGAAAGCCTGCCGTCCCTACAGGGCCAAAACCAAAGGCAAGGTAGAGAGGCCGTTCCGCTACGTCCGCGAGGATTTCTTCCTTGCCCGGAGCTTCCGCAACCTCGAGGACCTGAACGCACAGTTCACCCAGTGGCTCGACCAGGTCGCCAATCGCCGCCTGCACGGCACCACGGGGCGCATCGTCACGGAGCACTTCGCAGAGGAACAGCCCACCCTCCGGCGGCTGCCGGCCGGGCCGTTCAACGCCGTGCTCCGCCTGGAGCGACGCATCTCGCACGAGGGCATGATCTCGGTCGGCGGCAATCTCTACTCCGTCCCCGACGGCACGCGGCGCCGCCCCGTCGAGGTCCAGGTCACCGCCTCCGAGATCCACATCCTGGAGGATGGCCGGCTCGTCGCCGCGCATCCCGTGCTCGAGGGCCGCGGCCGGCGTCGCATCGCCGAGGGCCACCGCAGCCTGCCGCCACCGCACAACAGCACCACGACCCGCGCGGGCGCCTCGGCATCGTCGCCACCAGCATCGGCTCCAGCCACCGGCGTGGCGCCCCGGTCGCTGGCCATCTACGAGGCGATTGGCCGCCGCCTCGCCGCCGGAGAGCCGGCGCGATGAACACGGCACCCGCCACTCTCGACCGGATCCGCCACCATCTGGTCGGCCTCAGAATGCCACGCTCCCTCGAGGTGCTGGAGCACCTCCTGCGCCAGCTCGAGCGCGGCGAGATCTCCGCCCTCGAGGCGATCGACCAGCTGCTCGACGAAGAACTCAGCTTGCGCGAGGGGCGCCGCGTCAAGGCAGCCCTCAAGATGGGCCGGCTGCTGAACATCAAGACGCTCGCAGGCTTCGACTTCTCGTTCCAGCCCTCCCTCGACCGCAACCGCATCCTCACCCTCGCCGGCCTCGACTTCATCAGCCGCCACGAGGTGCTGCACTTCCTCGGCCAGCCAGGCTGCGGCAAGACGCACCTGGCCATCGCGCTCGCCGTCGAGGCGGTGAAGGCAGGCCGCAGCGTCTACTTCACCACCCTGGCCGAGCTCATCGGCTCGCTCGCCAAGGCCGAGCGCGAGGGCACGCTCCGCGAGCGCATCCGGTTCCTCTGCCGGCCGCAGCTGCTGGTCGTCGACGAGATCGGCTACCTGCCCGTCATCGCCGGCGGCGGAAACCTGTTTTTTCAGCTGGTGAATGCCCGCTACGAGCGCGGCGCGATGATACTCACCTCCAACCGCGGCTTTGCCGAATGGGGCGAGGTTTTCGGCGACACCGTTGTCGCCACAGCGTTGCTTGACCGCCTCCTCCACCACGCCATCGTCGTGCGCATTGAAGGCGCCAGCTACCGCCTGCGCCGCCACGCCGACCTGCTGCCCGACAGCTCAGCCGCGCGACCAGCTCATCAGCCCCAACCGCCGCCGCGCCGACGCGGCCGGCCACCCAAAATACGCACCTTGGAGCCCACCGCCGCAACGTAGCCACCAGCCAAACTGGGGAATTTTCAGCCAGCGCTTTTGAGGAATTCGACCTCAGCATTGACA
>NZ_JBHMFT010000127.1:0-2415 GCF_051433195.1 Falsiroseomonas sp. E2-1-a20 | reverse complement strand
TGAGCCTGCGAACCATCCATAGCCGCGGGGTCGGATGTAGCGCTCCGGACCGAAGTCCATGGCGAGGAAGTCGAAGGTGTCGGAGAAGATGAGGGGTGCGCCGCTCAACAGCAGTGCGGGCCAAGTCAACGCCAGTGCGGTGGCAAGGACCACGGAGACGAGCCGAAGGCCCGCAATTGCATGCGGTGGAGGCACGCTCGAAGGCGAGGGCGTTGACCGGTCGCTCATCGTCACCCGCTAGTACAAAAACGGTGGCGCGGCTGACTTACCATGGTGGGGCAGCGGCGTGTTCAGCTGGCGGTCTGGCGAGCACGCAGTAGTCGTGAACCAGTCGTTTGGTGGACGTGCCGCGCATCGGCACTGGGCGCCGCAGGGCGGGACCATGCCAAGCCCCCAGTTCGCCCCGCGCTGCTTTCCAGGGCTGGCACAACACCCGCAGGACCAAATCGATTTAGGATCGGTATCGTTTGGAACCAACATAGGCGACGCCGAAACCGCGCGGTGCTGAAGCGTTATCTTGGGGGTGCGGGTCTTCCACCTGGCGCAGGTGTTCGCGCAGCAGCGACACATCGGCCTCCATCGTCACCAGCACTCGTGCCGATCATGCGGGCTGGTCCTGTCAGCCCCGGCGGCGGGATTTCCGCCCGCTCCGGCGCATCGGGATCGCGGCCCTGCGCCAGGTCCAGTTGCCGCATCACCGGTGTCACCGTCAGCCCGTGCAGCAGGATGGACAGCAGCACGATCAGCCCGATGATCGCCCATAGCCGCTCCGCCTCGGCGAAGTCGGCATGGTTCAGCGCATAGGCCAGGTAGTAGAAGGACCCCACGCCGCGGATCCCGAAGAAGGCCAGCGTGGCCTTCTCGCGCCAGGCAGCGCGCAGTCCGACCAGGCCGATCAGCCCGGCCAGCGGCCGCACCACCAGCAGCACCGCCAGTGCCACGCCGATATCCACCCAGCGCAGCGGCGCCAGCAGGCCGTTGACCAGCGCGCCGCCGAACAGCAGCAGCAGCACCATCATCGCCAGACGCTCCACCTGCTCCGTCACGTCGTGCATCTCGCGGTGGAATTCATGCTTCCGGTGCGCGTGGCGCAGCGTCAGCGCGGTGACGAAGACGGCCAGGAAGCCGTAGCAATGCACCATCTCCGTCAGCCCGTAGGAGACGAAGGTGGCGCCGATGGCGATCAGACCATCGCCGGTCTGCGCCAACTGACTTTCCGCCGGAATGCGGAAGGTCAGCCAGCCGAAGACGCGCCCGACCAGCCAGCCGCCGACCACGCCGACCCCGATTTCCCAGATCACGTTGTAGCCGAGCCATTCCAGCAGCCAGGGCTCGCCGGTGCCGGCGCTGAGCGCCAGCACGATGGCCAGGTTCACGAAGGGAAAGGCCAGGCCGTCGTTCAACCCGGCCTCGGAGGTCAGGCCGAAGCGGACCTCATCCTCCTCCCCGGACATCGGCGGGCCGACCTGGACATCCGCGGCCAGCACCGGGTCGGTCGGCGCCAGGCTCGCCCCCAGCAGCAGCGCCGCCACCCAGGGCAGCCCGGCCCAGGCGCCGAGCCCGGTGATGGCCAGGATGCTCAGCGGCATGGTGATGGCCAGCAGCCGCCAGGTCACCGCCCAATGGCGGAAGTGGAACATGCGGTCCAACTTCAGCCCGGCGCCCATCAGCGCGATGATCACCACGAATTCGGTGAAGCGCTCGGTGATCTCGGGGTGGTCCATCGGCATCGGCCGGATCCCGACCTGCGGCAGCGCGAAGATCGCGGCGCCGAGCGCGATGCAGACGATCGGCAGCGACAGCGGCAGCCGCCTCAGCGCCAGCGGCAGCCAGGCGACCAGCGCGATGAGGACACCAAGTCCGGTGAGCGCGACGATGTAGGGGGCAGGCAACAAATCGGAGAAATCGGGCATCAACGGGTAACGGTGCAGGACTGCCGGCGTTCGCCCTCAGCGCGACAGCCGGCGCGGTACCTCCGACCACATCCAGGCCGTCTCGCGATCCGCCCCGCGGTGATATCCAGGGCCGGTGTGTGACCGCCGCCGCCGCTCTTCGCACCGAAGGTGTTTGAGAATCACGAATTCAACGCCCTCTGCAGCCCCCCACACCTTGGCGGCGCGAATCCAGGCCCGCGCCGCTCCATCTCAGGCCTCAGCCACGCTGCCGGCGGCGGCGCACCAGGCCGAGACCGAACAGGCCCGCACCCAGGATCGCGAGCGAAGCCGGCTCCGGCACCGGCACCGGCTGGCCGGGGCTGATCGTAGCGCCCGCGGTGGACCGCAGCGAGATGGTGTAAAGCTCACCGACAAGCAGCGGCGTGGAGGTGAAGGTGTCGGTGAACGACACCGGCCCGATGGTGCCCGTCGGCGGGATGCCACCGGCCGAGCCGGCCTGGCGATTGATGTTGGTGGGCGT
>NZ_JBHMFT010000126.1:0-2733 GCF_051433195.1 Falsiroseomonas sp. E2-1-a20 | reverse complement strand
GTAAAGCCGCCGCGGCTGCTGGTGACGAACTCGTTGCCGCGCACATCGCGCAGTCGATTGTCCGTTACGACAGCTACCAAAAATCGGCAGAACGAATGACTCAGGCAACCTCTCCGGCAGAGATCGCCCTAGACAAACGCATGGACGCCGTCGACGCGCAGGCGCCTCGCGCCCTGCTCGCACTGGATTACCTAAACAACGTCGGTGCGACGCTCGCCGAAACCCCGCGGTCGTACGAGGCGCGCGACGAACACATCACGCTCGACGTCGCCCGCGAACGCGATGACTGCAAACTGTACGCTGCCCAAGCGGCCAAGCGCGAGCCCGCTGCACTGGCAGCGTACGTCGCCGCCGCCACCGAGTGCCGAAACCTCCGTGACCGCGTCCACGACGCTCAGCAGGCCGCCGTGGACGCCGGCGGGTTCCACGCAACGGCGCGAGCCAGGGCATCGATGGTTGCCGAAATGCTCCGAACGCACCCGGCCGTGGAGGCCACGCCAGCCATTCCAGTGGCCAACGCGGCCCCCTATGCGCTCCACACTCTCGCCAGCGTCGTCGCTGCCGTCGACCCCCTCCGCGCCCCCGGACAATTTCCACCAGCACCAGGATATGCGACGCAAATTGGCCGCCTGACCGCCGCGCGCACGCGTGCAGAGAGCGAACGCCTCGCCACGGCCCGACAGGAGGAACAGCCCTCCGAAAATCTGGCCGCATCCAACACGAAGGTTGTCACCAAACCCCCGCCGCAAGCGAAGCACGGCACCGCCCCACCCACACGCTGAACAAGGAGAATGATTATGCCAATCATCGCAGCAGACGGACAGACGGCAATTCCCGCATCGTGCGAAGAATGCATTTTTGCCGACAGGCGGAACCAGCCTGATCCGAAGACAAATACGACTAAGCATCTCGATGCCGGGTATGCCGTCTGCCGCCGAAGCCCGCCAGGAACAAGCAAATCGTCCGGCAAAACGCAATGGGACGTAGTGAATCTGCAATTTGACTACTGCGGCGCTGGCGTCCTCGGCCTCGCCCGGGAGAAGTAGTCTCGTCGTCGAGCGAAAAAATTCACGCCTCGGCCTCCGAAACCACAGCTCCTCCTGCACAAAAAAGATCAGGAAGGAGCCCATTCAGTGTCCACGTCCAGCCTCCCAGTCGGTCACGAAGCCGCCGCGTCGGCCGTCGCCGCGCTCACCCAGCTGCACCGCTCGCTGCCGTACGGCCTGTCAGCCCACGCAGAGACCCATTTCAACAGGCTGGTTGAAGCGTACGACAGCCTGGCCGGTCGCCTCGAGGCAGCACTGGCACGCCGGCACGCCTCGCCCGGCGCAAGCCTCGCCCTAACTCGATCGGTCCTGGCGCTCGCTGAGCAAGTAGCAGCCGACCTCGAAAACGTCGCATCGTCCGTGACCATGAACCGCCTCACGGTAGGACTCCGGCTCATTGAAGGTGACGTCGCCCAGATGACCCAAGATCTGCCTGACGCATTCGCCGAAAAAACCGGCCTGAAGCGCGAGCTCGCCTCCGCCCAGCATGATGCCCGTCAACTGACGGGCCTAGCGCTCGCCGATGCCGAAATGCAGGGGCGCGCCGCCAAAGCCGCCACAGACGCGATCCTCCTTCCCCACGACGCAATCCTCCCGAAGGCGCAAATTCCCTTCACCGCCTTCCACTACTCCTCGACCCAATCTTTGCTCTGAACCACGCGCGTCGCCGTCGCCTGGGCGGCGCGCCTCTCTGTTAAAACCTTCCTCATAGCCTCGGAATCCCGTCCACGCTCACCTGGGAATTCCACAGAGGCCCGTTTTTCCACGCAATCCAAACGGCTCTGGAACTCCTGAATTATTCTACGAGTATGCAGTAGTTGCGCGGCGCCGCAAAGCGCCCTGCCGCGCCGCGCAGAGCCAGCATTCGGCTGATGCGGACGCCAGCTTGGCCGCAGGACACGATCACCCTCTCCCCCGTTGCCGGATGATGAGCCCTTCAATTGCCTGCGCGGTCGCGAGGCGGAATGCTCGATCGTTGTAAGCGCGGTTTCGACCTGATGGGTGGCCCACCGCTAAAATTGGAAGGCCGCCTCGAACAACGACGGACGTGTTCCACGTCAATGAGCCGTTGAGGCCGACTGCGCGCGCGACTGCCGCGGCCGCCCATCCTCCCGCGGCGATGACCGCCTGGATGTCGCCGTTGAGCACGTCAAGCACAGCATGGAGACGCTCGACGCCAATGTGGAGCGGCGTTCTAAGGCGATCAGGTTCCGTCGGAAGCGCGTTGATGCGAACGGCATCGTCGAATGAAACCAGACCGATTGGCCAGAGCCGCCGAGCGCGTCGGCCTGCGTCGCTGCTCCAGGGAAAAGCCGGGCCGTCCGGATCGAGACCCCTCGGCGCATTCTGGCCGACGATGAGGATGGACGTTTGGCCGCGCTGCGAAGCTCGCGCCCTGGCTTTCCGCGCCGTAGCCAGCAGCGCGCTATGAGTGCGTGTGTTCATCGGATCTTTGTTGCTCCTTCAGTCGCGTCTATGCGCACCGGCATGACGACATCCGAGCCACCAGTGTGACATCGCGACGATAAAATATCTGAAATGCGGAAGCTGAACGCGACCTGGTGGCGTCCGGGGGGGGGGGGGGGGGGGGGGGGGGGAGACCCCCCCCCCCCCCCCCCCCCCCCCCCCCAAAAGGGGGGGGGGGGTGGGGGGGGGGGGGGGGGGGGTTTTTTTTGGGGGGGTGGGG
>NZ_JBHMFT010000125.1:0-2792 GCF_051433195.1 Falsiroseomonas sp. E2-1-a20 | reverse complement strand
CTAACTGCCTAAGGATGGTCTTTGTAGATCGCCAAATTCACGAGTTCGTTATAATTCTCTCTGATTGGTCCTGCATCAGCCGCGCCAGTGGCGGAATGTGCTTTCCGGGATGGTAGCCAGTCCCGCGGCATGTCAGCTGGGAAGCTGCCCCCAGAGCTCCAGGATCAGAGGAGGCCGTGTGGTTCAAAGCAGGTCGGTCGCAGGTGCTTCCTCAGAGCCAGCACCAAAACCTGATCCGCGGCCAAAGTAGCTGGATTGCATTCCGCGGCGTCGATGCAGAGTTGCTGACTAAAGCAATCTGCTTCGGCGGTACCACGCCACTGTCCTGCGAAATCCCTCCTCAAGGTCCGCGGTCGGGCCGTAGCCAAGAATCCTGTTCGCCTTTCGCGTCGTGAAGGCGCGGTTATGCTTGAAGAAGCTGAGCCGCCGCCGGTGCAGCGGCGGCTGGAGGCCGAGAGGGATGCACACCTTCTCGCAAAGATGCGCCGCGTTATGCATGAGGCCGTAGGGAATGCGACGCTTGGGCGGCGCTGCCTCAACAGTGTGTGCCGCGGTTGCCACATAGTCCCGCAAGGGCAGGTATTCATTGCCAATGATGAAAGTCTCGCCCGCCGCCTCCGGCACGTTCATGGCAAGCATGAAGCCCTGCACGAGATCATCGATGTAGGCAGGGTGAAAGTTCGGCCTGCCGTCGCCGACGAAAATGAAGGTGCCATTCTGCAGCATGCGGAACATCTTCAGCATCCGAAGGTCACCGGGCCCATAGATGCTGCAGGGCCGGATGATGACGATCTCCATGGCGCCCCGTGCCACGAACTCGTGGCAGACCTGCTCAGCCTCCAGCTTGCTTTCCTGGTACGCGTCGCGCGGGTTGAAGGGAGAATTTTCATCGGCCGGAGAATTGGCGACGTCGCCGTGAACGCCGATGGTCGAGCAGTAGACGAAGCGACGGACACCTCCGGCTTCGGCTGCTTCAAGCAAGCGCCGCGTTCCGTCTCGATTAACCGCAAAGAACTCCTCCCGCGCGCCCTCCGTGCGGAACATGGCCGCGATGTGGAAAACCGTATCAACGCCGTCTACCAGTATCTTCAGGGCTTCGGTGTTGCCGAGATCACCGACCACAACCTCAGTTCCAGCGGGGCGAGGGGCAGCGGCCGAGCGGATGAGGCCCCTGACCGGATGGCCTTCCGCGAGCAGCGCCGTGGCCAACGCCCATCCTGTGAAGCCAGAGACGCCTGTTACTGCGACAAGAGGTTTTTGATTCATGGCCGTATCCATCTCATATTGGTGAGGGAGATGGCGGAACCGAATGCGGCGGCCCAGCCTGGGATCTGGTGATACCAGATCGCCTGATTCTAACATTTCAGTAATGATGATCGCGTTAAGACGGCTGTCAGGCGAGGCGATGTTTACCTAGCCGGCACGCGATCCGGCAAGTGCTGTATCCGAGCACAGGGACCTACGTGCCGCGGCCACTAGCGCTCGGCGGCGTGCTGTCCGCGCTGATCGTGGCGGATGCGATGGCCGGGATCGGCCTGCTGCGAGCGGAGCTCAGCTTGCCTTGACCACCACCGGGCGCGGTCGGTTGGTATGGCTGCGCCAGCTGGCATACCAGCGCCGGATTAGCCGCTGCGCCGGGCGTTCCACCAGATAGGTCAGCACCGTCGCCAGGACCAACGACGCCACCAGCGCCGCCGCGACGGAGGCATTCGCCGACCAGCCCGCATCATCCTGCAGACGCAGGATCAGCGACCGGCCGGCATAGTTGTGGATGAGGTACAGGCTGTAGGAGATGGCGCCGAGCCAGACCAGCACGGGCTGGCGCAGGAAGCCGGCGCGGCCGGTCAGGATCAGGGCGAAAGCGGCGATGGCGACCAGCGCCGCGGCCAGCAATTCGAACGGGTGCTGCACCGGGATGGTGGCCAGCGCGGCCAGGATGACCAGCAGCGCCATGGACGGCCGTTCCCGCATGTGCAGCCGGTAGAGGCCGATGCCGATGACGAAGAACGGGATCTGCCCGAACACCAGACCGAAGGAGGTGGTGAGGTTCCAGCCCCAGAAGCCCGAGCCGCCCCAGTACTCGCCCGCCCACCAGGCCCAGGACACGCCGAGCGCCAGCAGCAGGAAGGCCTCGATGTGGCGCAGCAGGCGCAGGGTGAACAACGCCAGCATGGCGACGTAGAACCAGAGCTCGACGTAGAGCGTCCAGTAAGCGCCTTCGATGTCGTCAGCCGGGATGAACGACAGCCTTTGCAGCATGGTGAAGTTCAGCACCACGTCCAGCATCGGGCGCTGGTAGTAGTCAACCTCGAGCGCCTGCACCGTGAATGTCGTGACCAGGATCGCGGCCCAGTAGCCGGGATAGAGGCGGGAGAAGCGGGAGACGACAAAATCCATCGGCCGCTGCGCCCGCTGCAGCGTCATGAAGATGACGAAGCCGCTGATGACGAAGAATAGCTGCACGCCGCCGTCGCCCCAGGGGATGTAGAACAGTGGCTCCGTCACATGGTCATGCGATCTGTCATAATGGTCGAAGTAGTGGAACAGCACCACGGCTAGGGCAGCGAGACCGCGGAGCGCATCCAACTCCTCGATCCGAGTTGCTGCACTCGGAGTGGATACTGGGCGCGCAAGTAGCGCAGAGGATTTTCCAGACAGGACGGGCCTCAATATGTTTCTAAACCTGGCTGCATTCGAACGCTGCAACGCTCAGTTTCGGGCGAATATCCACAAGAACGCTAGCTCCGCGCAACGTGTAGGGACGTCAGCGGTCGCGCCCTGTGGTTCTCTAA
>NZ_JBHMFT010000124.1:0-2792 GCF_051433195.1 Falsiroseomonas sp. E2-1-a20 | reverse complement strand
GGGCGTCGACCTCGTATAAACCGGCTCCCCGGATCACGAACAGATCACCCCACCCGCGGCTCTCGGAGTGCTTCAGTTGGGGAAGTTATCTCCCAAACGCACGATCCGGGTCCGTAGATGGGTACACTAGCCGATGGACGACACCCACACATCGTCTGCGAAGGCCACAGCGCCGAGCGGCGATAGCGCATCATTCGATTCACCGGAGCCTGTAACGGAAATGAAGTCGGCGGCATCCAGCATGCGCGAATGGTTGCTTGCGTTTATTGCAATTGTTTCGCTAAGTATCAACGGGCTCTTAGCATATCAGAAATTCAACCAAGACGCAGTTGCGCAACCTGGGCCACATATTGCGCGGGTGGTGATGAACGGCCTTGACGCAGCCGCCCTTCAAGAACTTAGCAGAAGCACGGACATTTTGACTACAACGTTTGGTAAGTCAGTTTTCCTGAATACGCCTTCATGGACTGCTTTTCGCGAGGAGCAGCGCCGACTTCCGCCGATCGCGTTGAGAAATCAGGAAGTGCGGTTTCTTCTGCTCCAAAATCTTACGGCGAGTGCGTACGAAAAGGTTTCCCTAAGAAACGGAGACAGTTTGATTGCAGATGTTGGAACTGTTCACCCAGACAGTTCAGTGTTGCTTTATTACGCGGGTGAAACCTCAGTCGAGAGCGCCCGCTTGACCTATGTAGTTAAAGGAAGCAGCGCGGAGAACCAGCTTGCAATCCCGCGGCAACCCAGAGACTCGGTAGAATTTACAACCAGACTCTCTGGGGTGAGTATAAGTAGATTTGGGTCGCTCCCAGACAAAACGGACAGACTGAACAGTTTGTTAGAAATACTTGAGAGGAGGCCAAACTGATGTTCTGCTTGATGAGGCGACCCTCCTTACCTAAGATGGCGTTTGCTTCGGCTGCTATTTGCCTGGGTTTTTACGCAAGCCACTCGCCGGGAGTTGACGCCGCCAGTCCGGCTGAAGTCGGCCTCGGGACTCCTGTTCAGATTGAGAGTCCAATCGGGACACTGAGGGTTAGCACTGAAATTCCGAGCCTCTTTGGCTCGTTCGACGAACGGATGAAAGCCGCAGGCCAAGACGCGCGCGCTATTATTGAAAATATATTTGAGCAGAATACCACGGGCGCTGCTGGATGGCCGACAAGAGAGTTGGCACTTTCTAGCGGACCATTTTCTGTCCCATCGGCTGTCACTTACACTCTCCAGTTTTATACGAATTCAAATCTTTTAATGACGCGTGCCTTAGCAGATTTGAACCCGATAGCACGCTCACCTAATCCGTTGAACATCACAATCTACACCAGCCAGGAAGCTATGGCGGCTGCTACGGGTGCGCGCGGCGAAGAAGCGAGGAATGGACATTATGACCCCTCAACCGAGACAGTCTCGACATTTTTGCCCGGGCAGGTCTTAGAAAGACTATACCCGCCCACCGGTAAGTATCGCGACCAGACGGAGCGCGGCGCAGCCGCTCTTGTCGCACTTCGACGCTCCGTGATGAGGACGTTTTTTCACGAATATGTCCATGTGTTGCAATCGAGAAGTGGAAAATATTATTTTTTGTCCCCTTTTTTTGCGGAGGGTCAGGCTCAATATGCCGTCGGAAGGCTAGAGCGCCTAGAACTACTTTATCCATTGGCTGCTCGTCAGCACGGCTCTGAGCCTAACCAGCTTTCCAGCGCCATTCAAGAAATAAACAGGAATTCCCTTTTATCTCCATCTGAGTATTCCATCCTCAACAGAGTTAGAAATATGAATTTGGGAGATGGGTCAACGATATCAGCCCTGCTGCAAATGCCGTCGTACGAGTTTTATGATAGCCCAGAAGTCGCCCGTTTTTACGAAATTGCTTGGGCGATGTTCTTATTCTTGGACTCAGGGGCGAGTAGCGCTTCCGATTTAAGGCTACTGCGTTCATCTGCGGAAGCTCTGGACGCTGACCGCAAGCAAAATGAATTTGCTTCCCTTGAAACCAGATTTTTAAGCTTTGTGAAGTCTCAGGTTGGAGAGCGGGAAACTCCTCCCCGTGAGGTTCTGCTTGGCATAGCTCCCTTCGTAATGCGAAGCGATTCCGAGATGTTAAGCGGCCGCATTTTGTCAGCATATAGAGCCTATCTCCCGATCCTTCGAGCGGCTCCTGACCTACCAGACATGCTAGCTTACATGGGTGACCTACTGGTCCGCGGGGACGATCGAGATGCCTTTGCGGACTACTACAACCGAGCCCTACGCAATCAGGCCGGGGGAGCGCCAACATTAGGTTCTCACGCCCGTATCCTAGGTCGATACATAGATGTGCTGATTGAGTTAGGCATGACAGAGCAGGCGGTCGAGAAACTGGCCGAATTTCGTCATGTAGTCGCGTCTGGCCATTCGGGGCTGGATGAACCGACGCTGGAAAGCATGCGCCTTGTAGATGCGTACACGTCAAAACTCCCGTCAGTTAATTCTGATGACGAAAAAGAACAACTTATTTGCGAACTGCTCCTAGGGCGCACTATATCGGGATACCGAAATCTGATAAGCAGCCCCATTATAAAAGAAGCCCTTCAAGGACCAGAATCCTCGTTGCGGCGTGTCCTGCAAGAGAATTTACGAGCGGCAACGACCACGGCTGAACGCACATTGCAAGAAAGATTTAAAGAATGCAATGTATTCGATCTGTCCCGAGACGCATGGTTTCTGCCTAGAGAGGCGGCAACAGACGAAGCCTTCCTTTCTGACCTGCGTCGCTTAGCGCCAACCCGAGGTCCATTGCAATAAGACATTGATAGATG
>NZ_JBHMFT010000123.1:0-2824 GCF_051433195.1 Falsiroseomonas sp. E2-1-a20 | reverse complement strand
TGCCGCCTATGCGACGGGTCATATCGGCAGCCCGCGGGTGATGGCCATCACCGGCCTGCGCAGCCTCTACGGCATCATGACGGCACTGACGCAGCGCGACCTCAGGCTGCCCGTCAGGCAAAGCTCGGTCGGGCTTGGCCGCGACGACCGCGACCTGCTGTGGGAGAATATGAGCCGTCGCGAGGATCCCGCCCTCATGGCCGAGGACGCCGAGTATCACCATCGCCTGGCGCCGCCGCCCGGGCCGGAGCTGGAGGCGGCTTGGCCCTCGGAGGTGCCGAGCGACGCCAGCAGCCTGGCGGCCCTGGACAGTGTCGCGGCCGCCTTGGATGCCGACGTCACGCAGCAGCTGGCGCGGGCGGATCGAGCCGCGGCGGCTGCTGCCGGCCCATCAGTACGGGCATGCGGTTGTGGTAGACCTCCATCCGGCGCTGGCACCTGAGACGATCATGGTGCAGCTCAGCACTTCCTCCGCCGCGGCCGGGTCGCGCCAGCGGTCCCAAAGGCCGGCAAGCGCCAGCACGGGCGCACCGTCCGCGGCGGTGAACAGGTGCGGCTGGCGGACCTTCTTCCCGCCGGTCCGTTCGTAGAAGCCGGACGCCGGGGTGATGCAGCGGCGGCGCTTCAAGTCGTCGCGGAACATCGGCGTCTCCGCCACCGTCTCGGCGCGGGCGTTGAAGGTCGAAGGCACCTTCTTCGCGAACTTCTTCCACCAAGTCGCCGGCTGAAGGCGCGAATTTGGCAGGCGCAGGGCAGCCTAACCTCCTGGTCGCAAGCGTGGCGTAGGCCCATCCACACCGCAGCGTGCCGCGGCCCTGCCGGGTGGAAGGCCGGCACCCCACCCATTTCGTGGCTTCGGCACTGTCTCCGACACCGCGCATGCGGGCTGCGCCCGGTCCGTCTTTGGAATGCGGGAGCTTGCGCTGCCCGTCCCGCAAGTCGCACATTTGAGGCGTGGAGGAGGAGGCACCCGCCCGTGGTAGCCCGCCCGGAGACGCGCTACGCCCGCAGCGGAGGGGTCTGCGTAGCCTATCAAGTGGTTGGCCGGGGACCGGTCGACCTCGTCTACGTCCCCGGCTTCATCAATAACCTCGACCTGCAGTGGGAAAGCCCGGGCTACGCGCGCCTGCTCGCCCGCCTCGCCGCATTCTCCCGCCTGATCGTGTTCGACAAGCGCGGTACCGGTCTCTCCGACCCAGTCGCCGAAGTCCCGACGCTCGAGCAGCGTATGGACGACGTACGCGCCGTCATGGACGCCGCCGGCTCGGGCCGCGCGGTCGTCCTCGGCGCCTCGGAGGGCGGCGCCATGGCCGCATTGTTCGCCGCCACCCACCCGGCGAGGACCCGTGCCCTCGTGCTCTACGGCGCATACGCGCGCTTCTGCCCCGACGTGGTGCCGGCCGAGCGGGTGGAGGCCTTCCTCGCCCAGATTGACGCGCGATGGGGCACCGGCTTGCTGCTGCGCTACTTCGCCCCGGCCCTGGTCGCCGACCCCGCCACCAGTGCCTGGTGGGCGCGCCATGAGCGGCTCGGCGCCAGTCCCGCGATGGCGGCGCAGCTCGTGCGGATGAACGCTGTCATTGACGTCCGTGCGGCTTTGCCGGCCATCCGTGTCCCGACGCTTGTCCTTCACCGTGCCGGGGACACACGCACCCCGCTCGCCGCCGGACGGCTTCTTGCGGAGCAAATTCCGGGTGCGCGCCTGGTCGAGGTGCCGGGTACGGAGCACCCGATCTGGCTCGGCGACGTCGAGCGCGTCGCGGACGAGGTGGAGGCCTTCGTCACTGGCGCCCATCCCGCCGCACCCGCTGGCGGCCCCGAGCGTGTGCTGGCGAGCGTGCTGGCCGCGGAGGTCGGAGGGGCGGACCGTGCCGCCGGGCGTGCGGGCGACACGGTGTGGGGCAGCCGGCTCGCCGCCTTCCGCGCGGCGGCCGAGGAGATGCGGCAACGCTTCGGCGGGCGGCCCCTCGGTGGCCCGGAGGCCGTGCGCGGAGACGGCGCGCTGCTTGCGCTGTTCGACGGCCCGGCCCGCGCGGTGCGCTGCGCCGCCGCGCTACGGGACGAGGCGGAGCGGCTGCTGGACGGGGGCGCCGGCTGCGGCCTGCGCTGTGGCGTGCACGTCGGCGAGGTCGCCCTGTCTGCCGCGGAGGGTGTGGCCGAGGCTGGCACCTCGGTTGCAGGCGACGGAGCGACGGGCGCTACCGGTGGCGTGGCCGTGCACGCGGCGGTGCGGATCGCCGCGCTCGCCAAAGTGGGCGAGGTGCTGGTCTCCGGCACCGTGCGCGACCTCGTCGCCGGCTCAGGGCTGCGCTTCCGGGAGCGGCCGCAGCGGCTGCCACTGGGCGCCGAGGTGGGCGGGGCGCGGCTGCCGCTGCTCTCCCTGGCCGGGGACGATCTGCAGGAGCGGCTAGGTGCGACAGCGCGGGCGCTCACCGCCGGGGGCGCGTCCGCTTCCGCTCCGGTCGGCGCGGGACTGCCGCTGCCCGCGGGCCTTGCGGAACTAAGCCCGCGCGAGCGCGAGGTGCTGAGGCTGATGACGCGTGGGCTGAGCAACCCGGCCATCGCCGCGACCCTCGGGGTGAGCGAGCACACGGTAAAGCGGCAGGCAGCCAACGTCCTGCTCAAGCTCGCCCTGCCGAGCCGTGCTGCCGCCGCGGCTCTGGCCGCCCGCGCCGGCCTCACCTGACAGGCAGCCCGCCGGTTGGACCGCCCCGATCGGGCGATGCACGCGCAGGCCCGAGCGGGTCACACGCTCGGCCAGGGCAGGCCCTAGTGCACTGACTCAAACGGAAGGTGCAGGGAGTCTGGCCAGTTTGCCGAGGAT
>NZ_JBHMFT010000122.1:0-2907 GCF_051433195.1 Falsiroseomonas sp. E2-1-a20 | reverse complement strand
CGTCACGGCCGTGTCCCTGGGCATGGTGTAGGATCTGATTGCCGAGCTTGAGGCGGTCACCGCGGTGGTTCGTGGCTAGGGTTGGGTTGCTGACACTCAACCCCGAGCTTTGGACCGACCACGATGACCGACGAGACGATGGCCCTTCGGGGCCTGCTGGAGAAGTCCGCCGACGCCTCCATGCTGCGCGAGATGATCGGCTTCGCCGCCGAGCGGCTCATGGAGCTCGAGGTGGGCGGGATCACCGGCGCCGCCCATGGCGAGCGCAGTTCCGACCGTTTGGTGCAGCGCAACGGCTACCGCGAGCGCGACTGGCAGACACGGGCGGGCACCGTCGAGCTGCGCATCCCCAGGCTGAGGAAGGGCAGCTAGTCGGCCGTGAACAACGCGGGAGTCCGTGGGCTTCCTGGGGCTTTCGGCCGCTGGAAGTATTCCCGTTTGCAAGGCTCCTGTCCGGAGCGGGTGAAAACCTTGCAAAACCGCGCGCCTGTTGAAGCTGGTCGCGCGGCGTGATTCCCTCGGTGGGTCGCCGCGCTGGAGACCGCCGATGCCGCCGAAATCGCCGCCATCCGAGCAGCCCGAACTGTTCCGCTCCGCCCTGGTGAACCTCGTCGACCGCCGCCACCCGCTGGTGCGCCTGGCCGGTCTGATCGACTGGGAGCGCTTCACCACCGCCTTCGGCCCGCTCTACAGCGACGGCGTCGGCCGGCCCGGGCTGCCGACACGCCTCATGGTCGGGCTGCACCTCATCAAGCACATGGACGGCCTCTCCGACGACGCCGTCTGCGCGCGCTTCCTCGACAGCCCGTACGTCCAGCTGTTCTGCGGCGAAGCCTATTTCCAGCACGCCCTGCCGCTGGATCGCTCATCGATGACCCGCTGGCGCAAGCGCATCGGCGCCGAGCGGCTCGAACTGCTCCTCGCCGAGACGCTCGCCGCCGCACGGCGCGCCGGCGCCGCCGAGCCCAAGCACTTCGAGCGCGTCACCATCGACACCACCGTCCAGCCCAAGGCCGTGACGCACCCGACCGACAGCAAACTGATCCACCGCGGCGTCGAAATCCTCGGCCGTCTCGCCCGCCGGCACGGCGTCGCGCTGCGCCAGTCCTACACCCGCGTCTCCACCCGTGCCCGGCGCGAGGTCGCCAAGTTGATCCATCGCGGCCGCCACCGCGAGGCCGAGCGCGTGGTGCGGCGCATGCGCACCTGGCTCGGCCGGCTCGCACGCGACGTCGCCCGCAAGATCGCCGGTGCCGCCGCGGCGGTGCGCGCCGCCTTTGCCACGCCGCTCGAGCGCATCGTCCAGCTGCTCCGCCAGCGTCGCGAAGACCGTGGCCGCGACAAGATCTATGCGCTGCACGCCCCCGAGGTGGAGTGCATCGGCAAGGGCAAGGCCCGCACACGCTTCGAGTTCGGCGTGAAGGTCTCGCTCGCCACCACCAACCGCACGGCACCAGGCGGGATGTTCGTGATCGGCGCCCGCAGCCTGCCGGGCAATCCCTTCGACGGCCACACCCTTGCCGCCCAGACCGAGCGCATCACCGGCGTGCCGATCGAGCGCGCCTATGTCGACCGCGGCTATCGCGGCCACGACGCCGACAAGGCCCGCGTGTTCCTCTCTGGCCAGAAGCGCGGCGTCACGCCCACCATTCGCCGCGAGATCAGGCGGCTTGCCGGGATCGAGCCGGTGATCGGCCATCTGAAGAGTGACGGCCATCTCGGCCGCAACTTCCTCGCCGGTGCCAGCGGCGACGCCGTCAACGTTATCCTCGCCGCCGCAGGCCACAACCTCCGCCTGCTCCGCGCCTGGCTGATCCGCCTTCTCGCGTTCCTCCTCAGCCTCCTCGCCACCAGCGCGCCCACGGCCCCAACGCCGACATTACAAACCGCCGCGCGCTGAAATCGCGTTCTTCACGGACGACCAGCTATTTTCCTGCCTTCCTGGAGCCCCGCCGCTTGGCCGAGAAGGCACTGACGGCGGTTATCCAGGAGGCCTACGTCCATGGCGTTTCCACGAGGTCGGTGGACGACCTGGTCTGCGCCATGGGGCTCGACGGCGTCTCCGGCACCGTCAAGTTGAGCGGGGCTAGGCGGGCAAAGCCCGGTCCAGTAGGTGGCCGGGATGAGGCCACCCGTCGCCAAGTCGCCCTACGCCGGGTATCGGTTTCCGACCGAGGTCATCAGCCAGGCGGTCTGGCTGTACTTCCGTTTCCCGCTCAGCCTTCGCATGGTCGAAGAGATGCTGGCCGCCCGCGGCATCGTCGTTAGCCACGAGACCGTGCGGCAATGGTCGCTCAAGTTCGGCCAGGAGTTCGCCAACGGATCCGCCGCCGGCTGCCCTGTGCTGGTGACAAATGGCACCTGGATGAGGTCGCCATCAAGATCGCCGGGGTGCAGCACTGGCTCTGGCGTGCCGTGGATCAGAATGGGATGGTGCTGGATGTGCTGGTCCAGAGCCGGCGCGACAAGCGCGCCGCCGAACACCTGCTACGCAAGCTGCTGAAGCGCCAGTGCCGGGCGCCGCGCGTCATGGTCAGCGACAAGCTCGGCAGCTACGGGGCGGCCAAGAAGGCGCTGATGCCCGGTGTCGAGCACCGCCGGCACAAGGGTCTCAACAACCGGGCGGAAAACTCGCACCAGCCGACACGGCGACGAGAGCGGCAGATGAAGCGCTTCAAGTCGCCCCGGCAGGCGCAGCGCTTCCTCTCCGCCCACGATCAGATCGGCAACCTCTTCCATCTCCGCCGCGACCACGTCACCGCCAGCGAGTACCGCGCCGCCAGGGCGCGCGCGCGTTCGAGGTGTGGGCCGACGTCAGCAGGGTTGCTGCCGCAGCTTGAACTCCGTGCCAGCATCGCCCTCGGCGTGCCAACTCGCTTGCCCAAAAGCCCACAACTTGACGGTGCC
>NZ_JBHMFT010000121.1:0-2995 GCF_051433195.1 Falsiroseomonas sp. E2-1-a20 | reverse complement strand
GGCCCGGCGGCGACCTACTCTCCCGAGCCTTGAGGCTCAGTACCATGGGCGCTGGGGTGTTTCACGTCCGAGTTCGGGATGGGATCGGGTGTATCATCCCCGCGATAGCCACCGGGCCACCGCGCCAGAACATCTGATGCTGATGATTTGGGTGTGTGTGTGTGTTGGGCAGGTTGATGTGCGGTTTGGTGCTGCGCGCGGCGCTCGGTTCTTGCGAACCGGAGCCGGTGCGGCGTTGGTGGTAGGAGCGCTATCGGGCGATTAGGACCGCTCAGCTGAGACAGTTACCTGTCTTACACCTGCGGCCTATCGACGTGGTGGTCTTCCACGGCCCTCGGCGAGACCTCGTCTTGAGGCTGGTTTCCCGCTTAGATGCCTTCAGCGGTTATCCATTCCGCACTTGGCCACCCAGCCATGCCACGGGCGTGACAACTGGTTCACCAGAGGTGCGTCTATCCCGGTCCTCTCGTACTAGGGACAGATCCTCTCAAGTCTCGTACACCCACGGCAGATAGGGACCGAACTGTCTCACGACGTTCTAAACCCAGCTCACGTACCGCTTTAATCGGCGAACAGCCGAACCCTTGGGACCTGCTCCAGCCCCGGGATGCGATGAGCCGACATCGAGGTGCCAAACCTCCCCGTCGATGTGGACTCTTGGGGGAGATCAGCCTGTTATCCCTAGAGTACCTTTTATCCGTTGAGCGATGGCCCTTCCACGCGGGACCACCGGATCACTAAGGCCGACTTTCGTCTCTGTTCGCGCTGTCGCGCTCACAGTCAGGCGGGCTTGTGCCTTTGCACTCAACAGCCGATGTCCGACCGGCTTGAGCCCACCATCGCGCGCCTCCGTTACCATTTGGGAGGCGACCGCCCCAGTCAAACTGCCCACCACGCAGGGTCCCGGCCCGGGGTGACCGGGCTCGGTTAGACGCCAGAAAGGCACAGGGTGGTATTTCAAGGTTGGCTCCACCAAAGCTAGCGCCCCGGCTTCATAGCCTCCCACCTATCCTACACAGTCCCTTCCTGGCGCCACTGCGAAGCTGCAGTAAAGGTTCATAGGGTCTTTCCGTCTGACCGCGGGTACCCCGCATCTTCACGGGGAATTCAATTTCGCTGAGCCCATGCTGGAGACAGTGGGGAGGTCGTTACGCCATTCGTGCAGGTCGGAACTTACCCGACAAGGAATTTCGCTACCTTAGGACCGTTATAGTTACGGCCGCCGTTTACTGGGGCTTCAGTTCGATGCTTGCACATCTCCCCTTAACCTTCCAGCACCGGGCAGGCGTCAGACCCTATACGTCATCTCTCGATTTCGCAGAGCCCTGTGTTTTTACTAAACAGTCGCCACCCCCTGGTCTGTGCCACCCACCAACACTTGCGTGCCAGCAGGTCTCGCTTATCCCGAAGTTACGCGAGCAATTTGCCTAGTTCCTTCAGCATGGTTCCCTCAAGCGCCTTGGAATACTCGTCCAATCCACCTGTGTCGGTTTAGGGTACGGTCCATATGTCAGAGCTATTTCCCGAGCCGATCCAACAGCAACCCCAATCCAATAAGGGATCACTGCACTTCACGGCTGTCACTTCTGACGGGCCCAGGAATATTCACCTGGTTTCCATCGGCTACGGCTCTCGCCCTCGCCTTAGGGGCCGGCTCACCCTGCGCGGATTAGCCTTGCGCAGGAACCCTTGGATTTTCGGCGGAAGGGTTTCTCACCCTTCTTGTCGCTACTCATGTCCGCATTCGCACTTCCCATACCTCCACGGCCCCTCACGGATACCGCTTCACAGGCCTAGGGAACGCTCCGCTACCGCGCACTCACCCGAAGGTTCGCGCACCCACAGCTTCGGCTCGTGGCTTGAGCCCCGTTACATTTTCGCCGCAGAACAGCTATTAGACCAGTGAGCTATTACGCTTTCTTTAAAGGATGGCTGCTTCTAAGCCAACCTCCTGGTTGTTTTGGCCGTCCCACATGCTTTCCCACTTAGCCACGAATTAGGGGCCTTAGCTGGTGGTCTGGGCTGTTTCCCTCTCGACAATGGACCTTAGCACCCACTGTCTGTCTGCCACGCTGCACTCGCCGGCATTCGGAGTTCGGTTGGGTTTGGTAGGACTTTGGGTCCCCCTAGCCCATCCGGTGCTCTACCTCCGGCGGTGATCACATGACGATCTACCTCAATAGATTTCGCGGAGAACCAGCTATTTCCTGGTTTGATTGGCCTTTCACCCCTAGCCACAGATCATCCCCGACTTTTTCAACAGGCGTGGGTTCGGCCCTCCAGTAGGTGTTACCCCACCTTCAGCCTGTCCATGGCTAGATCACCAGGTTTCGGGTCTTCTGCCGGCAACTGAACGCCCTGTTCAGACTCGCTTTCGCTGCGCCTACACCTCACGGCTTAAGCTCGCTGCCAACAGAAACTCGCGGACCCATTATACAAAAGGTACGCCGTCACCCACCGCTTGCACGGTCAGGGCTCCGACTGCTTGTAGGCGTTCGGTTTCAGGTCTCTTTCACTCCCCTCGTCGGGGTGCTTTTCACCTTTCCCTCACGGTACTTGTGCACTATCGGTCGCCAGAGAGTATTTAGGCTTAGAGGGTGGTCCCCCTACGTTCAGACAGGGTTTCACGTGCCCCGCCCTACTCAAGGATCATCAGAAACACTACGGCTACGGGGCTATCACCCACTATGGCCAGCCTTTCCAGACTGCTCGCCTTCTTTCCTGATGACCACTGGCCTCCTCCGCTTTCGCTCGCCACTACTCGCGGAATCTCTGTTGATGTCTTTTCCTCCAGGTACTGAGATGTTTCAGTTCCCCGGGTTTGCCTCCCACCCCTATGTATTCAGGATGGGATACTCCTCGCGGAGTGGGTTTCCCCATTCGGACATTCGCGGATCAACGATCGCTCGCATCTCCCCGCGACTTATCGCAGCGTGCCACGTCCTTCATCGCCTTCTGGCGCCAAGGCATCCACCGAACGCCCTTGTCTTGCTCC
>NZ_JBHMFT010000120.1:0-3060 GCF_051433195.1 Falsiroseomonas sp. E2-1-a20 | reverse complement strand
CGCGACGGCACGATAGGTCGGTCCGCCCGCATACGCGGCGTCGCCGTACTCACCAACTCCCGGCATAACTGGCCGATCCGTGCAACAAGGTCTACCAAAGTGCCTACCACCGGACATCAATCACCCAACCCCCTGAGTGCCACTGCGGATTGTCAACATCCGCTCGGCTCCATTGATGCGAGAGATGGCTAATGGCCCAGAAGACAACATCCTGTCCGCTGGTAGCTTCCGGGGGAGAGTGATAACCGATTTGCGAGTTGGTGCTGAACGGCCATCCGTCATCCTCGCTGCCCCGGTAGCGGCGGACGCCTACGTCACGGACACTGAAACCAAACCAAGGAGAAACATTCGTGTCGGCCCGCTCGCTGCCTGAACCGCGGCGTAGCTCAACTCGTCGCCCTGAGTTAGCGCTCACCGTCCATATAATGCCTGTCGCGCCAATTGGGACCGTGTATCCGCTCTCAGAGGAGTAGTGAGCAAAAGAAGCCGTGTTATTCGAGTTTGATTGCGCGTGGTCAACTCGGTTCGACGTTGTCTCGACGTCGAAATCAAGACGCCAATAGGGGTGGTGGCGGTGATCGTTTTCGCGCCGGTTGTGGCCGCATGACCACCCACTACTGTAAAGGATTGGCTCCAGTCTTCCTGACCTGTGGAAGTAGTAAGCTTGGTATAGATCATAACCTCCAATCTCAGAAAAAATAGCCACCTCAAGCAGATTATCGTTGAAAATTCTGGCGACAACGTCTGACGACTGGCCAGAGAACCTAGAGATATTGCCGCTGTGTATGCGATCTAGATAAGGACCGCAGCCGGAATTTACGTCCTGCGCGTTCCCGCGGTACTTCACCCTGATAACAGGCAAGCTAGCTTTGTGGAGGACCTGCACGCCCCTCCAAGTCACGTTTCGAAGCACCAGTCCTTCGTCGTTCGCGTTACCGATTTCCCACGAGAACCGCCATTCGCTCCAGTTCATCGTCCCCGAATCAGGAAGGGACAGGAGAGGTTGTGCAGGGGCTGGAGCAACGTAGGCAATTGCTATAAAGAGTGCGACGAGAAGTGAGCGCATAATGGACCCTCCGTACTGCTACGGCTGCTGAACAACTGCTACGGCTGCTGAACAAGCCCAAACTCGACGATGCGTCCGGCCGTCATATCCACCGTCGTTTGGTAAACCGCTCTGGCTTCGCCGGGCCTATGGAAGGTGAGATAAAGATAGCGACTCCCGCTTCTTTCCGGAGCGGGGGTCTGGATGCCCTGCACCGCCAGCCCGACGGTCTGCTCACGCCGACGCCTATCGGAGCGGACGATCCCCGCCGCCAACTCGACCTCCTCGCGCGACTCAGCCGGCTGCGCCCTTTGCCTAAGGGATTCGACTTCAACTATGTCGCCTCTGTCAGTGATCACCCTAACAGGGACGTTTCTAGAATAACTGTAGAAGAGAAGCTCAAAGCGCTCGCTGCTAAAGGGCTCACCCCTCCCCTTCTCTGGCTCGACCCAACCGCCCCCCAATAACGAGAAGCGACTGCCCAGTTGCTCTCGAACCCTAGGATTCGCGATAGCCACATCCCGCGTCCGAGCTTGCATATTGGAGATGCTTGGGCGTCCACTTGGGACTACATTTAGGGTGGCGTTGCTGTCCGGTGTGCGTCCCTGCAGCCTAGGAGGTAACTCCCTGGATTGCTCAAAGATAACACGATCCCGGTCCACTAATGGCGGCAACCCGCTTTCCCTGAAAACTCGGAGGTACTCGGGCAACTCGCCGCGTAGTGGTCTCGGCTGAGGCTCGGAAGGTGTCGGCTGTGCCAAAGCGAGAATTGGCGCAGACGCCAATGCGAGCCCTACTATGAGGATGCGGAAGCCGGAAGTCATTATTACCTCCGTCTAATTTCTGAGCCTGCGCTGTGCTGATGTACCCAAGTGGTCACACCACGGCTCTACAACATGAGAAGCTGGTAGGTGCCTGGCATCGTTAGACTGGCTTCTTCTGTGCGGGACTGCACGGCACAGGAAAGTCTTTGTCTGCCGAGGCTTGCAGCATACGGGCAGCTTCTACTTTAGAGGCCAGAGCATGTGACCTTAGTCATCTTACATTGCTAAGCGGCCTCGCTGCAAGATGGGGATTGACGTGCTCCCCTAATTGTCTGGTCGCGGAGCATTGTTGGGATCCTGCGGGGCTCGCGATTGTAGAGTATGCTTACCGCTTCGAGCGCTTCGGCGCCCGTACATCTGGTCGAGAGTGACCCATGCTGCAGATTTACCCGAATGCCCGCACCACCCCCGCCGTCCGTGCCGAGATTGCCCGCTCGAGCGAACCCTCCGGCGTGCTGGCCAGGCGCTACGGCGTCAGCAGCGAAACCACCGCAAATGGCGCATGCGAGGGCCAGGGGACTGCCTCGACCACTCCGCCCGGCCACACACGCTGCCCTGGAAGGCTACGGACGAGGAGCGTGCCGTGGTCTGCGCCCTGCGCCGGGCCACCAACTTCGCCCTCGATGACCTCACCTTCGTGGTCACGCATTTCCTGCCGCACCTCAACCGTGACAGCGTCTGGCGTATCCTCCGGTCCAAGGGCATCAGCCGACGGCCGCCCCCTCGTCGGCCAGGCCCAAGCGAGGCGAAGGCAAGTTCCGGGACTACGACCTCGGCTTCATCCACATCGACATCAAGCATCAGCCCAAGCTGCAGTGAACCGCCCCGGGTTTGCCGGCAACTGTAATCATGTTGCGGTTTCGGCGCGGTAGCCGGAGCTGGCGGCGAGCATGGCGTTGAGAGTGACGAGGAGCTTGCGGGCGGTGGCGATGATGGACGCCTTGACGGACTTCCCTGCGTCTTGGAGGCGGCCTCGGAAACGGCTGAACGATGTTGATCGGCGCGACGCCTGGAGGGCGGCGAGGTAGAGTATGGTCCTCACGATGGGACGACCGCCGCCGATAGATCGCGGTCCGGCCCGCCGTCCGCTGTCGCGCGCAACGGGGGCTAGGCCGGCGAGCGCGGCGATGCTGCGGCGGTCGAGCTGCCCTAGCTTGGGCAGCTCGACAATAAGGGTTGCAGCGACGATAG
>NZ_JBHMFT010000119.1:0-3072 GCF_051433195.1 Falsiroseomonas sp. E2-1-a20 | reverse complement strand
GCCAGGACGGCATTCAAGCGACCAACAACAGGAGTAACTTGTACGTAAATAGATGCAAAACAGATATAATTACATACAAAACCTTACAGTTCATAGCCTTCACATCACCGCGAGCAGATGCCCTGACTTAACCTTACAGTCAAGACGCCAGACTCTAGGTCAAACGAGTCGACGCTCGCGGATTTATGATGCAACTTCCGGTCACAGTTTCGCGACCAGATGTCGCGTCGGGGGAGTTGCAGATGACCATCACAACCCACGATATCGCGCTCCAGAATGCCGGTGCAGCGACGCTGGCCGCCGGTATCGCCACCTTCGGCCAGGTGTTCCAACGCGGCGAGATCCCCTCCGGCGCATCGCTCGTGGCGAAGGACGGCGCGACCAGCGTGCCGATCCAGATGGATGTGAAGACCCGCTACGAGGACGGGTCCGTGAAGATGGCGGTGCTGGCCGTGCAGCGCCCGGCGCTGGCAGCCGGCGAAACCTTCGACCTGGTGCTGTCCAAGGGCCCGGCGGCGGCGGCCCCGGCGGCGCTGGACCTCGCCAAGGGCCTGGCCGGCCATTCCTTCGTGGTGCAGGCCGGCGCCACCAAGATCGACGTGATCTCCGCGCTGAACGCCGCGCTGAAGGATGGCTCGGCCAGCTTCTGGCAGAAGGGCGCGCTGGCGACGGAGGCGCGGGTCGAGATCGACCTTCCCGGTTCGCAGCGCATGCTGTTCGACGTGACCGTCTTCAAGGGCGGCGGCTTCTCGGTGGAAGCGCAGTTCAACAACGACGGTGCCATGGGGGCCACCGGCGGCCGCGTCAGCACGCCGCTGACCGTGACCATGGACGGCAAGGTGCTGACCAGCACCACGCTGAACCAGGCGCAGTACCAGAACTGGCACGAGAGCTATTCCAACGGCGTCGACGGCGGCCAGGGTACCGGCAAGCCCTCCGCGGGCTGGTTGAACATCGTGCACGACATCGCCCACCTGCAGGATGCCGGTGCGGTCGCCAACTACGACCTCGGCATCAAGATCGACGCCAACATCCTGGCGAACTACGCGAAGACGACAGCCGACGCCGGCTGGGACGCGCCGCTCGCCGGCAATGGCGTGACCAAGTACATGCCGATGACCGGCGGGCGCGACGACATCGGCATCACGACCGAGCCGAACACCGCCTGGCTGATCAGCCAGGACGCCCGCGCCGCTGGCTACGCGCTGGGCCAGGCCGAGGCCGCGTCGTCCATCCCCTGGCATTTCTGGGACACGGCGAACGACACTTGGCTGAACACCGACAACTATCCGAAGCTCTGGGTCGATGGTCGCGGCGGCAAGGGAACGCCGGGCGACGCCAATTCCGGTGGCCTGACCCAGCAGCAGAGCGGCGACACTGGCTGGACGCTCGACATCTCCCACCAGCCGAACCTGTCCTACGTGCCCTACATCATGACCGGCGAACGCTGGATGCTGGACAATCTGCAGGCGCAGGCCGCGTGGAACGTCATGAACATCTGGCCGGCCATGCGCAACAACGGCAGCGACCTGCTGGTGCAGGAAAACCAGGTCCGCGGCGCCGCCTGGGCGCTGCGCGAGGTGGACCAGGCGGCACTGACCAGCCCGGACGGCAGCAAGGAGAAGGCGTTCTTCCAATCCGTCTCGGACGCCAACTACAAGTGGATGGTCTCCAAGATTCCGGAATGGACGGCGGCGCAGGGCGAGGCGCATGGCTGGATCCCCGGCATCTACGGCTATGCCGGCGTGCTGCCGCCCTGGCAGCAGGACTACTTCGCCTCCACCGTCATCGCCGCGGCGCGCAACGGCAATGCGGATGCGCGCACCCTGCTCGACTGGCAGTCCAACTTCCTCGTCGGCCGATTCCACGCGGAGGATGAAGGCTTCGAGATGCGCGACGGCGCAGCCTACCTGATCGCCATCAGCGACAAGTCCACCGGCCGCATCTACAAGACGTGGGAGGAGATCGGCGCGAAGACCGTCTCCAACAACCTCAGCAACGGCGACACCACCTGGTCCAAGACCCAGGGCGACTATGGCCAGCTGGCGCTGGCGACCCTGTCCGGCATCTACGAGCTGACCGGCAACCCGGCCGCCAAATCAGCCTATGAGACGCTGATCAAGGAAGCCCCGCCGCTGACCAGCGCCGCGACCTTCGCCAAGGACCCGACCTATGCGCTGGCCGCGCCGGGCACGAGCCCGACGCAGCAGGTGCCGGTGGTGGTGGCCCCGCCCGCCCCGGCCCCCGCCCCGGTCACGCCGCCGCCGGTGGTGGTCGCCCCGCCCGCGCCCACGCCCACGCCCGCCAAGACGGAGGCGCTGGCCGTGAAGCTCGGCGCCGACTCCTGGCAGGGCAATCCCATCGCCGTGGTGAAGGTGGATGGGCGGGAGGTGTTCCGCGGGGAAATCTCGACGCCGCATGCCAAGGGCGGCCAGGTGGTGCAGCTCGGCAACCATGCCGCGGATGTCGATCACGTGATCACGGTGCAGTTCACCAACGACGCCTGGGGCGGCACCGCGACGACCGACCGCAACCTGTATGTCGAGGCCGTGCTGGTCGATGGCGTCGCGACCGGCCAGAAGCAGGCGCTGCTGAGTGCGGGGACGGCGACGTTCAAGCTGGCGGGGGAGCCGGCGCCCACGCCGGTCCCGGTCCCCACACCGGCCCCGACACCGGCCCCGACACCGGCCCCGGTGCCGGCACCTGCACCCACGCCCGCGCCAGCACCGGTGAAGCTGGACGTGTTGAAGATCGGCATCGCGCAGGACGCCTGGCAGGGTGATGCGCGCTACACCATCACGCTGGACGGCAAGCAGATGGGCGGCGAGCGCGTCGCGAAGGCCTCCGCCGCCAAGGGCGAGATGGACATCATCACGTTGACGGGCGACTTCAACGACAAGGTGCACAAGCTGGGCGTCACCTTCCTGAACGACCTCTGGGGCGGCACCGCGAAGACCGACCGCAACCTGTATGTCGAGAAGCTGATCCTCAACGACATCGACCTGAAGAAGTCGTCCGACCTGCTGATCAACGGCACCGCCAAGTTCGAGTTCAAGGCGGCCGCCGCACCCG
>NZ_JBHMFT010000118.1:0-3187 GCF_051433195.1 Falsiroseomonas sp. E2-1-a20 | reverse complement strand
AGGCACAGTTCTCGAAGAGCCGACCGTTTTTGGGGCCGTGCGCAGCCGCCAAAGTCCCTGATACCGTGGAGGAAAACGATGCACGCAATGGTCTGTGCCACAGTGATCGCCACCAGAGCGCTGATGTGCAGTAACCCTATGCCTGAGCAGGAGGCCGTCGCGGTTCATGCTTCGCGGTTGCGCCAGCACGAGACTCAGCAGAGCGGGCCAGCCACAACTCCGCCCGTGCTCGTGCGGGAGGGCAGCAGACAGTGGGTGGCGATCATGGACGAAGCTAGGCAAGCCGAGTGGTTTGGGTTGCCGCCATCGCCGCAGTAGTTAGCCGCTGGGCTTCGAGCGGCATAGCAGGTCTCACCCAGCGCCAGAGGACCGCAACTCAACGACATATCGTTCCGGCTTTATGTCACGACCAGGGTCACTTCAGTACGGTTCGTGTTGTTCGAGCAGCGAAGCGCGCTTTGAGATTGAGGCAGTCATCGCGCTTAATCTGGGCTCGCTGTCGCGTGGCGCGTGTCGCAGGAACACGCCTGACACCGGCATCTAACTTTCCTCGCCATGACCGCAGTTCCTATCGCAAAACCGGTCAAATCTTCAGGCATGCCGACGCTGAGGCATGTCAGCAGGCTACCCAACCTCCTACTCTCGAACGCCCAAATAGACATAGCCCTGACAGCCCAAATCTTCAGGAGTCTCGGCATCGCGGCAGTTCAGGCAGACGCGCCAGATTTGCAGGCGGGCATCCCAGTACCGCAACTCGATGAACCAGTCTTGCGACAGCACGGTGTGCCAGCCGGAGTGCATCGCCTCACGCGGCAGGAGGGGCGAGGGTGAAGCGAGACAGACCTCCTCCTGCCGGGGTTCGGCGGTGGGCTCAGCCATCTGCCATTACCTCTACGGCAGGGCGAGGATCACTGCCTTGCCCGCGCCCACCAGCCGCGTCTTCACCCCCGGAATATGCACCCCCATCGTCTCTTCATGCACGGTCATGGCGTGTTCACGGCTGTCGCACAGCCAGAGCGAGGCCGCTTTGGTGGGATCATCGGTGGAGCGCATGATGTAGGCCCCCTTGAGGCCCGGCAGCGACTTCGCCGCGTTCAGGATTTTCTCTCCAATGGGCTCTGGACTAGAAGCTGGTGCGCCCTCGGCCTTCCTGACCATGCAGTAGAGGTCGTCCTGGCCGCCACTCTTTAGGGTCATATGCGCCCCCACCTCGCCGAGAAAGTTCTCCGGCGGCGGAAACTCGCTCATGTTCTCCTGCCTCCACGCTGCGGCCCTTTCCGCCAATTCTCGCGCGGCCGAGGCATCGCTGTACATCGTGCAGGCCCAGACATCCCCCTGCTCAGATTCAAAGCCGACGAAGCCCTTCCAGCCCGGATGCTTCTGCAAGATGGGGATGAGAAACTCTCTGGTCTTTCGGGCGCCCTCCTCCGCAAGATGAGCAGCCCCAGGAAAGCGTCGCATGATGATATGCATTGCTTAATCCTCCCGCCCCGACTTGGGCTGGAAGAGGCTGCTCCTGCTGCGAGTACATGGTCAATGTCAATATTCACGAGGGCAAGTAAAGGCGTCTTGGCATATTCAAGGTTCAGATTCCGTTCTTCAAAATAGGGCCGCGTCAACTGAAGATGAACAGGCGTGAGGTCCGACGCCGATTTGTATGGCTGGGGCTGGGTGACGCCATTCGCGCTATCAGGGGCCTTCAGGCCGTGGTCCGTTCCGATCGCGCCAGCACATTCCCGACCGGCGACGCCAGTATCGTCGAAGGTGGGTCGCCGCTTATTGCCGAACCCCGCGTCATCCGTGCCTGATGGTCTGGCACCGCTGGTCGTGAATTCGGATCAGAACAAGCTCATTCTTCGTATCGACTCGGGCACGTCGCGGGGACCGCACATCTAGACCAGCGGGGCCGGCGTTCGCCGAAACCGTCGCGAGGAGCAAGGCGAAGTGGAAGGTCCAGCCGCCGCATTCCACCGCCGCTGCGCAAATGCAGAAAAAGAGAGCATCCATTGCGCCCTCCACGTGTCGGGCGGTCGCACATATGACACCCACGGCAGCGCCCTGAACAACATGGCCAGCCGTCCCCCGGCCTTGGACCTCGGCTATCTGCTCATCCAGGCTTCTGCTTCTTCCCCCGCCCCACAATCGCGGCCATTGGGACAGCGATGCCGTCGCCGTCTCTGTAGCGGGCCGCAGCAGCGTCTACGCCTGCGATGATGTCAGGCATTGCTGTGGCGGACTGCGCCGTGAGTCTCGCCCCCATTCTGGCAGTTCCATTCTGTAGGGCCTGCACTAAGGAGCGCGCATCGGCGTGACGCCAAAATTTCTGAACAATTGCGACCTGAACATCCTGAAAGCCTGAATCCCGCAAAGACGAGTCGCAATCGTCAGCAGTGGTGAAGGAGTCACCCAGTGGCGGAGCCATGGTTAATGATGGATCGCCGTGCCGAGAGATGGCTTCATGTACAAGGTTCATCGCTACATTCTCGGTAGAGGGTGCCCAGATGGAAAATGCCATCCACCCGCCAGGGCAGAGAACGCGATGGCATTCCCTCAGTGCCTTCCCAGGTCGTGGCACATGATGGATTCCAAAGTTCGAAAAGACTGCATCCATGTGCCCGTCGCGGAAGGGAAGAGCTTCTGCGTCTCCGAATTCAAAGGCAACACCAGCGTGCTGGCGCCGCGCCGCGCTGAGCATTTCAAACGCGAAATCAAGCCCTGTCACACGAGCGCCCCGTCTGGCAGCAGCGCCAGCGGCAACCCCGGTACCGCAACATACATCTAGAACTTGCATTTCCGCTAAGACCTTGGAGGCGTCAAGCACGTCCTCGACGAAAAGACCGCAAGCGGATGCGAATGACTGTTCGTACTGGCTCGCGATGCGATTCCAGCTTGCCCGTTCGAACTCACGAATAGCCTCAGGATCGACGCTCATGCTGTTTTCCAGTTCCGGGTTTCGGTCAGCGAAGCGCAGCATTTACCTTCTCGAACAGCCGTATGTTCTTCTCCACGTCGTACCACTTCTCGGCCAGCGACTCTCGGTCCCACTCGCTCCGCTCCATGGCGAAGAATTCACCTTCGTTGCCCTAATTGGCTCCGTCAGGCGCGGGATGAGGTTGGTGACCGAATCAATGATGTCCCATCCCAGCGCCGTTTAGCCGCGAACATCAAGCGCCTTGGCCTCAGCCGC
>NZ_JBHMFT010000117.1:0-3239 GCF_051433195.1 Falsiroseomonas sp. E2-1-a20 | reverse complement strand
TCACCGGGCCGAAGTAGCGATTGCCCCGCAGGTCGGCCGGGACGCAGATCACCACGCCATCCTGCCACTCCCGCCGGTCGACCGTCTCCGGCTATGCCTGAGATCTACAGCGTAGCAAGCACCGTGCCGCCGCAGTGTGGCGAAAAAGGGTGAGCCATGTGCTGCCGGTTCGCTCCCGGACAATCGGACTGTCCCGCGCCGCCCGAACACGAGCCACTCCTGCTGCGGCCTTCTCATCGGCCTGGTCAGGTCAGACCGCGTCGCGACCGCGAGCGGCGCCTCCTCGACCAGCAATCTCGGGCTCCGGCAGGCTCAGGGAGCGGTATCCCCGGACCGCAGCAGCATCACCAAGCTGTTCCGCGACGTGCTAGCGCACGCGCGACGGCGAACCCGCCGGCTCGCCGCGCGGAGCGCTGTTCTTCTAGCCCGGAAAATTCATGAGGCTGGCTGGACCGCGCGAACGGTGGTCGGCTGGCGCGTCGGCGGAGACGCGGTCGCGTTTGAATCCCACCTTGGCTGCGGGCGGGCGGTTGGTGCGTATCGCGGGTCTGGCGGGTTGCGGTGTGTGTGGCTGGATCGGGGCGTCTGCCCCGTTGCTCAGCAGGTGAGGCGCGGCAGGCGTTCGAGCGTGAGGCGCAGGATGGCCTTGTCGGGGCAGGCGCTCGGCAGGCGCAGCATGACGCGAGTCTTCAGCGCGACGACGCGGGTGGCGAGCTTCACCAGGCGCAGCCGCAGCGTGTCGAACTGCGCGACCCGCCAGGTCGAGCGCTTCGGCATCAGGCTGCGCAGTGACCACAGCAGCCAGTAGGCACCGGTGTGCAGCATCAGGCGGAACTGGTTGGCGGTGGCGCGGCAGCACGAAGTCCGATCGGCGGCGAGATGGCGCTTCCAGGCCTTGATGTGGTTCTCGGCCTGGCCGCGCCGGCAGTAGAGATCCTCATAGATCGTGCGCGCCGATCCGGCAGCGAGGTTGGTGACGACGAAGCGCGTGTCGGCGCCCTGCGCGCTGACCTCGACGCGGGCGATGATGCGCTCGACGCGGGTCCAACTGGCGGCGCCATCGTGGAATTCCTTGTAGCGCCGCAGCTTTTCCCCGCCCGGCGCGCCCGTGTGACGACGCGCGGTGCTGGCTTCCAGCGTCTCGACATGGTGCCGCAGCGTCGTGGTGGAGGCGACGCCAAGCAGGAAGTCGACGCGCGCCGCGCGGCAGAAATCCAGCACCTCCGGCGCGCAATAGTGGCTGTCGGCGCGGATCAGGATCTCGACGCGCGGCCAGTGGCTGCGGATCTCGCGCACCAGACGGCGCAGGAGATTGCGTGCTTCGGCGCCGGTCGGACGCCTGGCCGGGCGCAGCATGGCGGCGACGGGGCGACCCTCGGCGTCGAACACGACGATCGGCTGGAAGCCGTATTCGTCGTAGTAGGCGTTGAACAGCCGCAACTGCTGCCCGCCATGCACGGCGTCGAAGGTGTCGTCGATATCGAGCGTGATACGACGCGGCACGTGGCGAAAGCTGGCGCAGTAGAGCGCCACCATGGCACGCGCCATGCGGATCAGTGCCCGCGGCCCCGGCGTGTTCTCGAGGCGCGACAGCGTCGGCTGCGAACACAGCGCAGCCTCACCAGGCAGCCGACCGTTGGCGAGCTTGAACAGGGGATCGTGCCGCAGGCTATCGGCATCGTTGCCGTCCTCATAGCCGGCCGCGATCATCAACAGGCGGAAGCGCAGCATCTCGGCGAGGCGGTGCTGGATGCGCTCGGGCGCCCGCGGATCGTCGATGCACGCAGCGAGACGTTCAGCCACGCCGAGGCGCGCCTCAACCTCACGCAGCGCCAGCAGGCCGCCATCCGATGAGAAGGATCCGCCATCAAAGCGGGCGATGATGGGCTTGCCGGCGACTGATGACAGGCCCGGCAGGGGCAGCGTAACTTCAATGTCGGCGGGCATGGTGTCCGAAAACGGCAGGGTTCTGGGTTCGCAGCCGAATCCTATGGCCGTTCAACGGGTTGCACCATGTCCGCCAGCCCTGATGAATTTTCCGGGCTAGGGCCTTGCCAATCACGTACAGGCGATGCTGCATCCGTCGCGGCGCTCCAAAAGTATCGGGATAAAGGCCGAGAGGAGGGGCGCCGATGGCATATCTGGTTCTGTTGGATATGGCAGAGCAGAGTCTGTCCGTGGAGAAGGCCACCCCTGGCGATGCGATCGACGCCGCGGCCTGTTTTTCCCAGAGCGGAATGACGGTCCGCGTTGTGGATCTGGCAAGTGGCGAGCGCTTCAACGCGGTGGATTTTGCGGCACTGCATCCCGCCGCGACCTTCCGGGCGCTGGTCGACCGAGTGGCCCTGCAACCACGGTCCCACGACGGGGAGCCGGCGAGTGCCGTGACCGCGCTCGATCTCGAGCAACGGCTTGGACCACCCATGGGCTGAGCGACTTCCGCCAGCGTGTACCGCTTTGGCTGGTCCGTCCTGCCGGCAGGTTCAGCCAGCCGGCGGTCGGAGGTCCAGTCTGACGCCGGCTATGCAGGGGCCGGCTGGACGACGAGATCCAACACCTTGGCCTGCATTGAGGCGCAGAGCGCCCTGGCTTCGTCGTAGGTGGTGCCGGGCCTCAGTTCCAAGGTGATCATCATGCCGCGAAGCTGCGGGATGTCGGCCCCCTTCGGCTCGAACAGGATGAAGGGTCGGTCGGGCTGGCCGTCGCCGGCTTCCTTGACGGTGAAGGTGAAGCTCGCTCGATTGATCATGGGCGCCTCTCAGAATGTTCTTATTATGCAACATGAGCGGCGCCTCCACCAGTGGAGAACCCTATCTCCCAACACAGTTGCCCGTGGCCCCTTGAGAGCGCCGCGCGAAGATCCAAGACTTGAGTCCGGGCTGTCGGCCTGGAGGTCAGCATGTCGGATGCGGAACGCAGTGCCCGGCTGGAACCTGAAGCGGAGCAGGATCTTGAGCAGGCGATTCGCGAGCGGGCCTTCCTGCTTTGGGAGTTGGAGGGCCGGCCGGAGGGCAGGGAGGACGAATACTGGCATCGTGCCCGCGAGCGGCTAGAAGCCGAAACGCACGCCGCCTATCCCCCGGCGCAGGCCGGCCACCACCGGACCTAGTCGCGCCGTCTCATGATCCTGTTGCCAGGGCAACAGGCATACGCCGCGCGCTGCGCAGGCAAGTTCATCGAGAACCTGACCAGGCAGCTGCACCGGCGCCACGGCGCAGCAGGAGAGGCCGCGGGCGCCG
>NZ_JBHMFT010000116.1:0-3309 GCF_051433195.1 Falsiroseomonas sp. E2-1-a20 | reverse complement strand
TGGATTGCAGGAAGCGGTGTGCCGGCCTCGTCCGGCGGGGGCCTCGACGGTGTCGCATGGACATCTCCCCGATTCTGATCGGAGGAGTCTGCCGCGGCCACTGCATCATCTGCCGCCCCGTGACGGAGCAGCTCGTTCAACAATCGCCGCAGGGCGAGTAGCGCCATGACGTTGACCCGCGGCCACGAAGCGACAACCAGCGGCACACAGGCTGCCTGCTCGAACATCCAGGCCGGCACCTCAAGACATCGGCCGGCGCTCCCATCGAGGCTGCACCGCAGGACGGGGGCGCCGCCTCTCTCCGCCAAGTCGTGGACGTGGACCAGGCGACCCCCCCAGGGGTGCCACGGATACAACAGCATCCGCTCCGTGGTCCTGTGGGCGTCCAAACGTCGAGTTGTAGTAGCACCTCCAGCGCTCGATCAGCACCTCAGCCTGAAGCATCGCATGCGCCCTGGCCCGATCGCGAGCCGCATCGTCCAGCAGCGCCGCAGCATGTGCCTCCGCCAGCCGCAAAGCTTCCCGCATAGCCAGGGGCCTCGCTCTCGGCGCGCCCTACCCGCTCACGCGTGCCAACACGGCTTGTGGGTGGTAAATGATCAAGCGTGACGCAGTCGGTCGTTGCCGTTTAAGTTTCGATGCAGCGCGTGGCACGCCCGCTACGTCATCGAGGAGCACTGCCGTGAAGAAGGTGAACCTAGCTGAGGCTTTCTCCACATTTTCGGACTATTGGAGCCCCAAGATCGCCGGCGACGTCGGGGACTTCCAGGTTAAATTAGCCAAGTTCAAAGGAGCGTTTGACTGGCACCACCACGAACGAGAAGACGAACTGTTCCTCGTCGTCGAAGGGTGTATGCGCATGGGCTTTCGGGACCACTTCGTGGACCTTGGGCCCGGTGAATTTATCATCGTGCCTCACCTCGTCGAACATCGGCCCGAAGCACTCACCGACGAGTGCCATGTCATGCTACTCGAGCCGAACACGATCCTGAACACTGGAAACATCGAGAACGAGTTAACCAATAGGAACCTTCAACGTATCGCCTGACCTGCGACACCGGCCAATCGGCCATCCGATGGTCGCAGGCCGATTGTGGGTAGTCGAGGCAGCGGCCGGAATCGTGTCCGACAAGCGCACGTTGCCATGCAGTGCTAGCTCGAGCGGCGCCGCGCGCCTGCCCCCCCGCGCGCGAGGCCAGCCCTTGACCAGGGCAGACCCGGATTATGCCTGGCTATGGCCCGACAAAATCGGCTTCCGACATTCCTGCTTTCGAAATGAGCCGCTGCAGGCTAAGTCACCCCTCAGGGTAAGGAATTCCTCGGCGTCTGCCGCAGCATCTTCAGCCCGCGCTTCCGGCCTGGATCCTGCTCCACGGAGCAGCTTAGGCATCTCGGAGCCGGCTTGGCGCGTTGAGTTGCTGGCAACGATACGGTCCTGTGATGCGCAAGCTCATTCCTCTGCTTCTCCTGCTGCCGGCTGCCTGCGCCGGTCCGGCTCAGCCGGACCCTACCGCATGGATCGGGAGCTCCGAGGCCGCGCTGGTTACTAACCTTGGCGTGCCTGACCGAGTTTATGAGCAGGATGGCCGGCGGGTACTGTCCTATGACAGGGCGGGTTCTTCCGGCCCTTCGGTGACGCCCTCGATCGGGTTTGGCGTTGGCGGCTTTTCCGGCGGGGGCCGTAGGGGGACAGGCCTCGGCACTGGCCTTGGCCTGGGCTTCGGCGGCGGCGGCCTGGCGAGCTGCACCACCAGCTACGATCTCCGTGAGGGACGGGTAATTGGCGCAGCCCGGGCGGGCCCAGGCTGCGGCTGAGCGCAGGACTGAGGAGCATCTCACGATGTGCGGCCGCTTCACGCAGCGTTACACCTGGGCGGAACTCCACGCGCTGCTCGACCTGATCGGGTCACCGCCCAACCTCCGCCCCCGCCACAACATCGCGCCGACGACCAGCATCGACGTGGTGCGCGCCGGAGAGGACGGCCGCGAGTTCGCCTCGATGCGCTGGGGCCTGATCCCGGCCTGGTGGAAGAAGTCCGCGAAGGAGGTGCCGTCGACCTTCAACGCCCGTGCCGAGACGGTGGCGGAGAAGCCGATGTTCCGCGACGCCTTCAAGCGGCGCCGCTGCATCATCCCGGCGTCCGGCTTCTACGAATGGACCGGCGTGAAGAAGGACCGCCAGCCGCACCTGTTCACCGCCGCTGACGGCGCGCCTGTTCTGGCCTTTGCCGGCCTGTGGGACCGCTGGCGAGACCAAGCCGCGGCGGAGGAGGTGCTGAGCTGCACGATGATCGTGTCGGGCGCCAGCGCCTGGATGGAGGCCTACCACGACCGCATGCCCGTGCTGCTGGGCCCGCAGGATTTCACCGGCTGGCTGGACGGGACGCTTGGGGCGGAGGCGCTGGGCCCGGCGCCTGCCAGCGCGCTGCGGGAATGGCCAGTGTCGAAGCGGATGAACGTCACCGGCACCGGCGACGATGACCCGACGCTGCTCGAACCAATGCCTGCGGCCAGCTGAGCCTCAGGAACAATGGGGCGCGCATGTGCAAGCGCGTCCGAAAAGCCGCCAATGCTGGGCACGGTTCCTCAACAGGTACGGTCACTTGTGCCACGGGTTTACTTCAGGAACCGACGCGGCGCCCCGCCGTGGCGCTCCGGACGAAGGCAGGCACGCGGTGCCGCGTGCCAGGGATGGCCAACGGCCGCTGCCGGATGCACGGCGGCGCCAGCACCGGCCCGCGCACCGCCGAAGGCCTTCAACGGCTGCGCCAACCGCGCATCACTGGGCTGCGCACCGCCGCAATGCGCGAGCTACGGGCCGAGCTGGCGGAGCTGCGCCGCGGCGCTGCTGGGGGATCAGCCTCTGACGCCCCAGCAAGTTCCGCACCGAGGTGGCCGTCCATCGCCCGCCATTGGCAGTGCGCGTCCAAATAGAAGCCAGCGGCAAATGCACAGGATGCGCAGGATCGTCAGACTACCATTTCCGCCGCACACTCAGGCCAGCATCACGCCGAAATTGAAGTGCTGGATCAAAGAAATATTTCCGGATGCAAAATATAAAGATAAAATTGTCATGATAAGATGTCGCTATCAAACGTAGATCAGGCAGTCGGCTGATTTTACAGTTTCGAAGTTCTGGCATCTCCCACTCTTTTAAGAAACGGATTCTGAAGTGCTTCTTCTTTTGGCCCCAGATTTGCATCTGCTAGGTTCAGGATCATCTTCCCGATGATTCGTCCTAGGGAGGACTTTGAATGCGTTCCGAAAAACTATCCGTACCGACTTTTGGAAAGCCTCAGGCGGCGTTAC
>NZ_JBHMFT010000115.1:0-3323 GCF_051433195.1 Falsiroseomonas sp. E2-1-a20 | reverse complement strand
CGGCGCGCCGAGCCAGGCGAGCCAGCGCGGCAGATGCAGACGAGCCACGTCGTTCTCCTGATGCCAGCCGCCGGGCAACACGGGTCTCTATGTTGCGTGTACGAAAGTGTTTAAATCACGGCAAGCGTTTTTATAGGAAAACCCATCGTCGCTGCGGACGCGCGGCAAACGCCGTTGTCAATCCAAAGATACGGATCCTGACACAATAATAAAGAATCCGGATAAATTAAGTTGCATTAAAATACGCTAGCGCCTATACATTTCATGTCGCGAAGCAAAGGCGCGCCGGTTGTTGCCGGGCAGCCACTTCGACTGTCCGGCAGCCTGATCACTGCCGCAAAACGATCCCGTCATCTGCGCAGCTCGTGCCGCCCTCCAAAGCCTCGAGGATTCCCGCGACCATGCCAGCCCATGCCGTATCGAAAACTCTTGTAGGCTTGACGGCACTGGCGGCTGGCAGTGCGGCCGCACTGGTTTGGGGCTGGGACCGCCGCGAGCCGCGCGCCGCCGCGGCCGACCCCGTCCTGGAAGCCACGCAGCGCGGCGAGAGCGGTCTAAGCCTGCGGCAGGAGGAGGTCGCGGTGGCCGCCGTCCGTGCGCATCTGCACGATGCGAATGTGCAGGGCCGTCTGGTGAACGTCCGGCTCTACCCGCTGGCCGTGGCGGATGAGCTTGTGGTCTGCGGTCTGCTTTCGGTATCAGGCGCAGAGACCATGCAGGTCGTTGCGCGGGTTGTCCTAAACCAGCCCATCGTAGCCGCCCGGGTGTCCGCCGCGCAGAACGGCAGGACGACCCCGGAGACCCGCTCGGCCATGGTCATCCTGGAGGCTGGGCCTGGTCTTGGGCGCGGTGGCTCCCAGCAGGCTCCAGCCCTGCGCTACTGCCGCGACCTGCAGGTCGCCGCTGCCGAGGCGGCCTCCGCTACGGCAGCGTTGCAAGTCGAGGCCGCTGCCGCGTCGGCGGCTCACGTGGTGGTGGTCTCGCCGGTGCGCGTGCGGTCGGCCCCGGTAGGCGACGCAGCCATCCTGTGGACGGCGCCGCGTGGCCGCCGCTTCGTCGTGCTCGATCAGGCGCCTGGGGGCTGGATCCGCCTCGGCGATGGCCAGGCGGCCCTGGGATGGGCGCATTCCAGCCTGCTTGGCCCCTCCCCCTGACCAAGAACGTCTGGTTCGTCATGCCTGGCCGTCATCCCGTAAGGCAAAAGCCTCGAACACCCAGAGTCCTATTCGCGACCACCCTGCCCTCAACGACACGACGGTCCAGAACGACCATCGGCCCGGCGGCAGGGAGGCACATGTACAAAACGGAAGATACGACCAAACCATGCAGTGCGATGCAGCCGACGCCAAGAACACCTGCGGCTTTCCCATCGCCGGCGGCATGATGGGGGCACTGATGCGCGCCCATGATTGGTCATCGACGTCGCTCGGCCCGTGTAAGGCTTGGCCGGGCAGCTTGCGCGCCACGGTAGACCTGGTGCTTGGCTCGCCAATGGCCATGGTCCTGCTCTCCGGCCCCGACCTCGTCCAGATCTACAATGACGGCTACGCCCGGATCATGGGACCAAAGCACCCCGGAGGGCTGGGCCAACCGAACCGCTTCTGCTGGCCGGAGGTCTGGGCCTTCAACGCGCCGATCTTCGCCGCCGTGTTCTGCGGTGAGACGCGCTCCTTTGAAAACCAGAAGCTGATCATTGAGCGAAGCGGCCAACAGGAAGAGGCCTGGTTCAACCTGACCTACAGCCCGCTACGTGACGAGAGCGGTGCGGTTGCGAGCGTGCTCGTCACCGTCGTCGAGACCACCGGACGCATCCTCGCTGAGCGGCGTGATGTGGCTGAGCGCGACCGCCTGTTCCGCATGTTCGAACAGGCCCCCAGTTTCATGGCGATGCTTAGCGGCCGCGCGCAAAAATTCGACTTCGTCAACCCCGCCTATGAGCAACTCGTCGGCCATCGCGGCGTCGTCGGCAGCTCGGTGCGAGAGGCGCTGCCGGAACTCGAGGGGCAAGGCTACTACGAGCTGCTGGACAGGGTCTTTACAACCGGCGAGCCGTTTGTCGGACATGCCCTGCCCGTCGGGTTGCAGCGTAGGCCGGGCGCCGCCGTGGAACAACGCTTCATCGACCTCGTCTACCAGCCAATCACCAATTCAGAGGGCGACGTCGCTGGAATTTTCGTCGAGGGCTCGGACGTGACCGAGCGCGTGGTCGCCGAGGCCGACCTTCGGATGAGCGAGCAACGCCTCAACGCCATCTTTACCTTCGCGGCGGTCGGCTTGGCTGAAATCGCCCTCGATGGCCGCTTCCGGCGCGTCAACGATGCCTTCTGCCGAATGCTGGGCCGGTCGCGCGTGGATCTGCTTGCGACAAGCTTCGCCGAGGTGACGCATCCGGATGACGTCGCGGTAAGCCTGAAACAATCGACATGTACAGCCGAAACCGGAAGGCCTGCCTCCTTCGATAAGCGATACCTCCAACCCAATGGCGCGCTGGTCTTTGTCAACTGCAGCCTGACGCGCCTGGACGGGGAGCATGGCCAGCCGCCCGCGCTGCTGTCCGTCACCATCGACATGACGGAACGGGTGCAGGCGGAAGCGGCGCTGCGCGCCAGCGAGGAGTTCAGCCGCTGTGTCATCCAGAGCTCTGCCGACTGCATCAAGGTTCTCGACCTCGAAGCCCACGTGCTCTTCATGAGCGAAGGCGGAATGCAGGTCATGGAGGTCGACGACTTTGGCGCGGTCGAAGGTGCCTGCTGGCCTGACCTCTGGCACGGCGGCGAACACGCCAAGGCGTTGGCTGCTGTCGCGGAGGCAAGGCGCGGCGGCACCGGCCGCTTTCAGGGTTTCGCAACGACGATGGCGGGTACCCCACGTTGGTGGGACGTGGTGGTGACGCCGATCAACGGCCCGAACGGAGTGCCGGTGAAGCTGCTTTCTGTCTCACGCGACAACACCGCATTCCGGCAGGCCGAGGAACAGCTTCGCGAACTGAATGATTCGTTGGAAGCCCGGGCCGCCGAGCGGGCCGCCGAATTGGCTGAGGCGCAGGATCAACTACGCCAGAGCCAGAAGCTGGACGCCTTGGGACAGCTGACCGGCGGAGTTGCGCACGACTTCAACAACCTCCTGACGATTATCCGCTCATCGGCTGAACTGCTGCGACGGCATGACCTCCCAGAGGAACGACGGCGTCGCTACATCGATGCCATCGTCGATACGAGTGAGCGGGCGGCTACGCTGACCCGCCAGCTTCTCGCCTTTGCACGCCGCCAGGCCCTGAAGCCCGAAATATTTGAAATGGCCGGACGCGTGCAAGATATCGCCGG
>NZ_JBHMFT010000114.1:0-3389 GCF_051433195.1 Falsiroseomonas sp. E2-1-a20 | reverse complement strand
TATTTATTTATCGGACACGATCTGCCCGGGATCCCTATGACCCAGCCCCCTGCCCCGCCCGCCCCGCGCGCCGACACCTCGCCGGCGCTCCGCGACCTCGCCGCCACCGCCGAGCGCGCCCGCGGCTACGCCCACCAGGCGCGGGCCCAAAGCACGCGGCGCAGCTACGCCATCGCCTGGACGGATTTTTGCCGCTGGTGCGCTGAGCATGGCCTGGCGCCGCTGCCGGCCGCCCCGGAGACCGTCGGGCTGTTCCTCGCCGACCGGGCGCAGACCCTCCGCCCCGCCTCGCTGCGGCTGCGCCTGGTCGCCATCGGCCAGGCGCACCGCCTGCAGGGCCACGCGCTCGACCCGCGCCACCCCGCCATCCGCGAGGTCTGGGCCGGCATCCGCCGCCAGCACGGCACCGCGCCGCGCCAGAGCACCGCGGCGACCAGCGAGGTGCTGCGCGACCGCGCCCTGCTGCTGGTCGGCTTCGCCGCGGCGCTGCGGCGGTCGGAGCTGGTGGCGCTCGACGCGGCCGATTTGCGGCCGGTGCCGGAAGGCGTCGTGCTGACGCTGCGCCGCTCCAAGACCGACCCCGACGGCGCCGGCACCGAGATCGCCCTGCCGCACGGCCAGCACGACCTCACCTGCCCGGTACGGGCGCTCGCCGCCTGGCGCGACGCCGCCGGCCTCGCGGACGGCGCAATCTTTGTCTCGGTCACCCGGGGCGGCCGCGCCACCGCCACCCGCCTGTCCGACCGCGACGTGGCGCGGGTGGTTAAAGCCGCCGTCGCCGCCGCCGGCTACGACCCCGCCGGCTTTGCCGGACACTCGCTGCGCGCCGGCTTTGCCACCTCGGCCGCCCGCGCCGGCGTGCCGGAACACGCCATCATGCAGCAGACCCGCCACCGCTCCGCTGCCACCCTGCGCGGCTATGTCCGCCGCGGCGGCCTGTTTCGCGACAACGCCGCCAGCAAGGTCGGGCTGTAAGGCGGACCGCGGCGGCCCTCTTCCTCCTACCGCCTGGCGCACAACGTGCTGCCTGGTCACGCGGACCGCGCGCGAGGCCGGTGTCGAGCCGCCGGTTTAGGCGGCACGTCGCGATTTGGAAGCATGAGCCTCGGCGGCACCACCTCACTTGGGCCAGACAGGTTCGCGCCGACGGCCTCTGTCCCCAGCAGCTCCGCGCCGCCCTGGTTATCTCCGCGACGCCGACGCGTAACTGCCGAAATGGCGGGAGCTGGGTTACCAGTTTCACCTATCAAGCCCCTGAGCACAGCCTACTCCCAAGAGTTACTTACAATGGGAGATGGACGTTTGTCGTTAGCTCGTATCAGGTTCGCCTCGTCGTGATGCACTTCACCTCATCAAGGCTCTATCCCGCCACACTCACCGGACAAAGGCTGGCTCGCACGTCCGCAACTAGCGCGAGACTCCAGATCGCTGAGGAACGAGGAAGAAAAGGCAAACGTATCGTGCAGGACCATAGCTGCATCTTAAATCTTGAGCCTGGCATACCTCATCCGAAGATCAATTAAGATTCACACTCGGGGGATGGATCCAATGAGGTTTCGAGTGTTGGGGCATGCCTGTCTTGAAGTGGCGGCATCTGATTGCCGCCTGTTATGTGATCCCTGGCTGATCGGATCTGCCTATTGGCGCTCCTGGTGGAATTACCCTCCCGTGCCCGACGGCTTGCTGGAAGGGCTTGATCCCAACTTCATCTATCTGACCCATCTACACTGGGATCACTTTCACGGTCCCACACTTCGCCGTCTCGGCCTTAACCGGCACATCCTCATTCCAAAGACGCCTGATCGACGCATCTACAACGATCTCAAGGCGATGGGCTGCGATCACATTACGGAACTTGTGCATGGCAAGCCCTTTCGGCTTGACGACGACTTCCGGATAACCAGTTACCAGTTCGGCCATTTCGCAGACTCGGTCCTAATTATCGAGGCAAATGGCAAGACGATCATGAATGCTAATGATTGCAAGATCATGGGACTTCCACTGCGCCAGATTCTGCAAAAGCATCCCAAGATCGACTTTCTTCTGCGCAGCCATAGCTCCGCCAACGCAAGGCTTTGTTTCGAAATAATAGATCGGGGCGGTCAACACACTGACGATCAAAAAAAATACAGTATTGAGTTCGCCGAGTTCGCGCTAGCCGTGAAGGCAAGGTATGCAATTCCATTCGCCAGCAACAACTGCTATCTCCACCCGGAAACACAAAAATTTAATCAGTATTTAAATTTCGGTATAAACGTCAAGCGGTATTTCGAGCAGAATGCTATCGTAGAACCAGAGTGTGTTGTCTGCGCTCCAGGCGATGGATGGGATCACGATGCAGGCTTTACCCTAACCAATAAAGATTGGTACACGAACCTAGATGAACATCTGGATTTGTACCTGCGGGCGAAGACAGCTACTTTGGAAAGTCTCACACAACAAGAGGCCAAAGTGGTCCTGAAAGAGAGGGTCGTGGCGAAGTACGCCGAAAGTTTATTTTCCGGAACACCTTTCCCACTCCGCAGGTTGTTTCGAGGCAAACCCATTACGCTTGTAGCTCATAGCGAGGCAGGCGACACGGCCTACGAGTTAGATCTGTATGCCAAAAAATGGCAAAGGCTCGATGGCTGGAGTGACGCGGAGAATCCAATCCAGATCCACGCCCAGGCGCGTATTTTCCTGATGTGCATAAAACAAGTGAATTGGAATAGTCTCGGCATATCCAAGAGAGTTCGTTTTCGCGTGAAGGACGCCGATAAAAAATACATCAGCTATTTTCTTGAAATTAATGATCTGTTTGATTGCGATGTATTGCCACTGTCCAAATGCGTGAACCCTCGATTCGCTTTGACTTGGCTCCGGAGATGGCGCGAGCTGATGCTCTATGGACACATCGCGATTGACCTAGCCAGGGGGCGCGGTTTTGCATACCGTAACTATCTTCCCGCTTTTCAGGGGCTGGATGCGGTGAGGTCTTGATGCCTGCTTGACCCGCCAAACTCTCTCCCCTCATCGAGTGGTTCAAGCAGAGTTTCCGTGGCAGCCGCGATAGCCAAATGCCAGCGACCCACAAAGCCGGTGTAGCCTGAAAGGCTTCTGAGGACTGCTGGACGAAAAGTCCCTGTGACCCGGTAAGGGCGGATTATAAGACAGGTTCAACCACCTCCTTGCGTAATCGGTAGCAACTGCGCCGGCCGGCGCGTCTGAGCCGCTGGCGCATTGTCGAGACCAATGGTCCTCGGCGTTGCTCCTCGCCCTCGTCGGGATGCTTGGCGCGGCCGGTGGCGACGTAGCCGCGGATCCCGCCCTCGCGCCAGGCAAACTGCCCCTCGGGCAGACCCGGCCAGTTGTGCAGGCCGAAGACGTGGTCGAAGGGAAAGCGCTTGAGG
>NZ_JBHMFT010000113.1:0-3463 GCF_051433195.1 Falsiroseomonas sp. E2-1-a20 | reverse complement strand
GCCGCGACGCACGGATGAGTATTCAGCAAGCTCGGCGTGGTGGGTGTGGAAAACGCCCTGACCTTCTCCTGAGCGACCAGATGCTCGATGAGGCTGAGCGTGGCTGCACCCCTTGCGTCCCGATAGGGACGATCATGGGTGTAGACAGTCGCCTCAACGCCAAGCCGAACCTTCGGGCCAATGATAATCTCGGCGGCTTCCTCCATCATGGCGCGCACCACGGCCGTCGTCGCCTCAACGTCCTCCTCACGGCACTGAACATAGATGGCGTCGTGCAACGTGCAGACCACGTAGATCTCCGTCTCCGCCATCCGCATGACGGTCCAGCGCAGCATCGACGCTCCGTTCGTCTGCATCGGCACGTTGAGCAACTGGGTGTGCCGCGTCTCAGCATCGACGAAGTACAACCATCCATCGAAGGAGTTCGCCCAACCTTCCTCACGCGCCTCGCGTGCCTGACGTTCGAGGTACTGCCAATAAACCGGAAAAGTCTGCTTGTGCCACCTGTAGATTTCCCGTGCCTTATCGGTTGCCTGCTCGCGGGTGATCTGCTGGGTGTCGTGACCCGCATTCAGATCGGCGTACAGCGACCGCGACAGGCCAAGCACCCCCATCCCGTAGCCGAGACCCAGTTGGCAGCTTTTGTACGCCTGCCGGGCCGACTTGAACCTTGGGTCTTTGGGATCGACAGCATCCTGGGGAACCGCGCCAGCGAGCCGAGCCAGTTCGAAGTAAATGTCCGACGCCATAAATGCATCGCGAAGCTTCTCATCTCCTGACAAAGCGACTGCGATCCCGATTTCTTGCTTTGACCAATCCAACTGGATGAGCGCCATGCCCGGCTGCGGCCGGATTACGGACCGAAGCCATGGCGGAAGGTTGAAGAGAAAACCACGCGCAGCCATCGGCTGATTTCGCCCGGTGCGGGTATAGAAAGCGATGGACTCTGGCCTGATGTGCCCGTCTCGCTCCAATGCGACGAGCCCGTCGTTGTTAAGCTGGGCCAGGGTGTTCCGCGTCTGCTTGAACTCCACCAGGATAGGAAACGCCTTGATGAGATCGTCGAGGTAGGAATCCTCCAATTTCCGCCGCCCTGCATTCGTCCGCTCCCAATCGTCATAGAACGGCTGGGCTTTCAGGTACGCCTCAAGACCCGCATAGTTGAATGAGTACGTCGTCTCGTACCGGCGCACCCGAGTCAAAGGGTCGATAGACACGACCTTCTTCTTTTGCCTGTAGATTTCGTGACCATACTGCGCATTGCAACGCTCCGCGAGCGCGTTGCGGATGGCCGTGCGATGGCGAAAAATGTCCCGCAGCCACTCAACATGAACGGGAATGCCACGACTGCGATGTTCAAGATTCGCCGAGGCTTTCAGGTACTCGCCGCGCAGTGCAGCGATGTCGCCATCCCACACCCCCGCAGCACGGGTGCCGCATGCATCGTGGAAGACGTTTAGCCAGTCCAGTAGATCGACAAGCGGCAATACGTCGGACCAGCAGTAGTCGCAGATGTCGGCCCACTCCTCCTCAGTCCATGACAACTGACCGAGGATGAGCGCACGCATGAAGTCCTTGTGCTGCTCCGGGGTCTGGCCTTCACCCACCCGTAGCGGGACGTGGCTGATGTCGAGCACCTTCATGTGTCCGAGGAGGCTCGGCCGCCGGAGGAAGAAGGCCGAGGTCGTCCCGCAGACCATGTGGAGTTCCGCCATGAGGTCGATCCAGCGCATCGGCCGGATGTCTAGGCCGAGCCACAGGAAGCAGGACATTTCGGCCTGAGCCGCGTAAGCGGCCCAGGTGTGATCGGGCCGCGCGGCCACGTATTGGCGAAGGGCTTCCGCACCCAAGGGGGTGCGGAAGTCGATGGTGGTGCGCTCCATGCTGGCGCCGTCGAGGAAGGCACCGACCAGTACCCGCCGGGTGTCCGACTGGAACTCGAAGTCGCAGAACACCACAGCGGGCATCAGATGTGCCCCCGCGTAGCTGCTGTCGGACGCCGCTCGTCGAGATCGACGATAGTCTCGTGGCCACGCCACTCAAACGTCGTTCCGGCCTTCGCGCCGGTTCGCAGGAACGGGAGCTTGCCTGTTTTCTCGATACGAGACATTTCGCGGCCGAATGCCACCAGGGAGGTGGCGGTGCGAGGCGAGTGCCGCTGCTCCCAGTCGCGGAAGATGCCGTGCAGTTCGGCGGAGGTCAGCGGCACCTTGCGTGCAAACGCCGTCAGCCCCTCGATCCACACCTCTCCGGGAGAACGATCCCGCGCTTCCTCCTGGCGCGCTGCCAGCATGCACTTGAATGGCATGATCGGGTCCGGACCGTAGGGGTCAACCGAGCGCCACAGTGCAAACCAGTCGAATGCATTGATGGCGTCCCATTCGGCGTTCTTGCTGAACGTCAGCAGCGCGAACCGCCGCGTTCCGGTCGGGTCGGCAATGAGTTCAGCCAAAACGTCGGCGTTGCCCGTCCCAATAAAGGTGGCGCGCTGTGGTACCTTCACAAGTGAATTCGTGTGCATCGGTCGCCTGTCCAGCTTGTCGGCGGTGACACACTGGCGGACGGTCTCGATGTCCGCCTTCGTCGATTTGCCCATCTCGTCGAGGAACAGGGCGTGATTTGCCCAGAGATCGATGTTCCGGTCGTCGCAGATGATCTTGAAATCCACTACGGCGGTGACTTCCCAGATGGGGCGAAGCAGCCGCTTGCAGAACTCGCTCTTTCCGGCCCCCTGCTTGCCGACGATGACCGGCACGAGGTGGCCACTCACCGGCAGACTGAGCGCCTTGCGCCGCACCTGATGGCAGAACTTCATCAGCACAGCAGCAGCGAACTCGGGCGATGATTCACTCGTGTCGAAGGAGCGTCGGCAAAGATCGACGAGGGCGGCCTGCACGGAGTTCACCTCGTCCGGCATCATCGGCTCCGAGATCGCAGTGATGATCTCGCCTCGGCGTGCCTCCTTAGCAACGTAGTACCACTTCTCGACAGCATCATTCACGCTGCCGGGGGTGAACTGAAGGTGGAGGATGTTGGCCTCCACGCGGGCGCCGAGCATCACCCGATGCAACATCTCGGCGCCGGTTGGCGACACGACGGCTCCGTCAGCCAGCACGGTGTAACAGCGACGTTCCGTCCAAAGATGAACGTACTCAAGCGGATGGCGCGGCACCGCGCCGAGGGCCTGCCGGACGCGCTCATTCCGAATAGCAGTGTCGATATCCTTCGCCTTGAAGCCGAGCGTAGTCACGGCATAATCACGCAGCTTGCAAAGAGCCGGGTGGTCCATGTTGAGGCCGGTGAAGATGCTGTGCGGCGTCGGGAGATCACCCTCGTCGCCGGACTTCAACCACACCAGTCGTGCATCGATGTCAGTTTCATGCGCGCCAAAAAGCAGGCGCGCGTCCTCATCCGCGAAAGCGCGGTCAGTAGCATCCAACATAAAAGCGTAGTCCCAAAATCA
>NZ_JBHMFT010000112.1:0-3574 GCF_051433195.1 Falsiroseomonas sp. E2-1-a20 | reverse complement strand
TTCCAAGCCGACGCTGAGCCGGGAGTTGCGTGCCCTGGGCTACCGCAAGCTATCTGCCCGCCCGCGCCACCATGCCCAGACTACGGGTGCGATCGAGGATTTTAAAAACGTATGGCCCGCCCCGTCTGCAAGTGGATTCACGACCCGGTCTGAGCAGTCTACGCCAACGTATCCGTGTGTGGATGGCCCCCTGTCTTGCAAGAAGAATCGTGGCGATCAAGCAGCGGTAGTCGCTTGCAGTCGTGTGTCCGGCCTTCAGCGCGGCACGACGGCCGCTGGCCCTGATGGGTGTCCACAGGCTGGGACCTCATCGGTCTCGCGGGTTCAAAGACCCCGGATACGTTCCAGGCTGCTCCCAGCTCGTCGGCACTGCCGCTCACTCCATCACGCCTCTTCCTCTCGCAAGCATCCTCTTCCCGGCGGGCCTACGTCATGCGGTGGGCACGACAGCCGGCCGGTAGACTTCCCCCTTAGTCATCAGCGCCCAGACGATGCGGGCCATCTTGTTCGCGAGGGCGACGGCAACCTTGAGCCGGGCATACCGGCTCAGGAGCCCCTGGACCCAGCCGTTGGCCTTCACCTCTTTCGAGCCTTGCAGCGCGGACTGTGCGCCAATGATCAGCAGGCGGCGGTGTAGCCGTCACCCTGGTGCGTAATCCGGCCCAGCCGCTGTTTGCCGCCCGTTGAGTTCTGCCGGGGTACCAAGCCGAGCCAGGCTGAGAACTCCTGGCCAGAGCGGAACATTGAAGCGTCGGCGACCGTTGCCACGATGGCGCTCGCGATCAGCGGTCCAATTCCGGGGACTTTGGCGAGACGCTGGCTGGCCTGATTCGCCCGGTGCCAGGCCAGGATCTCGGCATCAACCTGTGCAACGCGCTTCTCGAGCTCGTCGATCTGCTCGGCGAGGAGGGTGAGAATTTTTCGGCCGGGCTCGGGGACCGTGTCCGTTTCCAAGTGGGCTCGCAGCCGTCCCAAACGGCAAATACCTTGTGCCTCGGCGACACCGAACTCTGCGAGGAGACCGCGCAGGGAGTTGACGGCCTGCGTCCGCTGCCGGACCAACAGATCACGTGTGCGATGCATGACCAGGACAGCCTGTTGTTCCATGCTCTTGATCGCCACGAAGCGCATGGTCGGACGGGTCACGGCTTCGCAGATCGCCTCGGCATCGGCCGCATCATTCTTGCCCCGCTTGACGTAGGCCTTGACGTAATGCGCCGGCATGAGGCGGACCTCGTGACCAAGCGCGCTGAGCTCACGCGCCCAATGGTGCGCGGTCGCACAGGCCTCCATGCCGATGAGGCACGGTGGCAGCTTCGCAAAGAACGCCATCATCTGAGCACGACGCAGCTTCTGGCGCAGTACGACTTGGCCGTCTGGCCCGACACCGTGAAGCTGAAAAACGTGCTTGGCGAGATCGACGCCGATCGTGGCAATCTGCATGGTGGATGGCCTCCTCCAGGGGTGTGCGACAACCCTCATTCTGGCACTTCGATGCCGATCGGGGGCCATCCACCCCATCGGTCACAGGGCACCGCCCTGGCCAAGATGGAGATCCGCGCGTCCCGGTCCTCATAAAGTTCGCGGCGTCGAGCGCCATTTTTTAAACCAGGTTTCCAGAACGCCGGTCAACTGTCAGGCCATCTCGCTTCCACCACCCGCAGACCTCATACAGCCGCCCACGCCGGGTGAGCGCGAACGGCCGATCTCGTTGCTACGACACCGTCGCCGCCTGCATCTCGAACTTCTTCCCGGTGCGGAGCACCGCGCAGATAATCCGCGCCAGCTTGGCGGCGAGCGCCACCACCACTGTATTCACGTGGGCCCGTGTCATTAGGCCACGCAGCCAGCTGCCCAGTGACGTCTCGCCCTTGGATAGCGTCGGCAGGGCAGCACGCGCGCCGTGGATCAGCATTTTGCGGAGGTACCTGTTGCCGCGCTTGCTGATTCCCAGCAGCTTTGGCTTGCCTCCCGTGGTCATCTGCCTCGGCGCTAATCCCATCCAGGCCGCAAGGTCCCGGCCACGTCCAAAGGTGTCGGCCTTGCCGATTGCGGCGACCAGCGCCGTCGCGTTCAGCGGCCCGATCCCCGGGATGGTGAGCAGTAGCCGGGCGGCGTCGTCCGTCCTGGCTTCCCGTGCAAACTCTTCGTCAAAGGCCTCAATGCGGCGGTCCAGCTCGCGCCATTCGGCCTGCTGGTCCTCGATCAACAGTCGGGTCCGTTGGCTCAGTGAAACCTGCTCTAGCGCCAGCAAGGTCTCGAGATGCAGCTCCAGCTTGCGCCGTCCCTGGGGCGCGATGATCCCGCGCTCCAGCAAAAAGGCGCGCAGCTGGTTGATCAGCGCCGTCCGTTCGCCCACCAACCGGTCACGCGCCCGGTGCAGGCTCTGCATGTCGAGCTGCGTCTCACTCTTGAGCTCGACAAAGCGCATCGTCGGCCGGGTCGCCGCCTCGGCGATCGCCTCCGCGTCACGGTCATCGTTCTTCTGTGCCTTCACATAAGGACGCACGTACTCCGGCGACATCAGCCGGACCTGGTGGCCCTGGTCACGCAGCCTGCGGCCGAGGTGATGCGCTCCGCAGCAGGCCTCCATCGCCATTACGCAGCCCGGTAGTTCCGCCGCCAGCTTGGCAACACCCTCCCGATGCAGGCGCCGTCGCAGCACTACCCGCCCATTGCCGTCCAGACCCACCACGCTGCAGCTGTTCTTACCCAGGTCGATCCCCAGAACCGCGATCTGCATCGAACCAGCTCCTGTCCCTCAGGTTACCCTGCCAGCCTAGCGCAGCAGGAAGGAGGGGCGGGCCATCCCATAAAGTTTTGGATCCGTGCTGGAAGCGGTCGCGCGCGAGAAAACCACCGAGCCCGCCGCCATAGAGGTGTGGTTCGCAGACGAAGCCCGCGTTGGGCAGAAGAACAAGATCACGCGCCGTTGGGCGTTGCAGGGCACCCGGCCTGCCGCTCCAAAAGATCAGCGCACGGCGTCGACCTACATCTTCGGTGCCGTCTGCCCCAAAGAGGGTAAGGGCGCCGCGCTGGTGCTGCCGCATTGCAACACGGCGGAGATGACCTTGCATCTCCGCGAGATCGCCGCTGCGGTGGCGCCGGGGCCACACGCAGTGCTGCTGCTCGACCAGGCGGGCTGGCATATGTCGGGCAAGCTGCCGATACCGCCGAACCTCACCTTGGTGCCGCTGCCGCCGAAGTGCCCCGAGCTCAACGTCATGGAAAACGTCTGGCAGTTCATCCGTGACAACTGGCTTTCCAACCGGATCGCAGTTCGGTCTCGTGCCGCCGCGCCGTGGCCTGGTCCAGCTCCGCCAGGCTAACGTGGGCGCCCAAACGCCGAGTTGTACAACACGGTCCGGCCGCACAGCGCGCTGGGCTATCGGCCGCCGGCGCCGGAAGCGGTGTTGCCCTGGCCGTCTGGCCCCGCCTACGCTGCGCTCCGGCAGGGCCAGACGGCCAGGCCAGAACATGGGCCAAGTCTCTCATAGTCCGTGGATCCCCGATCGGGGTAGGTCACGACGGGGCAGTTTACCCAGTCGGGCCTCGTCCCGCTCCTGCCGCAGCT
>NZ_JBHMFT010000111.1:0-3626 GCF_051433195.1 Falsiroseomonas sp. E2-1-a20 | reverse complement strand
CGCCGTCCCTTTCGCCGTGCAGCCCACCGCTGGGTGAGGAGTGCACCGTCGCCTGGACCGGCAAATGCCGCCGCCTCGCCCGCGACCATGGGGCCACGCCCAGTACCGCCGCCGTCCTGCTCCGGCGCAACAGCGTGCGGAAGCGGGTTCTGAAAGATCGGGCACTTCATCTCTGAAGCGTTCAAAGATGCAAACCTTACTCTTACAAAAACCCGCCATCGGTGCTCTCTGGATCCGGCAGAGGGGCAGCTTCTTCTGCGCAATGGCCACATGCCGTGATGGAGCCTTCTGAATGCCAAGGACGCCGCCCGCCCCGCCGACCAAGACCCCGGGCGCAGCCACCGTGACCCTCAAGCAGTTGGCGCCCGACCTGGCCGCGGCGCACGAGCTGACCAGGAAGCAGGTCGAGGCCGTGCTGGCCGGCCTGGTCGAGACGGTGACCACGCGCCTCAAGGCCGGCGACAAGGTGCGTCTGACCGGGCTCGGCATCCTGCAGGTGCGCGACCGGCCGGCGCGGACCGGCCGCAATCCGGGGACGGGCCAGCCGATCGAGATCCAGGCCAGCCGGAAGATCGCCTTCAGCGCGGCCAAGGAACTCAAGGACGTCGTCTGAGCCCTTCGCCGGAGAACAGCGACAAACCGGCGATCGGCGTGCTCCCGCCGAACGCCGTGGCGGACGCAACCAGCCGGTCGCGTCGCTCCGCTGCAGAACTCCTCGAGCCAGTCCTGGCGCCGCCTGTCCGTCTACAGCCCGACCTTGCTGGCGGCGTTGTCGCGAAACAGGCCGCCGCGGCGGACATAGCCGCGCAGGGTGGCGGCGGAGCGGTGGCGGGTTTGCTGCATGATGGCGTGTTCGGGCACGCCGGCGCGGGCGGCCGAGGTCGCGAAACCGGCGCGCAGCGAGTGTCCGGCAAAGCTGGCGGGGTCGTAGCCGGCGGCGGCGAAGGCGGCTTTCACCACCCGCGCCACGTCGCGGTCGGACAGGCGGGTGGCGGTGGCGCGGCCGCCCCGGGTCACCGAGACGAACACCGCCCCTGATGCGATCCCGGCCGCCTCCAGCCAGGCCTGCACGGCCCGCACCGGGCAGGTGAGGGCGTGCTGGCCGTGCGGCAGGGCGATCTCGGTGCTGGCGCCGTCCGGGTCGGTCTTGCTCCGGCGCAGCGTCAGCACGATGCCTTCCGGCACCGGCCGCAGATCGGCGTCGTCGAGCGCCACCAGTTCCGAACGGCGCAGCGCCGCGGCGAAGCCCACCAGCAGCAGCGCCCGGTCGCGCAGCGGCCGCAGCCCGGGGCGGCGGGCCAGTTCGCGCAGCGCGTCGCGCAGCACCTCGCTGGTCGCCGCGGTGGCCTGGCGCGGCGCGGTGCCGTGCTGGCGGCGGATGCCGGCCCAGACCTCGCGCACCGCCGGGTGGCGCGGGTCGAGCGCGTGGCCCTGCAGGCGGTGCGCCTGGCCGATGGCGACCAGGCGCAGCCGCAGCGAGGCCGGGCGGTGGGTCTGCGCCCGGTCGGCCAGGAACAGCCCGACGGTTTCCGGAGATGCCGGCAGCGCCAGGAGGCCGCGGGCGTCGCACCACTGGCAAAAGTCCGTCCAGGCGATGGCGTAGCTGCGCCGGGTGCTTTGGGCGCGGGCCTGGCGGGCGTAGCCGCGGGCGCGCTCCGCGGCCTCAGTGAGGTCGAAGGCGGCCGGCAGGGTGTCGGCGCGCGGTACCCGCGGGGCAGGGGGCTGGGTCATGCGGGGGCGGGGCCTGGGCTTGATTGTGTCCAGTACCATGAAGCAGCCCTGTTCCTCCGAGCGCTACCCCTGGCGCCGGCTGACATGGTGAAGGCGCGGCCCGACCAGTGGGAGAGCGAGCGGACCGTGAGCAAAATATCGTACTTCAGTTTATCCGCGTGCAGCAGCGCACCAACTCCGGTCGAGCGGACTCTTTTGTCTGAAGATGTAGCTGCATTCGCATTCTTACTTGTAAGCGCCGCAAGAAGAGGCACAGTTCGCGTCGTGGTATAACTTGTGGAGTTCGACGTGTCGGATAAGGAGAAGGGCATTGCGCCTGAGCCTAAGTCTGAGCCTGAGCAGGCTGTTCGCGACCGCGCCTTCCTGATGTGGGAGCTGGAGGGCAAGGCAGAGGGCAGGGCGGAGGACTATTGGGATCGGGCGCGCGAACGTATCGAGGCGGAGACCCACTCGGCATATCCCCCGGCACAAGCCAGCAAACACCGGACCTAGGGCGCCAACCGTCCTCGGCCGCATCTACGCTATCGATGGCCTCGCGCAGGCGGGGTGACCCGTTCAACATCTTCAAAGGCACCATGCAAATGACCCCGATGATCTCCCTATCCCGCGTCCTGAGCGTGGCTGGCGCAGCCCTCCTCGCTACCGCTTGCACCACCGTCAGCAGCCCTCCTGCCGCCCAGCCGTCGACGATTGTAGTGCAGCCAGCGCCAGTCGTTGCCGCACCGCCGGCGGCTTCGACAACCGTCACGGTTCGCCCGACCTACTAAACGCGGCACGCCACCGCTGACGGGGATCTGGGGCATGCCGCCGAAACTGTCCGAGAGCCCGACGGACCCGGCCCGAAGGCATGTCGCCAGTGCCAAGGCAAGGTTAGCCCGGCAACGCGAGTTTTGCAGGAGGTGCAGGTGGACGGGCACCAGGGGTCAGCGGTGTTAGCGGCGCGGGCGCTGGTGTCGCTGGAGGCCGCGGTGTCGCTGCTGCGCGAGCACCTGCGGCAAGTGGAAGCTCTTCACCTTCAGGATTAGGCCTGGGCAAGGCGCCTACAAGCCTGCCACCGCCGTCGACAGGCATGATGCCGCCGAACTCAGCCTTCACCATCCGCTGCAAGAAAACGTTCAGCGCCGCCGGGTCCTGCTCGGTCATCACGTGCGGCTTTTGTGGAGCAGCGTCTTGTCATGTCACCTAATGCCGGAGCGCCACCCGTAACCCTGACGAATCTGCCCCTGGAGAACATGGCGCGGTTGCACGCAGAGTTTCAGCAGCAGGGCATGACGCCGGGCCAGGCGGTGAAGGTGGCGCACCTGCTGCTGGGCTTGGTGGCCGCGCTTAAACCGTCGAGGTTGTAGAGGCTGTGCAGCAGAAGCTTGGCAGCCAGTACCAGGATCACCCGAGCATGGTCGCCAGCCGCGCCGAGGCTTTGGCATGAACTGTAATCAGCGAACTTCTTTTGAAGGCCAGAAGCGACTTTCCGGCGGTCAAGGTCGTCTATCGCGGCGAAATTCTGCACGAATTGACGGTGGATCTGGCCTTCGCGCTTGCCCGCCAGGATCTGAGGGCGGCGCGTGGCCGTGCGGACCCGGACGAGGCGTTGGCGATTTTTGCCAGCCACGTCCCGGCGGCGATCGAGCAAGAGCGCCAGCGAGTTGCCCGATGGGAATTGCCGCCGGTCATGGCTCCGGGCGTCGGCCCGAAGATTTACGGCATGCGGTACCTGGGGGGCCTGCCGCGCGACCTGGAGCGGGTGGTGCTGCCATGACTGACAAAGCGGCTTTGACGGTCACGGCTGCGGTCACAGGCTGCCAGAATACTCTGAGACAACCGGTCGCGTGGCGCCTGCTGCACGCTCGAACATCGTCAACTGGGCCCGCAGACGCACCTGCAGTTCCAGAAGGCGG
>NZ_JBHMFT010000110.1:0-4130 GCF_051433195.1 Falsiroseomonas sp. E2-1-a20 | reverse complement strand
TCGGGGATGTCCCGCGTGATGTTGAAAATCGTTTGCGGCGTGCCGTGGATGGACACTGTGCGGCCTGCTGGGCCTGAGCAACCGAGGAGGCCTGCCCCGCGGCCAGGCAGAACCGCTCGAAGCTCGCCGTCATCTCCTCCAGCGCCGTGCCCATCCCAGGGGACGCCACGCCGCTCCCAGCCGTGCTATTCCTTTTCATGGCGTTGCTTGCCTCTCTTGGATTCGACACCCCGAGCCTATCGGCTCAGGGCGGGCAACGCCGCTCCCCCTTCCTCAACATCGGCCGGGACATCCCCCGGCGTTCCTCGCATCCTAGATCGAAGCGCGGTCCAGCTTGATGATGTCCAGCCGCAGATTGGCTAGCCGTGCGAGGCCGGAATAACCGGTGGAGAAGTCGTCGAGCGCGATCTGGAAGCCGCGGCGGCGGTATTCCTGAATGATGTTCTGGGTATGCTGCAGATCACTGACCTGCTCGCTTTCGGTCAGTTCGAAGGTCAGTTGCGGCGGCAGGCAAGCTGGCCAACAATCTGTTTGAGTCGTGACTGGCGTCAAGTCGTCTCCGCTGGCCAAGCGCCAGCGCTTGCGCACTGGTGAGGAGGACCGCGGAGAGGCAGCCTCCGACTCCAAGGACACGCCCTCTTCTCTTAGCGGCGAGTAACAGCCCATTGCTCTGCGCTCGCCTTGGCGATTTCGGCGGTTTCTGCAGCGCCAGATTTTAGCTCCCGGTCGAGAGGCCTTTTTGGTTCTATGACTTCCCAGACCCAAGGATCCTCGCCATCGGCGGGTTCAGGGAAGACCACGAGCATGAGGTTTGGCTGTCCTGGCGCACCGCGTACAATGCGGGTCCAAGTGCTTGCTTCCTCAATCCAAGTACTGGTTTGGTACATCACGGCCTCCCTGCCGTGTATGAGCGAGACGGCCCCAAAGTTCCTACGGGCCGCGCTGCTTCGATCACCACAAGCCGTATTATGGGTCATTGTGTCCGATAACCGAGACGAGGATCCCGAGCCGAGTGGCTCGCGACTGCACTGAAACGAGCGAGCGTCCGTCAGCGGACTTTGGCCCGGGCCGCCCGTGGCCGCTCCGCTCGTCCGCGCCACGCGGCATAGCCGCGCCGGATCAGCCGCTGCGCCGGGCGTTCCACGAGGTAGGTCAGCAACGTCGCCACCAGCAGCGAGGCGGCCAGCGCCGCGAGGATGGACGCATTCGCCGACCATCCGGCATCTTCTTGCAGGCGCAGGATCAGCGCGCGCCCAGCGAAGTTGTGCACCAGGTACAGGCTGTAGGAGATGGCGCCGAGCCAGATCAGCGCGGGCTGGCGCAGGAAGCCGGCGCGGCCGGTCAGAACCAGGGCAAAGGCGGCGATGGCGACGAAGGCGGCGCCCAGGAATTCCAGCGGATGATGCCCCGCAATGCTGACCAGTGCGGCCAGGATGAGCAGCACGGCCATCCGCGGCCGTTCCCTCATGTACAACCGGTACAGGCCGATGCCGATGACGAAGAAGGGTTCTGCAGAGAGCAGGGACGTGGTGTCGCGCGCTCAAGCCCACATGCCAGTTCGACAAGTTGCCGATGCAACGCCACCTGCCTCAGGCCGAAACGGCAAAGCGCCAAACCAGGGTGAGGGGCGCCAGCACCGCGACCGCGATTGCGAAGATGAGGAACGCGCCGGCCGCGACCGGACCACTTCCGGGAAAGGCTACGAGGAGACGCGGCACAAATGGCACCGCCATCAGCAGCGGCGGCAGGAAGTAGCGTCCTTGCAGGCCAATCACCGTCGGGTACCCCGGTGGGGTGTAGGACAAATAAAGCGCAAGGGAGAGGCCCACGACCACGACGGCAAGCCCGAGCAGCGCCAGCGCGAGTGCCGGCATCCCAGGTGCCGGCCGGCGATCCTCCCCGCCCGCATCAGCCGCCAGGGCCAGCACCAGCGCGATCGCGGCAAGCCAGTGCACCATGCGCGGTAGCGGCGTGTCGAGCCAACCCAGCACGCCCACGGCCTGCTGCCCCAGGGCCGCCGCATCGGTCGCAAAGGTCCGCAGCAGGATTGCAGCGAACTGCAGCGGGCTGTCGCGGAGGATGGCGAGTTGCGCCGCCATGTCCGGTGCCACGCCGGCATGCAGGACAGGCACCGGGATCATCACTGGCGCGGTGGCCGCGATCCAGCCAAAGATGCCGATTGCCGCCGGCAGCGCCACGCCGAGGCGGAGTAGGATGCTGCGCAAGGATCCTGCCGGCCCGAGTGGTGTGGCCACTGGCGCCGCCAGCACCAGCAGGCCGAGCGCGGCATAGGGCGGACGTCCGAGGCCGAGCGCCAGCAGCACCGCCGCCAGCGTCCCCATGCTCCGCCAGCCGAGGCCCTCGGGCCTCTGCATCGCCCGGGACAGGGTGGCGGCCGCGATGGCTGCAAGCGCGAGCATGAGCCCGTCCGGCGCCGCCGAGGCGGCCAGTGCGAGGCTCATGGGCAGGGCCAGCAGCACGGCCATGCTGCGCGCCCCGCGCCTGCACAGCCGGAGCGCCAGCGCCGCCAATCCCAGGCTGGCCACGATGTTCGCGGCCCGCACCAGGTGCAGCGCCTCCAGCGGCCGCATGCGCGTGGCCTTTGCCACACTGAGAGCCGCGGCCGCGGGCAGGTAGAGCAGAGGCGGGTATACCGTCGTGTTGGTGAAGGCGGCGGGATGGGTCGAGCGGCTGAAGCGGACGGCCGTGGCAGCCTCGTACATCGGCCGGGTCGCGGTGCGGTCGGGATGGAACGGGATGGCACGATAGATCGCAGCCAGCCGCAGCAAGCCAGGGTCCACCGCGCCCCCCAGCGTCGGCTGATCCGGCCTGCCGCCGAAGGCGGTCGAGTCGCTGAGCCGGCAGAGCACGGGGTCGGGAGCGGCGGCGCAATCGACGGGTCCGCCGCGCCAGACGCCACGCGTGATCTGGTCCGCACGCAGCAGATGGGCAATCTCGTCGGGCGTCTGGAAGGGCGGCGTCAGGAAGGCCAGCAACAGGCTGATCGGTATCGCCACCACCAGGAAGCACACGGGAACACCCCCGCGACCGAGGAGGGCAAGCAACGCGGAGTGAGCCATGGGCACGCAGAATCCTGGACGGGAGGGCGCAATGTAGCACGAATCCAGGGAGCAGCCGGGACCGGGCGTGTCACGTCAGCGAACACGATGCTCTGGCCCTGTCGTGGTCGCTCGACGACGTGGCCCCATCACATGCACGGTCCGCAAAACCGCCCTGCTCGACGGCCTGCGGCCGCGCCGCCTGAAGGGCGCGAGCACGCGTTGGCCCACCGGCCTGTGGGCAGCCTACTCGGTCTCAGGCGCAAGCCGCGGGCAGGAGCAACCTCAGTCTACGGTGATGCCACCGGCCTGAATCACCGGCCGCCAGCGGGCGATCTCACCCTCTTGGAACGCGGCGAACTCCGCAGGCGTACTGGCACCACCTCGAAGCCCTGCTCTGTCTCGGAGCGCCGGACGATCTGGATCTGTACCAGGCGCAGCACCCACTTCAGTGCCGCCTGGAACCTTGGCGCCTAGTAGCCGGCATCGGCGTAGAGCTTGCGCAGGAACGGGAACAGGCCGAGCGTGTCGACCAGGAGGTGCCGCTTCCTGCCCTTGATCTTCTTGCCGCCATCGTAGCCGTGGGGGTCGAAGGCCCCCCTTCCGCGCCCTTCACGCTCTGGCTGTCGATGATCGCTGCCGTCGGGCTGGCCTCACGTCCGGCCTGCTCGCGGCACAATGCATAGAGCGCGTGATGGATCCGCCAAAGCGTCCCATCCCACTCCCAGCGCATGAAGTAGCCATGCAGCGCGCTGCGCGGCGGCAGGTCCTTCGGGATCGCACGCCACTGGTAGTCGGTACCGCGCACGTAGAGCAGACCGTTGACCACCTCGCGCAGGTTCACCGTCCGCGCGTTGCCACCGCGCTTCGCCGGCGGGATCAGCCCGGCGATCTGCGCCCACTCGGCATCGTCATGGTCGGCAATGCCCCGACCGGGTAGCGCAGCCTGCTCCGGTCATCCTGAGGCCGGTTTCCCGTCGTCCACATCCGCCGCGCCCCCGCGAATCGCTCCACCACAAGCGATTCACAGAGGATTCAATGGCTTCAAGATGTTCGCGGACCGACACTTAG
>NZ_JBHMFT010000109.1:0-4185 GCF_051433195.1 Falsiroseomonas sp. E2-1-a20 | reverse complement strand
TGAACACGCCATGGCGCAAATCCTCGCCTGTACCGATGGCTCGGTCTACGCCGAGAGCATCCTGGACCACGCCGCCTGGGCCTCCGCGCGCATGGGCAGCGCCTCGGTGCGCGTGCTGCATGTGCTGGACCGCGCGACGGCGGAGGCGCCTGTCGATCGCAGCGGTGCGCTCGGCGTCAACGCCTCGGAGGAATTGCTGCGCGAGTTGGCGGAGCTGGACGAGGCGCGCGGCAAGGTCTCGCTTCGCCGGGCCCGCGCCCTGCTTGCGGCGGCGGAGGCCCGGCTGAAGGCGGCGGGCGTGGCGCACATCACCACCGTGCAGCGACACGGCGCGCTGGTGGACACGATCGTGGAGTTCGAGGGCGAGGCCGACCTGCTGGTGGTCGGCAAGCGGGGCGAGGCGGCGAACTTCGCCGTCGGCCATCTCGGCGCCAACCTGGAGCGCGTGCTGCGGTCCAGCATCCTGCCGGTGCTGGTGGCCTCGCGGTCCTTCCGGCCGATCACGCGCTTCGCCATCGCCTATGATGGTGGCCGCCACGCCCAGCAGGCGGTGGCCTATGCTGCCGGCACCGCGTCGCTGGATGGGCTGGAGTGCCACCTGGTGACGGTCGCCACGGATGAGGCGGCGGGGCTCGCACTGCTGGCGGAGCCGGCCGCGCAACTGGCGGCGGCCGGCAAGACCGCAACGCAGACCGTACTGCAGGGCGATGCGGACACCGCCATCGCCGGCCATGTCGCCACCGCCGGCATCGACCTGCTGGTGATGGGTGCCTACGGCCATGGCCGGCTGCGCAACATGATCGTCGGCAGCACCACCACGGCGCTGCTGCGCAGCTGCAGGATTCCGGTGCTGGTGTTCCGCTGAACGCAATGGCCTATCGTCGATTACTTGACGTCTATCTCCGCCCATGCTGCGGTTCGCCTTAACGAACCAAGAATGGGAGGATGCGATGCACCGCAGGAACTTTGTGCGCCTGGCGACCGCCGCGCCGCTTGGCTTGTCGACGATGGCGGGTCTCCCTTCGCCTGCCCTCGCCCAGACGCGCTTCGTGCGGATTGCCACAGCTGGCTCCGGCGGCAACTACTACCGCCTCGGCAGCGGTCTTGCCGCCATCTGGAACGACACGGTGGCGGGCGTGCGCGCCTCCATCCAGGCCACCGGCGGCACCGTTCAGAACCTCGACCTGCTCGCGGACCGGGAGGTGGAGGTCGCCTACCTGGCCGGCAGCATCGGCGAGCTCGCCTACAAGAACGAGGGTGTCTTCGCGAACCGCCCGCGCGGTCGCTACCAGGGCCTGCGCTCGCTGGCTACGGTCTACCCGAACCCGCAGTGGTTCCTGGCGATGAACTGGGCGCCCGAAATCAAGACGCTGCGTGACCTGAAGGGCAAGCGCGTCTCGGTCGGCATGCAGGGCAGCCAGGGCGAGGCCTGGTGGCGCATCATGATGGGCCACATGGGCTGGACCTATCGCGACATCCGCGCCGAGTTCACCGTGCATGGCGCGACCATCGACCAGGTCCGCAACCGCCAGATCGATGCGGTGGTATGGCCGGATGCACCCGGATCTTCCTCCGTCCAGCAGATGATGGACACCGGCTTCGCCCGCATCATCGACATCGACGAGGACGTCATCGCCTTCATGGCCGCGCAGGGTCTCGACTACCCCTACACCGTCGAGGCGCGGCACGTCCCGGGCAGCGATCGTCCCTTCCGCACCTTCGCCGCGCCCACCACGCTGGCGGTCCATGATCGCGTCTCGGACGACCTCGCCCATGCCCTGGTGAAGACGATGTTCGAGAACAAGCCGAGGTTGCTGCAGGTGCACCCGCTGGCGGATTTCATGACGCTGGCCAACGCCCGCGACGGCCTGCCCTTCCCGCTGCACCCGGGGGCGGAGCGCTTTTATCAGGAAAGCAGCCGGACCTGAACGACGGGTGGATGAGGAAGTGACGCGATGGCCATGACGCCTGGCGCCCGGCGGGAACGCGAAGCGGAGTGGCGGCGTCCGACGCTGGAGGGTGAGGGCGTCATCGACGTCAACGCCATCAGCGCCCAGTCGGAAGTGCAGGGCGACACGCGCCGCTTGCTCGGGCGCTGGGCGCTGCTGTTCATGGTCGTCGCGGTCGCCTCATCCCTGTTCCACTTCTACACGGCAGGCTACCGGCCGCTGCCAGCCATGGAACAGCGGCCGGTGCATGTCGCGCTGATGTTGTTCCTCTGCTTCCTGATCTATCCGGCCACGAAGCTCGGCCGTAGCCGCCAGCCCGGCTTAGGCGATTTGCTGCTGAGCGTCCTCGGCGGCGCCTCCGCCTTCTACGTGGCCTACACCTACCAGGACATCGTCGATCGCGGTGGCTACCCGACGCAGACCGACATCATCGTCGGCAGTATCTTCTGCCTGACGATCCTGGAGGCGGCGCGGCGGACGATGGGGATGTTTCTCATCGTCCTGGCCGCGATCTTCCTCGGCTACCTGTTCGTCGGGCCATGGATGCCGGGCATCCTCGGCCATGGCGGCTTCAGCTACGACCGGGTCATCCGCCAGATGTACATGACGACCGAGGGTGTCTTCGGCATCGCGGTCGGCGTCTCCGCAACCTACGTCTACCTGTTCATCCTGTTCGGCGCCTTCCTGCAGAAATCCGGCACGACCACCTTCTTCACCAATATTGCCTTCGCCGCCGCGGGCCATTCGCCGGGCGGCCCGGCGAAGGTCGGCGTGCTGGCGAGCGCGCTGATGGGCACGATCCAGGGCTCCTCCGCCGCCAATGTCGCCTCGACCGGCGTATTCACCATCCCGCTGATGAAGCGTCTCGGATTCAGTGGCTACTACGCCGGCGCGGTTGAGGCCGTGGCCTCCTGCGGCGGCCAGTTCCTGCCGCCGGTCATGGGCGCCTCCGCCTTCATCATGGCGGAGTATCTGCAGATGCCCTACGCGGCGGTCGCTGCGGGCGCGCTGCTGCCAGCGCTGCTATACTACGGCGCCGTCTACCTGCAGGTGCATCTGCGCGCCCGCAAGGTGGGGATGGAGGGACTGCCGCGGCATCGCCTGCCAAAGGTGAAGGCCGTGCTGCTGGAGCAGGGCCATCTGGTGCTGCCGATCTTCGTGCTGATCGGCATGCTGATCATGGGCTACACCGCGCTGTTCGCGGCCTTCTTTTCTATCGTCGCTGTCGTCGTGGTGAGTTCCCTGCGCCGGTCGTCCCGCATGAGTCTGCGCGACATCCTGGAGGCGCTGGAGATTGGAGCGCGCAACAGCATCTCGACCGCCATCGCCTGCGCTGCGGTCGGCTTCATCGTCGGCAGTGTCGGACTGACAGGCGTCGGCCTGTTGTTCACGCAATCGATCATCGGCCTGGCTTCCGGCATGCTGCTGCCGGCGCTGCTGCTGGCGGCCGCGTGCTCCCTGTTCCTCAGCTTCGGGCTGCCCACCACCTCGGTCTACATCATCACCGCGACGCTGGTGGCGCCGAGCCTGATCCAGCTCGGTGTGCCGCCGCTGGTTGCGCACCTGTTCTGCTACTACTGGGGCGGCGTCTCCGCGATCACGCCGCCCGTCGCGCTCGCGGCCTATGTGGCGGCGGGCATTGCAAATGCACCGGTGATGAAGACCGGCTTCACGGCGATGCGGCTCGGCATGGCGGCGTATCTTGTGCCCTTCATCTTCGTCTACTGGCCAGCCCTGGTGCTGTGGCACGAGATGCCCGTGCTTTCGGTGCTGTTGGCGGTGATGGGAGGGCTGGTCGGCGTGTTCTGCATGGGTGCACTGGGCGAACGCTACCTGACGCGCGCCCTGCCGATCTGGAAAATGGGCCTGCTGGCCGGGGCGATCGTGCTGGTGATGCACCCCGCCGGCATCGCCAATTTCCTCGCTGTCGGCATCGCCGTGTTCGTCGGCATCACTGAGTACCTGGCGCGGCCGACGTCCCAGCGCTTGCACGCTGCTTGAGGGCCGCGCCGGCTACTCGTTGAGGCCCTTCCCCGCATACGGGTGCGTCGCCGCCCAGTGCCGCGCGATATCCACACGCTTGGCGATCCACACGTCGCGCCGCTGCATCATGTAATCCAACAGCCGCTGCAGTCCGGCCGCCCGCGCCGGGTGGCCGATCAGCCGCATGTGCAGGCCAACCGACATCATCTTCGGCGTGCGCGCGCCTTCCGCGTACAGCATGTCGAAGGCATCA
>NZ_JBHMFT010000108.1:0-4293 GCF_051433195.1 Falsiroseomonas sp. E2-1-a20 | reverse complement strand
TAGTGGCACGACGTGGCCAGTTGATGCCGCATCTGGCGGATGCCCACCTGCTGGCACTCCTGGCGGACGCGGGAGGTCGAGGGCGAGCATCTGGCGGAGTCCATCGCGGAAGACGACGAGAGGGCCGAGGGTTGGCAGGGCATTGCCGCCAAGGCGGCCCGGCTGTGCCTGGCCGAACTTGCGCTTTATAGTAATTTATTTAAATCTATAGGCAAATTCGTCTTCAGGATGCTGCCATGCCCAACTGTGCCATTAAGACCGAATTGGTCGCCGTTCGGCAGGCCATCGCTGACGCTGAGGCGAGGCTGGTTCGCCAGACAAACATGCTTCAGGTAAGAAGTGTAAGACTTCGCCCGGAAGACGATCCGCTCGCGGCGTGGGTGCTGTCACATATCCATGCTTCGATAGCCCTGTTCCAGGTCCATCTGGCCATTTTGGAAAGCCACCGCGACGACCTAGACGGTCCAAGGGCGACGCCATCTTCAGGCGCGCAGCAAGTCGATGTGTCCGAGTGCAGCCCGACGTTTTTTGCAGCGAGCAACTCCGGATAGGCAGGCTGAACCATGCCAGCACCTCGCGACGCTCACAGCCGTCGGCGCCGTCCTCCGGCTGCGACGCAGGCAACATGCTCGCCGCCAGCCGGCGCTATAGAGCCGTCCCCAATGCGCCGCAGCAGCGTACCCAACATGGCTGGCCACCCTTGGAACCTGCGCGGGTAGCTTATCCGTCCAGCCTGCGGCTGCCAGTGAAAACCTGGCCAGCACGGAACGAACGCTTAGTCTGCGCGCCTCAGCTTCCCGGCTCCTCAGCGTCGCCGATCATGATCCACCACATGACTTCGATCACGGCGGTTGCCGAAACTGCGACTAGCCCGAACAGGACAGCGATGATCGCATGATCCCAATGCGTGGCTTCATAGACGGCCACGCCGCGCGCGAGACCAACAAACCACAGGACCTCCAGAACATACGCGGCCGCGGCGGCAGCCAAACCAGGCAACAGCCCAAAAACCGCTCCGGCCAAAGCCAAAGCAGGGAGGAAGAACTCGAAGCTGCCGGTTGGATGATGGCAGCCGGCGATAACCCGCAGGACGAAGACGGCGAGCACCAAAGCGATCGGTGGCAGGATGCGGAGCCAAATCGGCCTACGACGCTGCGCCTCGACCCACTGAACGATGCGCTGCAGACGGCCTATCGATGGGGCCGCATCCCTCTTCCTGCGCAACGACGGCTATCCTTGTGGCATCAAAACAAAACACCCGACGCTCCGCCAGGAAGCCTTGGCCGATACCGTCTTTTTGGCCGAGGTGGATGGTCCTGTCGACTACACGAACTGGAGGGGAGGAGTTCGTCAGTCGGCGCTTCCCATCAAGTGGCGCTGGCGTATCCGTACCCTGATGACAGGCGCACCCCTGAGCTGCTCATCGTCGCCACCCTGCCGATAGGTGGTCAGCACGACGTCCAGATCCTGTTCGGCCGCGGTGCGGATAGCCTTATTGAAGGCGCGGGCGGCGGTCTGCAGCAAGGCGTCCACGGCATCGACTTCCGGATCTGACATGATGGGTGCGCTGCACTATGGGAGTGGTGGGTACCTCTTTAGTACAAATTATACTTAAGATGAAGATAATTGATTCTAAAAGACCGTTGATGAAGTCGGTGTTCAGCTGAGAGGGTCCGGCTCGAAGCTGACGGCGATGGCAGTGGTCTGATCGCCGGCGGCGATAATCAGCAGCATCATCGTGCAGCCGTTCGGCAGGATGAAGGCGGCGAGGCAGGCGGAGGGCCGCCACAGCATTCAGAGGCTCGCATGGGCAATGCCAGTTGCTGCATCGATATCGAACGCGATGCCAAGGCCGGTGTCGGTCCAACAAGTCGATGCCCAGGGACCCGAGGGTCGTCACGGCTCCGACGTCCGCGGGGTTGATGCTGACCAGCGATGTAAATTTACCACATGTGTACAATCGCTATCCCGAAGCGTCTCTTCTTCTTCCGAGCATGAAATTATTCAATAATATGAGGAAGTCGAAGTCGTCGACATGTTGTTTCGTCCGCTGGGAGTAGACCAATGAGCTTCAGGAAGACCCTTCTGGCCGCCCCGCTTCTGGCGGTGCCCCTGATGATGCCGGCGGCGAGCCAGGCGCAGCAGGTCAACGGCATCTACATCGGTGCCGGCGCCGGCGTGAACTGGCTGATGGACACCGACATCTCCGCCACCGGCCAGCTTGCGGACACGCTGCGCCTGCAGGGTCGCCCGACCGGCGGCGAAGTGTCCTTCGACATGGGCTGGGTCGGCGTCGTCAGCCTCGGCTACGGCTTCGGCAACGGCCTCCGCGCCGAGATCGAGGGCAGCTACCGCGAGAACGAGGTCGACAGCATCAGCGGCTTCGGCGGCACCAGCCGCGCCGCCGGCACCGCGCGCAGCTACGGCGTGATGGCCAATGCGCTTTATGACTTCGATGTCGGCGCCAACTTCGGCGGCTTCTCCTTCCTGCCGTATGTCGGCGTCGGTGCCGGCTACATCTGGCGTGAATTCGACGATGTCCGCGCCAACGTGCTCGGCGGCGCGGTGCGCACCGATGGCAGCGACGGCCGCTTCGCCTACCAGGCGATCGTCGGTGCCTCCGTGCCCCTGACGCAGTACGCGCCGGGCCTGGCCTTCACCGCGGAATACCGCTTCCTCGGCACGATGGAGCACGACATCAGCACCGACAGCGGCGGCGGAACCTTCTCCGTGGCGCGCGGCGGCACGAAGTCGGAGAACTACAACCACTCCATCCTGCTCGGTATCCGCTACGCCTTCGGCCAGACCCCGCCGCCGCCGGTGGCCGCGCCCATGCCGATGCCCGCCCCGGCCGCCGCCCCGGCGCCGGCCCGCACCTACCTGGTGTTCTTCGACTTCGATCGCGCCGACCTGACCGACCGTGCCCGCCAGATCATCGGCGATGCGGCGCAGAGCGCGACCGGCCAGGGCGTGACGCGCATCGAAGTGGCCGGCCACGCCGACCGCGCCGGTTCGCCGCAGTACAACCAGCGCCTGTCCGAGCGCCGCGCAGGTGCGGTGGCGGCGGAACTGGAGCGCCGCGGCATCCAGCGCAACCAGATCAGCGTGCAGGCCTTCGGCGAAAGCCGCCCGCTGGTCCCGACCGCCGACGGCGTGCGCGAGCCGCAGAACCGTCGCGTGGAAATCGTCCTGCGCTGAACCTTCGCCAGATCCCGGTCTGACGAAACCAGCGGCCGGGGGAGCAATCCCCCGGCCGTTTCTACGCCACCAACACGACCCTGAAATCAGTCAAGTTGGTCAGGCTGACCAAGGCAGACGAAGGGGCTGGGCGACAGCGCGGGCCCGGTTCAGGCCTTCTTGGCGCGCGCGCGGCGCACTAGGCCGAGGCCCAGGAGGCCAGCGCCGAACAGCGCCAGCGATGCCGGCTCTGGCACTGCGGTGACGGTGGCGGAGAAGGTCACCGTCTGCGGGATGCCGCCTTGCGTCGAGAAGGACAGGTTGCCCTGGGTCGGGTCATAGCCGGTCAGCGTGGCCGTGCCGGTGCCGAGGATGTTGATCGCGCCGGGGCTGCCGCCAACCATCACCGCATTGGCGCCCGGATCCAGCGTGAAGGTGCTGGTGATGCCGGCATTGCTGATGGAGAAGACCTGGCCCGAGGACACAGTCGGCGAAATGGTGATGGTGCTGAGGTTCACGCAGCCGAAGCAGGTGCCGAGGCTGCCGAAGTCACCGGTGCTGACGAGGAGGCTACCGGCGGAGGGGAAGGTGATCTGCGTCGGCGAGACATTGTTAGCGCCCGCGATGGAGAGGGTGCTGCCGGCTGCGATGGGGCCTGCCAGGGCCGGGGAGGCGGCGAGTGCAAGGGCTGCCACTGCGCCGAGTAGTGCCTTCTTCATTTGGTTCATCCGATCCAGGTCCGCCACGAGACCGGGCGGTGCTTCCTACCATGAGCAAGACCTGTGCCATATATTTAACTAATTGATATAAATATAGAAAACGGACCTCTCGTTTCGTTTACCGAGTGCAGTGTAAGGTCGTCCGACCGTCTTTGAAATGACTCGCTGCCTTTGACTAGGCGGAGAAGGGGCGCAGCGGAAGGCGAAGGGGACAGGCCTGCCGCCTCCCGCTGCCATCCAGAGCCGGCGACCTCGCGCCAGCCGGGGACATCCTCAACTTAGAGTAGGAGCTGTATAGAACCAATGTCACCTTTGGAACCGCGCGTTGCGGCCGGCGATGTATGCATGTCCTGAAGCACAAATTTTATCCTGAACTGGCCCTGGCACCCCCCGCCGA
>NZ_JBHMFT010000107.1:0-4474 GCF_051433195.1 Falsiroseomonas sp. E2-1-a20 | reverse complement strand
GCAGGCTGCGGAAATTCGCCGAAAAAGCCCTCGCCCCCACTTCTCATGGGGGAGAGGGCTGGGTGAGTAGGACGTGCAAGCGTCTGAACGCGTACACAACCTTCACGCCTCCCCCTCACCCAACCCTCTCCCCCCTGCGGGTGGAGAGCGCTTTTTCCGCAGCCTGCTAGAGCAGGCGCTGCGTGATGCGGGCTGGCAGGCCGAGCGCATCGCCGCCTGATCCCGCACAGCCATGTTTGTCATGCCGGTGTGACGCCGGAGACATGCACCGACTTGATGATGCAAATCGTTTAAAGGAAGGAAGTCATCTGATGCCTCGCAAATCCCTCATTCTGTCTCTCGCTGCCGGCCTGTTTCTCGGCGCTGGCCTCGGCTACGCCGTATCGCAAGGCATTTCTCCAGGGCATCCCATGCCGGACGGCACGATGATGCACGGCCAAATGCCGATGGCGCCTGGCCACATGCCCGGAATGCAGCACGCGCCGACCGCGCAGCAGCTGGGCGCAGCGGGCACTTAGTCCCCCTCGACCGTCGCCTTCCTGGCTGCGAACGAGAAGATGCACCGCGACATGGCCATCACTTTCACGGGCGATGCGGACCGCGATTTCGCGGCCTCCATGATCCCGCATCATGAGGGTGCGATCGCGATGGCTCGCATTCAGTTGGCGCACGGACGGGATGCGGCGATGCGCCGACTGGCCGAAGCCGTGATCCGCGAGCAGGAGCGGGAGATCATCGAATTGCGTGCCTTCTTGGCGCGTACACCTACGCGGTGACGCGCTGGGCCGACGTCATGCAGCGCCCTGCGCGCACTCAACTGGCTCTCGTGCGTCTGACGACACGGCTGCCCAAAAACGGAAGAGGACAGGATCATGAGGAAGCTCAGCAGTTTCACAACGGGAGCCATTCTGGCGCTCGGGGTGGCTGGGACGGCGCTCGCGCAAGCGCCAGCCCCTGCTGGTCCATCGACCGATCCCCACCATCCCGGAGCGCCCACCGGCGCTCCGCAGCCAGCGACGCCGCCAGCGCAGCACGGCGCGCCAGGTCCTGGCATGGCAGGCCCGGGTGCCGGGATGATGGGCGGCGACATGGGCCGCATGATGCAGCAGATGATGCAGAGCCGGATGGCGACCGCTTCGATGCAGCCCTTCCGCCGGATTGAGGGACATCTGGCCTTTTTCGCCGCTGAGCTGCGGTGATCACGCCCGGGCCGACGCCCGCGGCGTCCCATCGGCATTGATGAACGGGACGTGATGTTCCGAGGAGACGACCATGAACACCCTTTCGCGACGCGGCATTCTCGCCGCAAGTGCTGCCGCCATTGCTGCTGCACAGATGCCCCGTCTTACGTTCGCGCAGACGGTGGCCCCGATCACTCTGTCCGCCGCAACCCGCACGCTCGATATTAACGGTCGCGCGGCCACCGTCTTCGGCCTCGCCGGTCCCGGCGGCCAGGGCCTTGTCTTCGATCCCGGCAAAAGATTCAGGGTCGATCTGACCAACGACCTCGACGTTGGAACGATCATCCACTGGCACGGCCAGATCCCACCCAACGCGCAGGACGGCGTGCCAGACATACCGATGCCCGTTCTCGCGCCGGGAGAGACCCGATCCTACGATTTCGATGCCCGACCGGGCACCCACTGGATGCACAGCCATGTGCCGATCCAGGAGATGCAGTTGCTCGCGGCGCCGCTGATCGTTCGCACGCAGCAGGATCTCGCTGCCGACCGGCAGGAGGTTGTCATGTTCCTGCATGATTTCTCCTTCAAGTCGCCCGAGGAGGTTCTGGCCGAGATCAGCGGTGGCCTTGGCGGCGGCCACGGCGCAGGACATGGCGCAGGTGCAGATGCACCGCCCACGCAGGGCATGCGCATGGGCGGCATGAGCGCGATGCAGGGCATGGATCATGGCGCGAGGGGCGGCATGCAGATGCGCAACATGCCGGGAATGGGCGGCATGGCCATGGATCTGAACGATTATGAGTGGGACGCCTATCTCGCCAATGACCGGACCCTATCGGACCCCGAAATTGTCCAGGTCGAGCGCGGCGGACGCATCCGCTTGCGCGTGATCAACGCCGCCGCGGCGACGGTGTTCTGGATCGAGACCGGGGCGGCCCGGGCCAGACTCGTTGCGGTGGATGGCCATGCCATCCGGCCTCTCCCGGGCACGCGGTTTGGCTTGGCTATGGGTCAGCGGCTGGACATCGAAATCGACCTGCCGAGCGAAGTCGGTGCCTGGCCGATCCTCGCGCTGCGCGAAGGGGCACGCGAGCAGACCGGTTTGATCCTGTCCACGCTGGGTGCCGAAGTGCGGCGCCTTGAGGCTGTTGCGGACACTGAAGCGCCTGCCTTCGACACCGATCTTGCGCAGGAAGCGCGCCTCATCGGTCTCGATCCGCTGCCAGACCGGCCCGTTGACCGCAGCCACATGCTGATGCTGGGCGGCTCGATGCAGCCCTACGTCTGGACAATCAACGGGGCCGTCTGGGGCCAGCACCAACCGATCACCGCGCGCAGCGGCGAGCGCGTCGTGCTGTCGTTCCACAACATGTCGATGATGGCCCACCCAATGCATCTGCATGGACATGTGTTCCAGGTCGTCGGGTTGAAGGGGCGACGCGTTGCCGGTGCGCTGCGCGACACGGTTCATGTGCCGCCGATGTCGATGGTCGAGGTCGCCCTCGATGCGGGCGAAGCCGCGCGCTGGATGCTGCATTGTCACCACATGCCGCACCTCGCCTCGGGGATGATGACCGAGTTCGCGGTCACAGCGTCGGTCTGAGTCGGGCGGGGCGTTTGGATCGCGCGCCGCGGCGTTCTGACACCGACCATTTGCCGTGTTGTCCAGACCCATGCTTTCGCAAGGGCCGGACAGCCGCGGGGCGAGCGGAGCACCAGCGCCGCGGCCTCGCGAGCCCAGGTGCCGTCGAGTGCGTGACGATTCAGCCGCAGGGCCGGCGCCGCGCCTAACAGGCTGCTGAAATTCGGGCTGGCTAGTCGGCTTTGGACGTGATTCGCTGCTGTGGCTGGGCTTCAGGGGCGGCGATGCGTGGCAAGGACGAGGTCAGGGGATCGCTGTTCAGCTACGTGGACCTGGAGCGCCGGGTTGGCCCGGACCATCCGCTTCGTGTGATCCGCGGCATCGTCAACGCGGCACTGTGCGAGATGTCGGGCGAATTCGACGCGCTCTACCCGCCGACGGGGCGGGATTCCATTGCGCCCGAGCGTTTGCTGCGCGCCCTGCTGCTGCAGGCATTCTTCTCGATCCGCTCGGAGCGGCAACTGGTCGAGCGGATCGACTTCGATCTGCTGTTTCGCTGGTTTGTCGGCCTCGGCGTGGACGATCCGGTCTGGGATGCCACAACCTTCACCAAGAACCGCGACCGGTTGCTGGCGGGCGAGGTCGCGTCGCGGTTCCTGGCCAGTGTGCTGGCGCAGCCGAAGGTCCGGAAGTTGCTCTCTACCGAGCACTTCTCGGTCGATGGCACGCTCCTGGAAGCGTGGGCCAGCACCAAGAGCTTCCGGCCGAAGGATGGCTCCGGGCCGCCGCCAGATGCCGGGCGCAATGGCGAGCAGAACTTCCGCGGCCAGAAGCGCAGCAACGACACCCATGCCTCCACCACCGATCCCGATTCGCAGCTCTACCGCAAGGGGCCGGGCAAGGAGGCGAAGCTCTGCTTCATGGGCCATGCGCTGATGGAGAACCGCAACGGCCTGATCGTCGGTGCGCTTGCAACACGCGCCTCTGGCCATGCCGAGCGGCTGGCGGCGCTGCACCTGATGGAACCACATGCCGACCGTCCGCAGAAGGTCACGTTGGGCGGTGACAAGGGCTTCGACACGCGCGACTTCGTGGCTGAACTCCGCGAGATCAACGTCACCCCGCACCTGGCACAGAACACCAGCGGGCGGCGCTCAGCGATCGACGGCCGCACCACCCGCCATCCCGGCTATGCCATCAGCCAGCGGATCAGGAAGCGCATCGAGGAAGCGTTCGGCTGGGCCAAGACGGTGGCCGGGTTGCGCAAGGCACGGCACCGTGGCCTCGCCAAGATCGACTGGCAGTTCACCTTCGCCATGGCCGCCTACAACCTCGTCAGATTGCCGAAGCTCCTCGGAGCCGCTCCGTCATGACCGGCAAGGCACACCCGCTACTCGGCAAGTGGCGGATCACCAGCATGGATCTCTGGGACGCCGCGTTCATCGACCTCCTCGGGCCTGGATACATCCGGTTCGACGCGGACGGCGGCGGTGAATTCGCTTTCGGTGTGGTCCAGGGCGAGATCGACGGCCACCCCGGCGGCGAAAGCATCCACTTCACCTGGGAGGGCAGCGACGAGATGGACCAAGCCAGCGGCGACGGCGATGCCCAACTTGAGGCCGATGGCACCATCACCGGCGAGATACGCTTCCATCGCGGCGATGAATCAGCCTTCGCCGCCCGCCGCTGGTAGCTTTTCAGCAGCCTG
>NZ_JBHMFT010000106.1:0-4535 GCF_051433195.1 Falsiroseomonas sp. E2-1-a20 | reverse complement strand
GCCCGTGCTGCCACCGCCTCACACCAAACTACCACTAAATGACACAGTAGTAATAGCATGTCGCCCTCATCCCCTCGGTCAGCGCCGCCGCAGGCCTGGTTGCCGCCCAGTTCGTGGGCGCGGCGGCGGGCGAAAACCTGGTGATCGGCGCACAGGAGTAGAGCTCCAACCACTTTCCCTGGCGACAGCTCGAGGCGCGCGGCTACGACATCCGGCAGGTTCCATTCCGCGGTGGCGGCCTCGACCCCGACGATCTCCGTGCGGCGGTCGATGGCGGCACGCGCCTGGTCGCGCTGAGCGCTGTCCAGACAGCGACCGGCCACCGCAGTGACCTGAACGCGGTTTCGGCCATCACCCGCGGTGTCGGGGCGTGGCTCTTCGTGGACGGCTCCCAGGCCGTCGGCGCCGTCGATCTGACGGCGGAGCTTCCAGGCATCGACTTCCTCGCCACCTCCGACCACAAGTTCCTCCTGAACGCGGCGCGAGGCATGGGCTACCTGTACATCCGCCCCGAGCTGCAGGCGCGGATCCTGCCGCTCGGCGCGGGCTGGAAGGCGGGCCGGGTCCCACTCGAGAGCTTCTTCGGGCCGCGGATGGAGCTCTCACCGACCGCCTCGCGGTTCGACGCCTCGATCTCCTGGCTCGCGGCGATCGGCGACGAGGTCTGCCTCGGCCACATCGAGGAGATCGGGCCAGCCGCGATCCATCGCTGGAACCACGACTTGGCCGCGATGCTGCGGCAGGCGTTGGAGGACGCCCGCGTCCCGCCGCTCGCAGTGCCGCCCGCGAACCGCAGCCACATCGTGGCCGTTCCGCTCGGCGACAGGGACCCCGCGGCGGTTCTGGCCGGCCTGCGGACACGCGGGGTCGTTTGCGCCGCTCGGGACGGCAATCTTCGCCTCTCCGTGCATTTCTACAACGCCCCCGCCGATGTGGAGCGGGCAGTCGCCGCGCTTGCGGATGCAGTGCATCGCGGATGACGGCCGACCGCACTGGCGGGAGGCTGTCATGGAGCAACCCGAGGTTCAGTCGGGCCTGATGCCGCCCTGCCGCACGATGCTCTCCCAGCCGGAGATATCGGCTTTGAAGGCATCTCGCGTCTCAGCGGCATCACCTGGCCGGTGCCGGCCGGGCTCGACGATGCGGCGTTGGAGGCCAGGCTGTTCAGCCCGCCCTTCACGCCCAAGGAGGCGCTGCGGCCGCAGCCGGACTGGCCGCGGGTCCATGCCGAACTCCGCCGCCCTGGCGTGACGCTGATGCTGCTGTGGCAGGAATACCGGGCCGAGCAGCCGGAGGGCTACGGCTACAGTCGCTTCTGCGACCTCTATGCCGACTGGCGCGGCGGCGTGTCGCTGACGATGCGCCAGACCCATCTCGCCGGCGAGAAGCTGTTCGTCGACTTCGCCGGGCAGACGCTGGCGGTGATCGACCCGGCCACCGGCGAGGTGCGGCAGGCACAGGTTTTCGTGGCGGTGCTCGGCGCCTCCAGCCTCACCTACGCGGAGGTGCGGTGGAGTCAGGGGCTGGCGGATTGGGTAGGGTGCCACGTCAACGCCTTCGCCTTCTTCGGCGGCGCCGCGCGGCAACTCGTCTGCGACAACCTCAAGGCCGGCGTCACCGCGGCTTGCCGCTACGAGCCCGGGATCAACCGCACCTACCAGGAAATGGCGGCGCATTACGGCGCGGCCGTGATGCCGACGCGCATCCGCAAGCCGCGCGACAAGCCAAGGTCGAGGTCGGCGTGCAGGTGGTCGAACGATGGATCCTGGCCTGCCTGCGCAACCGCCGTCCCTTCGGGCTGGGGGAGGCCAATGCCGCCGTTCGCGCGCTGCTGGAGCGGCTGAACGCGCGACCCATGCGCCGGCTGGGCGTCAGCCGGCGCGAACTGTTCGAGCGGCTTGAGGCCAGCACGCTGCTCGACCTGCCGCCCGAGGCCTTCGAGTATGCCGAATGGCGCCGCTGCCGGGTCGGGCTCGACTATCACGTCGAGGTGCTGGGGCATTGGTACAGCGTCCCCCACCGGCTCGCCCGCGCCGTGGTCGATGCCCGCATCACTGAGCGGGCGGTCGAGATGTTCCACAACGGAGGCCGCATCGCGGCACATCCCCGCAGTCCGCTGCGGCACCGGCACACCACCACGCCGGACCACATGCCCAGCGCACACCGCCGCCATGCCGACTGGACCCCGACCCGGCTGCGCCGTGATGCCGCGGCGATCGGCTCCGCAGCGGCCGCCATGGTCGAGGCGATCCTGACTGCCAAGCCCCACCCCGAGCAGGGCTTCCGTGCCTGCCTCGGCATCCTCGGCCTGGTGCGCGGCTACGGCGCTGGCAGGGTGGAGGCGGCCTGCCAGCGCGGCCTCGACATCGGCGCCCGCAGCTACGGCTCGATCGCATCCATCCTGCGCAACGGCCTCGACCGTGCCTAGGCGCCCGAGCCCGTGCCGGACACCCCGCCCATCCGGCACCCGAACATCCGCGGCGGCGGCTACTACCACTGAGGAGACAGCATGCTTACCCACCCGACGAGCGAGCGGTTGCGCGCCCTTGGCCTGGTCGCCATGGCGCAGGCCCTCGAGGAGCAGAGACGACAGCCGGATCTCGATGGCCTTGGCTTTGAGGAACGCCTGGCCCTGCTGGTCGAGCACGAGGCGACCGGCCGCGAGGACCGGCGCATGCGTGCCCGGCTGAAATTCGCTGGCCTGCGCCAGTCCGCCTGCATCGAGGATGTCGACTGGCGCGCTGCCCGTGGCCTCGACCGCGCCATGTTCCAACGTCTCGCCAGCGGTGACTGGATCGACCGCCACCAGGGCGTACTGCTGACGGGGCCGACCGGGGTGGGCAAGACCTGGCTGGCCTGCGCACTCGGCCACAAGGCCTGCCGCGACGGACGCAGCGTGCTCTACCAGCGCCTGCCGCGGCTGCTGGAGGCGCTGGCCCTGGCCAAGGGCGATGGCCGCTACGCCCGCATGCTGAAGGGCTTGGCGCGGGTGCAGGTCCTGCTCCTGGACGACTGGGGTCTGACGCCGCTGACCGCTGAGGGGCGCCGGGACCTGCTGGAGGTCATCGACGACCGCCACGGCCGCGCCGCCACCGTCGTCACCAGCCAACTGCCGGTGCCCTCCTGGCACGAATGGATCGCCGATCCGACCCTCGGCGACGCCATCCTCGACCGCCTCGTCCACAACGCCCACCGCATCGAGCTCAAGGGGGAGTCCATGCGCCGCCGAGCTGCCCGCCGTGCCGTCGCAGTTGACGCCGAGGGGGAAAGCTAGGCCACACTCCGTCCGCTCGCAGACCGCCACCACATCCCGGCCGGCTTCGCTCGGAACAGGTGGCCGGCTTTAATCGGAAGCCACGGCCAGCTTCGTCGGAATCCGCAGTTTTATCCCGTGTCGCACTGCGACCGGACGGTCCAACTTCGTTGACCGACGCCGCGGCCGCCCCCACTCCCCTACTGTTCGACCAGGATCACGGAACCGCCTTGGCCCGGCGCAACTGCCGGCGCCCTCTCCGTGAACTTGCGCGCCCTGACCCAGTGGAACCGGCACCGCCGCCTGCGGCGTCTTCAGTACCTCCTGCGGTCCATCCACGCGCCGCCTCCCTGGCTGCCCTGGCTATGATGCGGGGCCGGCAGGCCGGGCTGTCGGATGCGAGCCCCCTGCCGTCATGCTCTCCCACAGCAGATCACGGTCATCGCGCCCTGAACCCACGGAAGTGGGTACGAAGGGCAGCCGCAGCCCTCGCATGTACAACTGGCCCCACACGTCGACGAACCGGTCGAGCCCGGTGACCTCCCTCAGGCGCCGGCTGTCGATGCGTCCTTCGGCGTAGGCGACGAAGGCCTGCTCGGTCTCCACACCCGGGCGCAGGGTCGTCCCCAACGCCATGATCACGGGCGTGCCCTCATCCGGCGCCAGCCAGCGCTCAACCCGCGTGGCACCCTCCGCCGTCCGCGCCAGCTCCAGGGCTCCCTCGCCCCACGGATCAAATGGATAAGGTCCGTCCGGTTCACGCAGCGGCTGGAGCAGGATCATCGCCGTCCCCTCGGACCGATCCTCCTCCAGGCGCCGCATCAGCAGCAGGCTCCAGGCAGCAAGCCGCGCCCGCGCCTCCTCGCCGCCAACCGCCGCCGCATCGCCCCGCAGACCGGCAGCCGCCACCGCGGCGCGATCCGCCTGCACCAACTGCTGCGCCACCTCGGCATCCAAGGCGGCCGCGACGTCGGCCAGGGCCGCCAGGCTGCCGGCATCGTCCGGCACCTCCGAAGGCCAGAACGCCTCCAGCTCCCGCCCGTGCGGCGGCACCGGGCGATGATGATACTCGGCGTCCTCGGCCATGAGAGCGGGATCCTCGCGACGGCTCATGTTCTCCCACAGCAGGTCGCGGTCATCGCGACCGGGTCCCACCTGGCTCGGTCTCGTTGGCAGCCTGAGGTCGCGCTGCGTCAGCGCCGTCATGATGCCGTAGAGGCTGCGTAGGCCGGTGATGGCCAGCACGCGCGGGCTGCCGATATGACCCGCCGCATAGGCGGCG
>NZ_JBHMFT010000105.1:0-4721 GCF_051433195.1 Falsiroseomonas sp. E2-1-a20 | reverse complement strand
TGTTATTCGGCTCGCAGACGGTAGCGCTGACCTCGGTCCAGGTGCAGGACTAGACCGTAACGACTGTGGATCACCGCCCCCTCTAGCAGGAGTGCGAACAGGCGCGGGTTGACGAGTAGATGGTTCTGGCAGCCTGCGCGGCCGCGAAAACCGAGATTTCTCCCACTGGTTTGGTTCAACTCGTCTATGTGCCGGAGCAGGCAGGCATCCGAACGGCGCATCCAGGCATTCAGCGCCTGAACCCGTTCGTATTCGTCCGGCGACATAAACGCCATCGTCTGGATGATGTCCGTGCCGATTAGTTCGTTCGAGCCGCGAGCGCGGGCGTGGCTCATCGAGTTGGAAAGACTGGCTACGCGGTTGCTGACCACCCAGGCACCGGGGAGGTCTAACCGGTCACGCCACTCCTCGCAGAGCCGGGACAGGTTGCGCGCCGTCACCCCCCGAACCGCGTGTACCTGAAGGTCTCCGCGATCTGGCGACGGAGCGTCCAGTTCAAACACTGACCACGAGGGGTCGGCCCGGCGTGCGACGGCCGTTGGCAGTGCTTCTGTGGTCAGCGCGATGACGTGGATCGCCAACCCATTCCACCACATTCGAGGCTGGATGGCCCACACGCGGCCGTGCCGCGCGGCGTAGATGTCGGGCCTATCACCGTCTCCTCCGGCCTCGGCCTCCTGCTCAACCTCATATTCGCCGCTGCTACGGGTCGTGACTTGGGTCCAAGCGCCAAACGCCGCCGAGGCCATCCTCCGGAAATCGTCGAAGGACAGTTCCCAGACTTCGGTCCCAATCGTTGGCGGGCCGCTTTCGCGAACAAATGCCTGGAAAGCGGCGTGCTGCCGATCGATTCCTACGCGGCCGCGTGCAGGTTCGTGAGCTTCGCATGCCCGCTTGACCCATTGCAGCACCTCTAGCGGCTGCATTTCCACGATGCTTTCAACGCGAACCTCATCGTGAACGGCCAGACCAAGAGCCGTCTCCCGGAAAGCGCGCTCTCGACGCTCGGCCTCATTGTGCGCATCCTCCCAAAACGATCGCGCCCACATCGTCCGCGTCGGGCTCTCGCGCTGCCAGTTGTGTAGCACTGGGTGCACCGTGAACCCGACCAAACGGGAGTCGCCGACGCTGGCCCACATCTCGGTGTGCCGGGACTTGAACGACTCCATGACCTCAGGCTGAGTCGCTTTCACCGCTGCCCATAAGCTGCTGTAGCCGCGCCGCGCAGCCTCGCCTTGTGACAGCGGCGCAAGACTCAGTTCCGCGCACGCGCGCGCGTACGCCTCGGAGAACGAAGGCAGGAGCACGCCGATAAAACCGTTCGCCCGCTGCGCCTCGTTAAAATCAGTGCACTTCTCCACAGCCGTCCGATAGTCGCCGAACCCGTAGAGCGCGAGTTGTGGATCGCCGGGCGCCTCGATGCGCTCGATGATCCGGTGGTGCTCGGCGAACAACGCCGAGCTTTTTCCCGATCCCTCAGGTCCTCTCACCCAGAGAAGCTGGTGAGCAGGCACGGCGCTCAGAAAGAACGCGCGCATGGCGGTGCGGGCATCAGAACTCTGCGCCGCCTCGCGAAACGCCGCCTCCTCCGGGTGCTCACTCACACTCGACACTGGCTTCCGAACGACCACCTCCTCCTCGTTCACAGCCTCGCCACCCGAATGGTGCAGCCGTGCGTGCTGCGCTACCCATAGTCGGATCATTCGCCACAGTGGGAATTGAAGCGGCTCGGTGCGAAGGCCCTCCGCGCCCCTGCCTGAAAGAAGAATGTTGCGGTGATCGTCACGGAGGACCGAGGTGGCGTTCTGGTCCTCGGGTGAGTTAAAAAAACGCGCGGTCCACCGGCCCCGCAGGTGCGTCAGTCCCGAGAGTCGGGGCCAGTCGCCGAAGTGTCGCTTCAGCATCTTCTCGCAGAATGCGATCTGCTCGGAAGTCAGGTCGCCGACGCCGACAAACGTCTGGCTGTCCTGGGAACTGGGCGGCCGCGTACGTGATGCAACCGGCACCTGATGGAACGGTTCAGGACGAAAAAACAAGCCGGTCACACCGGAGGCGGCGCGATTGCGCCACTGCTCAAATAAGGTCACCTGCCGTACCCAGGTGCCGGGCGGAACACCGAGGACGTGATCACCTTCGATGAGCCGGAACGCGTTTGGCAATCGTCGATAGGCTTCGGGAAACGAAAGCATTGGGTCAGGCCCAACATCCGGTGGGAGACCGAGCACATCCCGCACCGTTGGCGCGAGCAGGTGCCAGTGGGCGACAAATCCTCGTCGAAGGTCGGCGATTATGCCGAGGTTCAACGCCTCCACGGCGAGCCGCATGTCGTACACGGCGTGAATATGCAACGATTTTCCGCCAGAGTAGTTTGCGGTCAATCCGGCAAAGTCTGCGTGCTCGGAGAGGCGCGCAAACAGCCTTCCCATTTTGGAATCGCTGGGCTTCTTCCGCGACATCACCCATGACATCTGCTCGGCAAGGAAATCAATGCCGGGTACGTCGTGTTCGAAGGTGAAGACGTGGAACGGCCCGAAGACGACGCGCTCCGACGGCGGCTGCCAAATTTCCTGGCCCGTCTGCTCATCGTAGTCAGGGCGGCATGCCCGTAGTGCATTGGCGAAAAAGGACAAAACCGCCCACGGTTCAGGAGCGTCGATCGAATAGGCTGCACTGCCCGTCGCCAACCCCTGGGCGAGTTCGTGGTTGCGGCCCGGCGTTCTCTTTAGGATCGCCACCGGATAATAAACGGCATCTTCAATGTCGCCGCCATGATCAAGTTGGAACAGGTGTGGCCGGAGAACGCGATCAACCAGTGTGGTAGAGGGCTGCGCCAGCGCGGCGCTAAACCGGTTAGCCGCCCTGGCCCCGAGCTTCTGGCGGACGTGGAGCAGAAAAGTCGCCTCGTCAGCGACCGCCGTCAGGTGCACCATTATCTCATTCCAAGATTTTCTGCGAGTTGGGTGGGCGCCATTGGCCCTGATGGTGGCACCTCAGAAGGGCGCCACCTGTCTGCCTGAACGACGCGACGCAGCTAAGACTTTCGAGGCCGCCGCGTCTGCGAGACGGACTTCGGCGATGCCTTGGCCACCCTCTTACGCCCCTTAATCCCCGCACGCGGCGTCGTCTTTCGAACGCCCTGCGGCTTGGCGGCGGCCGGGCGATCGGGCTGCGTGGGACTTTCGATGTCGATTACCCGTAGCAAATTCGATTCATCAGGCAGCGCCTCAGCAGGACTCACCTCCGCCTCGTCCGGCGTCACCACAGCCGTCACCTCCGAATCCGGCTCGGGCGGCGGAGGTTCCAGATGGTTCGCGCGCATCTCCGCCTCAAGCTGTTCGATGCGGCGCCGTGCTACGGCGAGGTCACGTTCGAGGCGCAGCTTCGCGGAGTCACGGCGTTTCGATTCGGGCGGACCAGCGTCCTGCTCCTTCGAAGAGTTCGCCGCCTCCCACTCCCTGACAAGGAGAAAGGCGCCATCAGGTGAGTGACGGGAGCGGGCACCCTTAGTGTCTCTCCGGTCGCCAGCCCAGTCGTTCGCCGAAACCCACTTCTCCCACTCGCGGTCAACCCACATGAGACGAGCCACCCAGGTTTTGCCGAAATCAAACTCCTCATCCGCCCAGGCGAGGACATCCTTCCACGCCACGACTTCCCGGACTTCATTCAGCTTCGCGCCAATCTTACGATGCTCTTCCAGACTCTCTCGGTCTGCCCGACCGATCTTGGCAATATGCCTGTGGATTGCAGCTTTGGCGTGATTAAGGACGGCCTTCGAGTTGTGGTTCTTGTCGGTCACGCGCGTCTCCGTCGGTTCAGTCAACTGAACCAAGGTCGCCCCCCGCGACATTCATCCCATCCATGCGGCACAGCATTAGCGTCCCCCAGACATATGGAGGACAGTAACTGATGATGTGATGCACTTGAAACAGGACGAAGAAGCTGGATGTTCGTCCAACTTCACCTTGATTACTTTCGACAATTGAATAATAGGACCAGCCCTGAGGGCGATCAATTATATTATCGGGCCGGTCAACTGATTTATCGTCAGATTATGTAGTTCTGATGACTTCAGAGCTTTTGCCCGCTGCCCTTTGTAAGGATTTGTATAGAGAAAATACGGCGCCGTGTCGTTTCTACTAGCTCCGATTCCATCCGCCGCAGTTAGCAACCAGCGTCGGCGAGACATTAAGCAACCTAATATTATAGATGGTTGATCCTACCGATCAGAAATTCCGCTTTATCATCAGATACTCAGAAATCTCCGACACTAAATACTCGTATGCGAAACATACGCCCCCCTGAGCACGTCGTACGCGTGCCGATCTCGCGCCGCACACTCGCGCGGCGGTTCGAACTCGTTTTCAATGCCTGCCGCTACGCCGCCCGTCTTCTCTCCGACCACCAGTGCCAGATCGAGGCGGTGTACGAGGCGCACGAGCGGGTCGGCTACGAGTTTGCGTTCCCTACCGAAATGATGGCGGTGAGATTTCGCCTCTACTATGAATCGGTATTGCGCGGGCGACCGTTCCCGCTGAAGTTGTGGCGCTGATGCGATACCGAGACATCGTGCCACCGAGACCAGCGGCTACCGCTCCAATCTCAACACCGGCACGTCTGCCAGTCGATCACGCAGCCCGAGCAGCAAGTTGTCCAGAAGGGCGCGTCCTGCGCGCCCCTGCGGACAAACGGCGCATTGCCGACCAGCCCGATGATGCGATCGC
>NZ_JBHMFT010000104.1:0-4739 GCF_051433195.1 Falsiroseomonas sp. E2-1-a20 | reverse complement strand
TGGCCCTGCGCCGAGAATCCGGGCGAAGGCCTCACGCGACGCATCCGCGGCACGCTCGGCGCGGATGAAGTCGAGCCCTCCATTGGTCCACTCATCCACGAAACTCTTGTAGGCAAAGGCTAGGCGCCGGCTGCCGAGTGCGACGGCGGCGGTGTTGAGGTAGGCGCATTGTTCCAGATAGGGGAACTCATCGCGCGTCTTCCGCAAGGCATCGCTCGGCCTCATGGTCATCTCCGGCCCCATCGTGTCACGTCGCCCACGCCGAGCGTGCCAGATTGCAACTGCGCGCGCACGCATCCCGCTGCACCGCGACTGAACGGGGCATCCGTTGCGCGATGCGCATCGAACGTTTGCTCTTGCCTTAAAAAGCCGCCCGCTTTTGTGAGATAATGTCCTTATCATGCGTGATTGGTTGCGGCGCCGCGGATGAACCGGGTAGGCTCCAATCCCAGGAGGCGCCCATGCCCGACACCGTCCCCGTCACCCTCGAGGTCGAGCCCGCCGTCGCCGCCGCCCTCGCCGACCCCCGCACCCGCGCCGCCATGGGCCGCCTGGTCAGCCGGGTGCTCCGGCCGCGCCCAGGCCCGAGCGAACTGGCGCAGGCGATCGCCGCCGCCAAGGCCGAGGCGCGCGCCGCCGGCCTGACCGACGCCGACATCGACGTCGAGCTCGACGCCTACAACGCGGAGCGCCGCGGCGGCCCGACGGCTTGATCGTCTTCGACGCGTCGGCCGTGGTCAGCGCCGCGCTGCGCCAGGACGGCACGCCCGAGCGGGCGCTGCTGCGCGCCGAGGAGACCGACGTCTTCGCGCTCTCGGCCGAGGTCGAAGCGGAGATCGCCGGCGTGCTGGAGCGGCCGCGCTTCGCCACGGCGATCTCGCCAGCGCGGCGGGCCCGCATCCTCGACCTGCTGCGCGGCGAGGCGGTGTGGTTCAGCCCCTCCGAGCGCGTGACGGACTGCCGCGACAGCAAGGACGACAAATACCTGGAGCTGGCGCTCGCCGCCGGCGCCTGGGCGATCGTCAGCGGCGACGCCGACCTGCTCGTGCTGCATCCCTGGCGTGGCGTGCGCATCCTGCGGCCGGCCGATTACCTCGCGGAGGCCGGCGGTGGCGCATGACCTGGTGCTTCCGATGGCCGGCACCCTGCCCTGCCCGGCGCCCTCGCCGTGCCGGTCACGGTGGCCGACGCCGGCGCGGCGGCGGCGCGACGCTACGTCGAGTTCTTCGCGGCCGAGATCCGCAACCTAAACACGCGTGCGGCCTACGCCCGCGCGGCGTCGGACTTCTTCGGCTGGTGCGAGCGGCGCGGCCTGGCGCTGCCGGCGGTGCAGCCGGTGCATGTCGCAGCCTGGGTGGAGGGCCTCGGCCGGACACTGTCGGCGCCGAGCGTGAAGCAGCGGCTCGCCGCGGTGCGGATGCTGTTCGACTGGCTCGTGGTCGGCCAGGTGGTGCCGCACAACCCGGCGGCGCCGGTGCGCGGGCCGAAGCACAGCGCGGTCAAAGGCAAGACGCGGATGCCGACGCGCGACGAGGCGAAGGCGCTGCTCGCCGCCATCCCGACCGACGGCGTCGTCGGTCTGCGCGACCGCGCGCTGATCGGGCTGCTGCTCTACACCTTTGCCCGCGTCGGCGCGGCGACGGTGATGCGCGTCGGCGACTACTCCCCCGTCAGCAAACGCTGGTGGGTGCGCCTGCACGAGAAAGGCGGCCGGCACCACGAGATACCCTGCCATCACACGCTGGCCGAGTGGCTCGACGCCTACATCGAGGCGGCCGGAATTGAGGGTGACCGGCGCGGACCGCTGTTCCGCACGGCCGAGGGCCGTAGCGGTCGGCTGACGGAGGCGGCGATGACGCAGCCCGACGTGTATCGGATGATCGGACTGCGGATTCCGACGGAAGTCGGCCACCGTTTCCGATTTGATGTCGGCCGGTGATTCCGAGATGAAGTCGGCCATTCCGATTTGAAGTCGGCCACCCCCCTGGGGTGGTGGTTGCTCGACGGCTGGGCGGGGTCCGGGCCCCCTTCGCGATGGACGCGAGAGGGGGACCTGGATGCCGGCCGAGAGAGTGTCGATGCGACGCGTGCGAGAGATCCTGCGGCTGAAATACGAGGTGGGCGCGACCGACCGTGCGATCGCGCGCTCGGTGGGCGTTGCGCGCAGCACGGCGCGGCTGTGCCTGGACCGGGCGGCGGCGGCGGGGCTGACCTGGCCGCTGCCGGCGACGGTGACGGATGGCGCACTGGAGGCGCTGCTGTTCGCCGGTGGCGGGGCGCCGGCTGGGTTGCGGCGAAAGGTCGAGCCGGACTGGGTGGTGGTGCACCGCGAACTGCGGCGGCCTGGCGTGACGCTGATGCTGCTGTGGGATGAGTACCGGCGCGAGCAGCCTGGCGGTTACGGCTACAGCCGCTGGTGCGACCTCTACCGGGGCTGGGAGGGCCGGCTGTCGCCGACGATGCGGCAGGTGCACCCGGCGGGGGAGCGGCTGTTCGTCGACTTCGCCGGGCAGACGGCGGAGGTGATCGATCCCGCCACTGGCGAGGTGCGCACGGCGCAGGTGTTCGTCGCGGTGCTGGGGGCGTCGAGCTACACCTACGCGGAGGCGGTGTGGACGCAGACGCTGCCGGATTGGGTGGGTGCCCATGTCCGGGCGTTGGAGTTCATCGGCGGGGTGCCGCGGCAGATCGTGCCGGACAACCTGCGCAGCGGCGTACTGCGGGCCAACTGGTATGAGCCCGGTCTCAACCCGACCTACCGGGACCTGGCCGCTCACTACAGCACGGCGATCCTGCCGGCGCGGATTCGGCGGCCACGCGACAAAGCCAAGGTCGAGGCCGGCGTGCTGGTGGTGGAGCGCTGGATACTGGCGCGGCTCCGGCATCAGCGGTTCGGCTCGCTGGGCGCGCTGAACGTGGCGATCGCGGCGCTGCTGGTGGACCTGAACGGTCGGCCGATGCGCAGGCTCGGGGTCAGCCGGCGGCAGTTGTTCGAGGAGCTGGACCGCCCGGCACTGGCCGACCTGCCGGCGGAGCCGTTCGTCTATGCCGAATGGCGGATCCGCCGTGTCGGGCTCGACTACCATGTCGACGTCGACGGCCATTACTACTCGGCGCCGCACCGGCTGCTGCGGCAGCAGGTAGAGGCCCGCGTCACCGCCCGGACGGTGGAGTTGTTCCACAAGGGCGAGCGCGTCGCCGTCCACGTCCGTGGCGGCCTGCGCGGCCGGCACACCACGCTCACCGAGCACATGCCACAGGCGCACCGGCGCCATGCCGAATGGACGATCGAGCGGATCGGGCGGGAGGCGGCGGCCATCGGTGCGTCCACCGCGGCGCTAACGGCGATCATTCTCGAGAGCCGTCCCCATCCCGAGCAGGGGTTCCGCGCCTACCTCGGCATCCGGCGGCTGCTGCGGACCTATGGGCGGGACCGGCTGGAGGCGGCGTGTGCGCGCGGCCTCGAGATCGGCGCCCGGTCCTACGGCTCCATCCAATCGATCCTGCAGAACGGCCTTGACCGTCAGCCCGCGCCGCGCCGGCCGCGGGAGAGCGACGAGCTGCCCCTGCTGCACCCGAACATCCGGGGTTCCGGCTACTACCATTGAGGAGAGAGACCATGCTGACCCATCCCACCCTCGACCAGCTGCGCCAGCTCGGCCTCGCCGGCATGGCGCGGGCATTCGAGGATCTGCAGAGCCGCAGCGGCGGCGAGCTCGCCCCTGCCGAATGGCTCGGCCTGCTGCTCGACCGCGAGATCGCTGATCGCCAGGACCGGCGGCTGAAGGCGCGGCTGCAGTTCGCCAAGCTGCGGCACCAGGCCAGCATCGAGGACATCGACTGGCGCTCCAGCCGCGGCCTCGACCGGGCGCTGTTCCAGAAGCTGGCGCTGGGCGGCTGGATCGAGGCGCGGGAGAACCTGATCATCGAGGGGCCGACCGGGGTCGGCAAATCCTGGCTGGCCTGCGCCCTCGGCCAGAAGGCCTGCCGCGACAACCACTCCGTGCTCTACCAGCGGGTGCCACGGCTGTTCGCTGACCTCGGCTTGGCGCGCGGCGACGGGCGGCATGCGCGGCTGATGCGCACACTGGGCGCGGTGAAGGTGCTGATCCTGGATGACTGGGGTCTCGAGCCACTTGGGCCTGAGCAGCAGCGCGACCTGCTGGAACTCGCCGAGGACCGCTACGGCCGCGGCGCTACCCTGATCACCAGTCAGGTTCCGGTAGACCGCTGGCACGATCTGATCGCCGGCAACCCCACCCTGGCCGACGCCATCCTCGACCGCCTCGTCCACAACGCGCACCGCATCCAGCTGCGCGGCGACAGCCTGCGACGAAAGCGGACTGCCGCGACGGCACCAGACGCTTGACCTGAACCGCCTACCCGATGGAGACAACAATCTGCCCGCTGACGAGTAGCCACCCGGCCGACATCAATCGGAATGGCCGGCCGACATGACGTCGGAATCGGTGGCCGACTTCGCCTCGGAACAGGCGGCCGACATCGTCGGAATCCACAACGTGTATCGGATGATCGGACGGCGCGCCGAGGCGGCGGGCGTGGCGACGCAGATCGGCTGCCACTCCTGGCGCGCGCGGGTCATCACCGCCTACCTGGAGAACGGCGGCCTACTGGAGCATGCGCACGCAATGGCGGGGCATGCCAGTGCACGCACGACGAAGCTCTACGACCGGCGCGGCGAGCAGGTCTCGCTCGACGAGGTGGAGCGAATCACGCTT
>NZ_JBHMFT010000103.1:0-4769 GCF_051433195.1 Falsiroseomonas sp. E2-1-a20 | reverse complement strand
ACGGCCAGCCCGACCGGCCCTTCATCCTGTTCGAGCCGAAGGGGGCCGACATCCCGCAGCTTCGCGGCATGATGATCACCTTGGAACTGCGGCCCGGCACCACCTATGACGAAGCCAGGGCCCTCTGCGCCTCGATGCAGGCCAAGGTGTTGGATCTCGTCGTCCAGCCGGCCCCTGCGTAGCCGGCGCCCAGACTGGACTTCCGACCGCCGACTGGCCGAACCTGCCGGCATGACGGACCAGCCGAAGCGGTACACGCTGGCGGAAGTCGCTCAGTTCACCGGGTTGTCAATCGCGGCGATCCGGCTCCGCATCCGTCGTGGGAAACTCACGGGCGAGAGGGGGCCTGACGGTCTGCGGGTCATCCTGACTTCCGCCGAGGTCGCCGGTATTACGGCAGAACAAGAGCGCCAACGAATTCCCGCACCGGCGGCCGACCGGACCGACACGGCCAAAGCGCTGAAGGACGCCGTCGATGTCCTGCGCCATCAGTTGGCGTGCGAGCGCGAGCGGGCGGACAGGGCGGAGGCGGCACTCGCGGAGGTGCGACTTCGGCTGGGACGATTGAGAGGCGAGGCGGCTGGGCTACGGAACGCCCTGCAGATTTCGGAGGCACGGCCGATGCGGAGCGGGAGGCCCATCAGGTCCCGGAGGACCGAGCCGAGCTGACGGAAGATCTGGTGAGCCTGGAGCGGGAGGCCCGTCAGTCCGCCCAGGCAAAGCCGGCGGATCAACGGGAACGTGCCGGGCGGGCGGAAGGCGAGGCCGAGGCCCCGCGGGCGGCTGTGCGCGAAGATGCGGCGCGCGAGCACTGCTTCAGGCTGAAGCAGAACGCCAGACGGCAGAGGCGGCGCGGTCGGAGTTGGCGGCATGTAGGGCGGGGGCCGCTGAGGCGGGCCCCGCGCAGGATCTTCCCGCGGGGCTGACGGCTTGCAGGCTTAACCGGACCGGCAGAGGGCGCAGCGGGGGCGGGATGACGGACGACCCGCCTCACGCTGTGATCCAGAATCGGCGAATGGGGCCGGCCGGGGAGGTATCAACTTAGGATCGATGCCGGCAGAGCGACTATGCCTCGTCGCCCTCTGCCAGTTCTTGCTCGAGCCGCCTCATCTCCTCATCAATCCTCATACGTTCTCGGCGAAGTCGCTCCAACTTGGCGCGTAGCTCGCCTTGCAGGTCTTGGCCTCCACCCCTTCTCCGGCGCCATTCGATCAGCTCGGCACGCTTCAGCTCGGGACGGATTAGGCCATCTTTCTCCGCCGCATCCAAAACAGGCGGCTCAAGCGTGGAGAGTAGATAGATCGTCGAATACGAACCGGGAAGACGCTCCATCGGGATCGGCCCGCCCAAGGCCCACCGTGCTGCCTCACGAAGTTGGTAAGCAGTGCGGCTCGAGAACGGCAGCTCCGCTTCCACAGAAGCGACATACTCGCCGTGGGGAAGCATTTCCTTGGCACGGATCAGCAGACGGCCAATCTCCAAGAATGCGCCCTGTGCACGGCTCCATAGCCGAGAAATCTCAGAGACGTAGTCCTGCGGCAACCGCGGCTCAGTTTTGGCTATCTGCAGCGCGCGAACCCGCGCGTCACCCTCGATTAAGACAGGCGGCGGAGGAGCATCAAGTTTAAGCCGCCGCGACATGCTTCTTCTCCTTCTTCACCCCACGCCCCCAAACTTTGCCTCTTACGAAGCTCCACACCGCCTGCATTTCGTCAGCACCAGCGTGTCCGGGCACGTCGACGAGACCCAGCCCCTTTGCGCCGGCACGGGCGTAGTCAGTCCGGTCGGCCACCTCCACAGGGCATAGTTCGCCGGCGTCCAAAAGGAAGGACTTCACAGCATTGATGTTGACCCGCGGCTTAACAAAATTCAGCACAGCAACTGCTGGGCGTCCCTCTTCTCGCAGGTGCTTGAGGAAGGGCGCCACGGATTCAGCGTCGTCAAACGTCGCGCGGGTAGGGACGACAATTAGGTCCGCCTTGGCCAGCAGCGCCTGAAACGCAGCAGGTTGTGTCTCAATGGAGGGGGGAGTGTCGATAAAGAGTGCATCGTAGCCATCCATTTCCCCATCATCGAGGAGCGCATCCGCTTCCGACCAGGCCACTTTGAAGTGCGGTAGTGCGGGCACCGTCTTCGGACGGCGTCGTGACCAGATCGTCAGCGTAGCCTGTGGATCGAGATCGGCGGTCACGGCCTTCAACGAACAACGAGCCGCTGCCGCGGCAAGGTTGCGACAGATCGTTGACTTGCCGCTTCCTCCCTTTGGTGACGCAAAGACAATGCGCTTCATGCCGTCCCCCAGCGACTGTTGCAGTCTACCTGTAGCCGTCGCGTAGTAGGCCGTGCAACTGCCTCAAAAGACTGACCGGTTAAACTTTACCTCCACCACGCAAATGGGGCGCATCATTTGGGAGCCGTACGAATGTGTGCTAGCCTGACGCAAACATGTTGTGCGCACGGGATCGAGCCGCTGCCGCCGGAACCCTCGCGGCGGGGGCGCAAACCCTCGGTCGATCTGCGCGAGGTGCTGAACGCGATCCGCTACGTGGCGCGCAGCGCGGGTGGGTGGCGGATGCTTCCTGTGCACTTTGGCTCTTGGCAGACGGTCTACTGGTGGTTCCGGACGCTTCGTCCGGCGGCTGCTGTTCCGCACCATCCCCAACGTAGCGCTGATGCTGGACCGCGAGGCGGAGGGCCGGGAGGCTAGCCCGAATGGTGGCGTGCTCGACAGCCAAACGGTGAAGGCGCCGTTTGCCGAGGTGCGCGGCTACGACGGCGGCAAGAAGATCGTCGGGCGCAAGCGCCACGTAGCTGTGGACACGGACGGGCGGCTGCTGATGGCGAATCTCACCCCCCGCCGACGTGTCGGACAGCGCGGGCGCGTAGGCGATCATCAACGCCATCCGCAAGCGCTGGCCATTGGCTGAAGCACCTGTTCGCCGACGCGGGCTACGACCGCACCAAACTCATGGACAAGGTCGCCTCGGCTGGATGATCCGCTGGCGAAGGCTCGCCCGCAACTACTAGAAGCGCCTCGACGAGTCTGGCCATGAACCACGTCGCCATGCGCGGCCTCCTGCTCCGCCGCGTCGCTCATCGATGATTAACAAACGGACTTTTACGGCATCTCACAATGCCTTGGGATCTACTCCCGCCCCGATTGGACTGTACTACCGGGACTCGCTGATCTCCCTTGGACTCCTCTCACATACTTCTAATAGTTAGATCTAATAGACTCCGAATAGCTTGCGTGAGCAGATCCCAAGTTGCATTTGTGCGGCGAAACAGGTTGAGGTGCCGGTTATGGGACAGGTGCATCAACTCATTCTGACACATGGTGTCGAGGCTGCACGGGCGCAGGCTTTAGACAAGGCCGAGCGGCGAGCGATCGACGCGGCCTTCGAGATCATGACTGATGAGAAGGGCCGCATCGGTGTGGCACATGCCGGATTCGCCATGGCAGCGCTACCGCACAAAAAAACAGCAGAGACGATCTGGGAAAAGGACGGAGGCACGGTCAAGTTGCTCGTGGAAAGCGGCACTGACGCAGAACGGCGTCCGGTGGGTATACCGTACGGGTCCGTGGCTCGGATGATTCTCCTTTATCTACAAACTCAGGCAGTTAGGACCCGCTCGCGCGAAGTCGAGCTAGGTGCCTCAATGAACGCGTGGCTCAAGGCGATGGATATTCCGATCGGCGGCAAGACCTACCAGGTGGTGCGGGAACAGAGTCGCCGCATCTCCCGCTGTCGCCTGACCTTCTTCCGACGCACCGAAAAGGCCGAGCTGGTTACCAACGGTGCTTTTGTACGCGATGCCATTCTTCCTTTGGACTCTACTCACGCCCAGCTCCCTCTGTGGCAGGAGCGGGTCCGACTGGACGAAGGGTTCTACCAGTCGCTGATCGAACACCCGCTGCCGCTGCGGGAGGCGGCGGTTCGGCAGATTTCCAGCCGCTCGATGGCCATCGACCTCTATGTTTGGCTGGCCTACCGCCTCCATGCCCTCAACGGGCCGGTTCCAGTGAGCTGGCAGGCCCTGCGCCGCCAGTTTGGCGAGGGGTACGGCGAACTCCGGTTCTTCCGGCGCGACGTTCAGCCTAACCTGAGATTGGCTCTGGCCGTGTATCCGGAAGCACGGGTCACGGTGGACGAGAAAGACGGCTTGATTCTCTACCCCTCGCCACCGCCAGTAACCGAGAAGAAGATGCTGCGGGCTTGAGCTACTTGGACTCTTCTCACGCCTTAGAAATTCAGCGGTGCGTGAGAAGATCCCAATGGTGATCAGCGTCAATCTTCAATCCAGACGCAGCAGGGGATCCATTTATATTGACATGTCGTATTGTCTGTTGCGGTAGTGCAGCGTGCTCACCGAACCCACCCTCGCCAACCTCGCCGCCGCCTCCGGCCTCCAACCTAGGACCATCCGGTCCTGGGTGGCCCAGGGCATCCTGCCCGCCCCACTGAGCCGCGGGCCCACCGCGCGCTACCCCGCCGACGCCCTGCAGCGCCTGATGGCCATCCGCGCCATGCGCGACCTCCTCGGCATGTCGCTCGGCGCCATCCGCCAGGAGCTGCTCGTCGCCACTGCCGACCAGATCGAGGCCTACGCCGCCAAGGCCGGCGCGCTGGCGCCGGAGCGGGCGGAACCCGCCGAGGCACCGGCCGATGCGCTCGACTACATCCGGCGCCTCCGCAGCGACCCCAGCGACCCCGCGAGTGCAGGTGAGGTGTCCGCCTCCATGCCACCGCCACCTGCTTCCGCGCGGC
>NZ_JBHMFT010000102.1:0-4774 GCF_051433195.1 Falsiroseomonas sp. E2-1-a20 | reverse complement strand
TAGCAAAGGTCGGGCACAGCGCCCTGGCCTCGATGCCTTGCTCAAGCAGGTGACGCGACGCGAGGTGGATGTCGTCGCCGCGTGGTCGGTCTGCCGGTTGGGTCGTTCGCTTTCCGACCTGATCGGGCTGCTGGGCGATCTACAGGCCAGGGGCGTGGACCTCTACCTCCACCAGCAGGCGCTCGATACCGGGACACCTTCCGGCCGCGCGCTGTTCGGCATGTTGGGCGTGTTTGGCGAGTTCGAGCGCGCGATGATTCGCGACAGGGTGATGGCTGGATTGGATCGGGCCCGTTCGGCAAACAAGCGTCTAGGCCGACCCCCTATGCCGAATTTCAAGGTGGAACGCATCCGCGGCGCCCTGGCTGAGGGACGAGGCGTGCGCGAGACCGCGCGGCTGCTCAAGGTCAGCCCCGCGAAGGTCGTGGAGGTTAGGCGGGCGATGTCGTCGGTCGCCGGGTCTGACGCGAGGGCGTGACGAACCGTGACGCTGCACTACCGCAAGCGTGGCGAGGTCTGGCACTGCCGCGGCAGCGTCCGTGTCGGGCGGCGCAGCTTTGAGGTCCGCGAGTTCTCCACGGGCTGCCGCAACAAAGCCGAGGCCGAGGCCGTTGGTGCTGCCGAGGAGGCACGTATCCGCGCCGAGTTCCTAAACAGCGGTACGGCCGTGGACCGCCTCGCAACATCACCATTGGGGCCTGCATTGCCACATCTGGATTTTGGGGTGTCGCTGCCGGTCGCGCATCTGGCGTCCACTGCCTGAGGCATCCGTCAGGCTGAGGTGGTCTGGGCGGAGGCACGGCGATGTGTCGCATACGTGGGCGATGTCCTGCACATCTAGGATGGCACCGCGGAAGATCATGTAGGAGGTCCTGTGCGGGGTCGCCATTCTGCTGATGCGGCGCTTCGGGTAGGCGCAGAACAGGCCATAGTACAGCGACATAATCGGAAGGTGCAGAGGCAGGCACGGCAGCCCTGGGCAGCGTCATCTATCCGCTGAATAACCTGTTCGCGTCGCTGCACTAGGCCCCTCCGCGCGGCTGCAACCACGCACGCTTCGCCCGCGGTGCTCATGAGCGCGATGGCGCCTTGCTTCAATTCCGATTATGGGATTAAACCATAAATTTTGCTAGCTTTTATGGGCTGAAGCCATAATATCCCTTCTCGCCGGGAGTGACCCGGCCGACGGAAGGAGAGGTGGATGGCAACCCGCATTGAATGGAGCGATGAAACCTGGAACCCCATCTTGGGGTGCAGCGTGGTGTCGCCTGGGTGCTCCAATTGCTACGCGGCAGGGGGCGCCAAGCGGCGGGCGGCCATGCTCGGACAGGGCAATCCCCACGAGGAAACCTGGAAGGACCAGAATGGCCGGAGCGGGTGGAACGGCCGGGTGGTCCTCAACACCGAAACCCGCTGGGCCGCCCTCCGCCACATTCGGGGAAAGCGGGTTTTCGTGAACAGCCTTTCGGACTTGTTCCATTCGGAGGCCCTGGCGGCAGGCTACACCCGGCGGATCATGGATGAACTCGTCGCCCACCGGGCGGGCAACTCCTACCAAATCCTTACCAAGCGGCCCGAGGCGGCGGCGGCCTATTACCGGGAACACCCCGCGCTGCATGGGGCACCGGGCATCTGGCTCGGCACCAGTGTCGAGGATGCCCGCGTAAAGAGCCGGATCGACATCCTCCGGGGCATCCCTGCCGCCCTCCGGTTTCTGTCCTGCGAGCCGTTGATCGGTCCTGTGGGGAGGCTGGACCTCCGGGACATCCATTGGGTGATTGCAGGCGGGGAGAGCGGGCCGCGGTGCCGTCCCATGGCACTGGATTGGGCGCGGGAAATCCGGGACCAATGCGCCGCCGCCGAGGTGCCGTTTTTTTTCAAGCAGCACGGCGGTTTCCCGGATAAGCGGGGCCATGCGAAGGCCGTCCTCGACGGTCGTGAATGGAAGCAGTTCCCCGTCGCCGCCAAAGCCTAGGGGCGGCCCGGTGGGTCGCCCTTCCTTCCCGCCGCGCCAGCCCCCATCCTCCAAGTCCGCCGCTAATCGTTAACCCCCCTCCCTAAGAACTCAGGAGCCACACATGGGCCGCCCGCTCACCCGACCGTTACCAGCGTCCGCCCTGGCCTTTCGCGCAGCCTTGGAGGCGGCCGGGGTCACCCAGGCTGAGTTTGCGCGGCTAATGGCGGCACGTCGTCCAGATGTGACCCCGGCTCAACACACCCGCCGAATAGCCTCCTGGGCCACGGGCGAGCAGCTACCATCGGCCGAGGCCCAACTGGCGCTCGAACTCATGGTGCAGATCACCCGTTTGCGGCAGCCACCACACAGGCGCGATCACGCTGAGTCGAATCAGCCGTCTGCCGTCATAGGGTGAGCGCAGACACGATCAATGCTCCTGCCAGAGCGCCCAGGCGTTGGAGGGCTCCTTGCCGCAGCGCTCGCAGCGCAGGCGGGGATGCGGGCCGCTCCCGCCTCGCCGTGGTGCTCAGCGGCTCGTCGCTCTTTTCAGGCGGGGCCGGGTCAGGCCCAAGCGACATTAGGAAGTGGATCATTGAGAACGACGGGTTGGAGGCCATCGCTGGTCTCCCGGACCAGCTATTCTACAACACCGGCATCAACACCTACGTCTGGATCATCACCAACTGGAAGACACCAATCCGCCGCGGCAAGGTGCAGTTGATCGACGCGACTGGCATGGCCGAGAAGATGCGTCCCAGCCTTGGCAACAAGCGCAATGTGATTCCCGAGAATACCATCGCCGAGATCACCCGGTTATTCGGCGCAATGGCCGAGATCGACTTCTCCAAGGTATTGATAACGAGGACTTCGGCAACTGGCGCATCACAGTTGAGCGCCCTCTACGCCTCGGCTTCGCCATTACCTTGGAGCGCGTGGCCGCCGTGGCCGAGGTCTCGGCAGTGAAGGCCCTCGGACCGATATTCCCAACCTTATTGTTGGCGGTGCCATCCTTCTGTTTCTCGGTTCCGCGCTTGATAAAATTCGTGCGGCTGCCTCTGCCTCACTTAGAATGTGCGCGATTGCCCCAAGACGTGACCGCACAACCCAAGGTACTGCCACTACGACCCTGGTAGCACGACGGTGCTCGACGAGCCCACGAGAGGGCAGGGAGAGAAGGGTCGGCCCGTGTGTTGTAATATGCCGTCGTCCCCACCCGCCTGCTCGGCGGCTTGCTCACGATCCCCTGCACTCCAATGAGCGGTGGTAGCCGCCTCTCATACGTCATCGAATGACTTGGCCGAAGCGATGGGTTTGCCGGTGCAGTACCGGTACAGGTCGTCCATCCCTTGAAGGATGACGACAAGGCGCTCACCCATGTATCCAGCGAACGTGTCTACCATCGAACCCTCATCCAGTATGTCAATGAGGGTTTCCCGCAAGTGTTCGAGTTCGGTCACACGCGTATAGGCGGTCAACATCTTGGCGAACAACTTGCGATCCAGCATCGCAGCGTCCATCAACAGCTTGTCCCCGGCGCCGCGGTGAATGCTGCGGATGGCTCGCTCATCGGTATTGGTTCCGCCCCATACGACACGGTAACAGGGCTTACCGTTGGCGTCCCGATACAAGGAGAAGACCGGAGGTTTATCGGGATATTGCTGGCATAGTTCGTTGACGATGCCGACCAATGACCGATGCACAAAGTAGAGTTGGCCAAGTTCCTGAGCGAGGAGGGTCGTGATCGCAAGGCGCTTGCGACTGTCCGCTCTCCATCGACGGACAAACTCCCATGCCTCCTTCAGGAGAAACAGGGTCAGACCCGAGGCTAGCGTCAGCGGGAGCCATGGCGGCAGTACGGTCATGTAGTCCAAGGTCACATCCCTCTACCCAGCCTGCCACGAAATCTTTGCGAGCGTCGGTGACTGTCTGCACCGCGGACAGGCGAGGGCACGATGCAGGGCAATGTGATTCAGGCTCGTCCAGACCCCCACGGCTCGTGCCAGCGCTTCCCTGTCCATCCTCCATTCACGTCTGCATGGCGTACAGGTAAGGATCACCCCCTCATTGGCCTTGAGGTCACTAAACCGCATCACACCTCATCACGTTCGTCTGAGGAACGATATCAAATCGTTTCTATAATGGTCGAGCCCCGGAGGAGGGCGACCATGCGCAGCTACCTGTTAGCCTATGCTCGTGAAGAAAGGCACAAGGTGTTCCTTCGGGCTCTCGCCTGCTACGCCCTCGTGGCCTTTTGGTTGGCCGCTCCGATTTTGCTGCCGAACAGGCGGGCGAGATCGCCCGGCTTGGGGTCGAAGGCAGCGCGGAGGTGGCGCATCATCTGGACCTTGATGGGCGTCGGCTTGCTGTCGGGGTGGCGAGACCTATCACGCATCTGTCGAGCATTGCCCGATGGGCTCGTAGGGTGAGAGGTGATCGGCGCGGGCGCAGAGTGGGTTGTCGCACGAATGGGCAATATCTTGCCCCCAGGGACGCCGCCGCAGAACAGTGACAACGCCACGAGGTGGGCGGTCGCCATCTTGCTGATGCGCCGCTTCGGGCATGCGCAGAAAAGGCCATAGCTGGACTTCTTTCCGCGGGCCGTCTGTCCGCCGGTCCATATCCAGCATCCCGATGTGAGAACGAGACCTTTGCGAGGAAGCGGCTGAGGAGGATCAGGCAGTCGCAGTCGATTTTATTGTTTTCGATCTTGTCGCGGGGGTATTCCAGCCGAAGGGTGCTTTCCTCGGGTGTGCGGGACTTCTGTTTAATTCATCTTTTTGTTCGCCCGATTTCTCCGCCTTTGCGGAACTGGCGTAA
>NZ_JBHMFT010000101.1:0-5218 GCF_051433195.1 Falsiroseomonas sp. E2-1-a20 | reverse complement strand
ATAGCCCCCCCCCCCCCCCCACCCCCCCCCTCTGTTCGTTGGTTGCCCTGCGCCCCCGGCGCGCGGGCGACCATCGACACCGCGCGCCGCTTCGGCCTGGCCGGCCCCTTCCAGCGCGACGCCACGCTGGCGCTCGGCACCGGGGAGGTGACGTTGCTCGACCTGGTCGCCGCCTACGCCCCCTTCGCCAATGGCGGCTTGCTGCCCGAACCACGCGGCATCGTTTCGGCCCGCGCCGATGGACGCGCCGTGGCCGCGGGACGCCCGACCCTGCTGCGGGTGACGACGCCGGAGCGCGCGGCGGCGATGCGGCGGATGCTGGAGGCGGTGGTGGCGCGCGGCAGCGGGCGCCTTGCGCAACCTCCGGGTCTGCGCGCCGTTGCAGGCAAGACGGGTACCACGCAGGATTTTCGTGACGCCTGGTTCATCGGCCTTGCGCCCGGTGCAGATGGCAGCTTTGTCGTCGGCGTCTGGCTGGGCAATGATGACGCCACGCCGATGCAGGATGTCCGCGGCGGCACCCTGCCCGCGCGGCTGTTCCGGGAGGTCGCGGAAGCGCTCGCCCAGCCTGCCCCCGCCGTTGCGGGCCGATGAAGGAGACTGGCGTTTGACCGATGATGTGGCAGGCCAGAGGTTGGACCGCCTGCGCCGCGTCGCACCTGCGGTGCAGCACGAGGTCAACAATGCCATGATGGTTCTGGCCGCCAATCTCGACCTGCTGTCGCGCAGCGTCGGCGAGGGCGCCCCCACCCGGCAATTGGACCGCGCCGTGCAGGCCAGCAAGCGGCTGGAGGAGACGATCCGCGGCTACCTCGACGCAGCCCGGCAGCAGGTTGCGGAGCCCACGCTGATTTCCCTGGTGCAGGTGATGAAGCAATCCCTGCCGCTGCTGCGCGTCGCACTCGGCGCCCGGCACGGGGCGGAGCTGACGGCGCCGGAAAAACTGTCCCCGGTCAGCCTGGACCGCGCGGCGCTGGACGTGGCGCTGCTGGCCGTGGCGCAGGACGCGGTCGGCCGCATGCCCAACGGCACCCGACTCGGAATCACCCTGCGGGAGGGCGAGGCGGAGGTGGAGCTGGAACTGACCCTGCCGGAGGGCGTCGGCCCGGTGGCGCTGGCGCAGTTGCAAGCCTGCTGCGGGCGCCTCCAGGTGTTCGGCAATGGCTGCGTGCTGGCCTGGCGGAAGCCCTGACCTGCAGCAGGCCCCAACCTACAGCAGACCCTTCAGCCGCAGCAGGCCGTAGGTGGCGACGCTGGTCGCATCCTTGATCTCGCCCGAGATCAGCATCCGCTCAAACTCGGCGCGGCCGAAGACGCGGGTGATGAGGTCCTGCTCCTCCAGCTCCGGCGCCGCGTCGCCCTGGCTCAGGCCGGTGGCGAGGAAGATGTCGTAGCCCTGGCACATGGTGCCGTGCGCCAGGTTCAGGCGGCCGGCGTGGACCATCGACGTGGCGGCCAGCCCGGTTTCCTCCTGCAATTCATGCTGCGCGGCCAGCGCCGGATCGGTGCCGGGCGGGCCCCACATGCCCTGCGGAAACTCCCAGAACCGCGCCTTCACCGGGTAGCGGAACTGCTGCACCAGTTGCAGCGACCCATCCGCATGGACCGGCACGACAACGACGAAATCCGACTTCTCCACCACGCCGTAGATGCCGGTGGAGCCGTCCCGACGCCGGATCGCATCCTCCCGCACCGTCATCCAGGCATTGCGGTAGACCACCCTGCTGTCGAGGGTCTGGATATCCGGAATCTCGTCAGGCAAGTCCGTTCGCCTCCCGCAGCGCGGCCGCGGCCGCATGGTCGCCCCGCGCCTCCAGCGCCGCCGCGACGGCGATCCGATCCGCGGGCGGACGATTCTGGCTCTGCTTGCGCTTGCCTGTCCACTGGCGAACCTCGAGGTTGATCCCGACCAGGCCACGGAACATCTTGGCCATGTAGTCGACCGGCTGGGCATCCATGTCGAAGCCGGGGGTGGGTTCGTAGGCGGCGGCCATGGCGCGCATCTGCACCGCGATCTCGGCCGGGTCCTCGATCAGCGTGGCGAGGCCCACCGCCTGCACGGCATCGTAGTTCCAGGTCGGCACGCTGGGCTGCGCGCCGTACCAGCTGGAGGAGACATAGGCGTGCGGGCCCTGGAACACCGCCAGCGCCTCCGCCCCCTGCCCGGCGAAGGCCTGCCAGTGCGGGTTGGCGCGGGCGACATGGCAGACCAGCCGCGCCGGCGCATCGCCCCGCGGGCGCACCAGCTGGAAAGGCAGGTGGCTGACCGTCAGCGGCGTGGCGCTGACCAGCAGGCCGAAATCATGCCGCTCCACATGGGCGAAGATCCAGTCCGGGTCGTCGGACCGGAAGACGGCGGGCGTGTACATCGGGGTGATCCTGCAGGCCGGGACGCGTTGAAGCCATACGGACGGTGCTCGCCCGTGCGAAGTTCAGAAGCCCGTAGCTCGTCGTCGTGCCTGCATCAGCCGAGACTGCGGCATCGGCTTGCCCCCGCACCAATGCATTCCGGGCATGTCAGCCCCGCGACCGCGCATGCACCAGCAGCGCCAGCCCGCCCAGCGTCAGCACGCCGCCGACGATGTCGCTGACATACAGCCGCTCCCCCAGCAGCGCCCAGCCGAACACCGCGGCCAGCGGCGGGGCCAGCAATTGCAGCGCGGTGGCGGTGGAGGCGGGCACACGGCGCATCATGGCGAAGTTCAGCGCGTAGGCGCCGATGCCCACCACCAGCATGGACCACACCAGCGCCGCCGCCGTCGGCAGGCTGGCGGAGGTCGGCGGTGCACCCTCCAGTGCCAGCGCCAGTGCCAGGCACAGCACGGCGGACACGGCGGTCTGGCCGAGGCTCGCCATCCAGATGTCGATGCGCCCCTTGGCCGGCGCATAGACCAGCAGCCCGACCGCCTGGCTGATCGCGGCCCCCAGCGCCAGGGCGAAGCCCGCCGCCTCCGCCGCCGCCAGCCCATCGACCGCGCGCAGGAAGCCCAGCAGCGCCACCCCGAACCAGCCGATGCCGAGCCCGAGCCAGGCGAGCTTCGGCAGCGGCCGCCGCAGCACCAGGCTTTCGCCGGCGGCGACCATCAGCGGCGTCGTCGCGCAGATCAGCGCGACCAGCCCGGTCGGGATGCGCGCCATGGCGAGCCAGGCGAAGGCGAGATACCCGCCCATCCCGCACAGGCCGAGGATGGCGACGCGCCCGATGTCGCCCGGCGCCGGCAGGCGCGAGCGCAGCGCCAGCACGATCAGCAGCAGCAGCGGCGTGGTCAGCCCGAAGCGGATGCCGAGCCCCCACAGCGGCGGCCATTCCTTCACCACCACGCCCGCCACCGTGAAGGCGGAGGCCCAGATGGCGACGAAGGCGCCGGCGATCAGCAGCGCGCTGCCCTGCATCCGCTCAGCCTCGGCGGGCGAGTGCGGCGTCCAGCGTATTCTCCAGCAGGCAGGCGATGGTCATCGGGCCGACGCCGCCGGGCACCGGCGTGATCGCCTCCGCATGCCGCGCGGCTTCCGCGAAGGCGACGTCGCCGACCAGCCTTCCATCGGCCAGCCGGTTGATGCCGACATCGATGACGGTCGCGCCAACCTCCACCCAGTCGCCCCGCACCATCTCCGGCCGTCCCACGGCCGCGATGAGGATTTCGGCGCGGCGGCATTCGGCCGGCAGGTCGCGGGTGCGGGAATGCACCACGGTCACGGTGCAATCCGCCGCCAGCAGCAATTGCGCCATCGGCCGGCCGACGATGTTGCTGCGCCCGAGCACCACCGCCCGTGCCCCCGGCAGCGCGGCACCGGAGGCCCGCAGCAGGTGCATCACCCCCTTCGGCGTGCAGGGCACCAGGCCCGGCTGGCCGCTGGCGAGGCGGCCGGCATTCAGCGGGTGGAAGCCATCCACGTCCTTCTCCGGCGCCACGGCGGCAATCACCCGGTCGGCGCGGATCTGCGGCGGCAGCGGCAACTGCACCAGGATGCCATCCACCGCGTCATCGGCATTGAGCGCGGCGACGACGGCCAGCAACTCGGCCTCGCTCGTCGTCTCCGGCAGGGCGATGGTGGCGCTGTCGAAGCCCACCTGGCGCGCCGCCTTGTCCTTGTTGCGGACATAGACACCCGAGGCCGGGTCCTCCCCCACCCGGACCACGCGCAGGCCGGGGCGGAAGGACAGCGTGGCGGCGCGGGCGGCGATGGTCTCGCGCAGCGCGGCGGCAACCGCCTTGCCGTCGATGATGCGGGCGGTCATGCGAGGAGCTTTTCCAAAACGGGCACCAGGGCGGCAGGATCGCCAGCGATGCGGAGGGTTTTCTGGCGCGAGCCGCCGCCATGCAAGACCGCCACCGCGGAATTGGGAAGGTGCAGCGCCCGGGCCACCGCCTCGCACACCGCGCGGTTGGCGCGGCCATCCTCCGGCGCCTCCGCCACCGCGACGCGCAGCGCGGCGCCGCCGGGGGCGAGGCCACCCAGGGCCGGCCGCCGCGCCCGCGGCTGCACCTTCACGGCAAGGTCCACCCCGTCAGCCCGCAGCCGCCAGGGCGGCATGGCTCAGAAGTAGAGGCCGCCGCGCAGCAGGTAGCCCTGGATCGCGGTCAGCGCGATGGAACAGGCGGTGATCAGCAGCAGCACGATCAGCGGCGAAAGATCGATGCCGCCCATGTTCGGCAGCGCCCCGCGCACCCGGCGCAGCGCCGGCTCCGTCACCCGATACAGGAAATCTGCGATCGTCCAGACGATGCGGTTGCGGCCGTCCAGCACGTTGAAGGACAGCAGGGTCTGCATGATGGCGGCCAGCAGCACCGCCCACCAGAACAGGTCGAGGCCCGCCCGCAGCAGGAAAAAGACGGCATCGAGCAGCATCGGCGACCCCTGGTGTTGCCGCCGGAACCTAATGGCGGGCAGCAGCCGGAACAAGGCGCAAGGCGCCGGCCTTGCTTGACGCATCCCCGCCTTGACACCCAACGGCCGCGCTTCCATAAGCCGCGTCCTGCGGTGGACCCCACGGCTCGGGGGGGGTGTAGCTCAGTTGGTAGAGCGCGTCGTTCGCAATGACGAGGTCAGCGGTTCGATCCCGCTCACCTCCACCACCGCCCTGCGATTTCAGGAACTTAGGTTTCAGTCGGGTGGCGCCTGTAACGCAGGACGCACCACATGGCTTTGCAGACCGGCTCCTACTACTACTGTGTCATTTAGTGGTAGTTTGGTGTGAGGCGGTGGCAGCACGGGC
>NZ_JBHMFT010000100.1:0-5331 GCF_051433195.1 Falsiroseomonas sp. E2-1-a20 | reverse complement strand
ACCCTCAACGCGCAGCCGCAAACTGCCCATCCCGCATGACGCTGCGCTCTACCGCCAGCGCCACCGCATCGAGAACATGTTGCCTCGACATCGGCGCCCGCAGCTACGGCTCGATCGCATCCATCCTGCGCAACGGCCTCGACCGTGCCTACGCGCCCGAGCCCGTGCCGGACATCCCGCCCATCCGTTTCGGCAACCCTGGCTTCGCCGTGCTGGCGGCGATGCAGCGGGAGGGTTGGGGCGACCTGTTCCTTCGCATGCTGGAGGGCGCCACCGACTTCCCGACGACACCCGGCTGGTCTGTTGCGACCGTGCTGACGGTACCACCGTTCCCTGCGGTGGACGCCGATGCGACGCCGGCCGACGACGTGCCGCTGTTTTTCCTGCGGCAGCCTGAGGCGGCGGATCTGCGCTTCCATCATCTTGTGGATGTCCGAAGGGACGCTGAAGGCCAGTTGCTTGTTCGCCGGCGTTCAGGCCACGCCATGATCGTCACGGGCACCGGTCTTACGGTAGGCGACGCGCAGCATGCGGCCGCGAAGCGTGCTCGCAACGTCGTGGCACCTGAGCTGCGCTGGCGCGGCGACATCGGCGACCGCTTCCTGAGGGGAGAGCGGGAGCGGCTTATCGAGCTGGGTTGGCTTTCGGAAGCCTAAGGTGTCTGGGCGCGGTGGTCTTGGTGTGGAACTCCCGGGCCGCCTTGACCACGACGAAGGTCGGGTTGGTGATCAGGTCATGCGCCTTCAGGGTGCTGACGCCGGACAGCCGGCACGGTACGCGGTAGCAAGGATGGATCACTGTTCGGCATCACGCTCACCTGCTCCAGCCACCGGAGAACCCGCGTATTGGCGCAGGACGTGACGTTGAACCGCATCCATGGCGACCGCTCCAGATGCGGCCGAAACACCACGCCGGGCGCCAGCATGATGCCTTGCGACGACGCGCTCTCCGTCAGCGCCAGCGCGTCTTCCACATCCGGAAACCGCGCCCACAAAAACATGCCGGCCTCCGGCTCGACGAACAGCTGCATCCCAATGCGTTCAAAGGCGCGGATCGCGTTAAGCCTCGCCTCGCCTAGCCGGCCATGAAGCTGCGCCAGGAACTTCCGGTAGTGGCCATCCACCAGGGTCAGGTACAGCAACCGTTCCATGAATTGTGAGCTGGTGATGCTCGACAACATCTTCACGTCGGCCAGGTCATCGGCGATGGGCTGGTGCGCCGCCAGGAACCCCACCCGCAGGCTGCCCGACAACGTCTTTGAGAAGCTCCGCACATAGATCACCCGTTTGAGCTGATCGAGCGCCGCTAAACGCGGTGTGGGCTTGACCTGCAGGTCACAGAAGATGTCGTCCTCCACGACCAGGAAATCGTATTTCTCCGCGATCTGCAGCAGGCGAAAACTGACGTGAGGACTCATGTTGGTCGATGTCGGGTTCTGCAGCACAGACTGCGTGAAGTAGATCCGCGGCCGATGCTCGGCAGCAAGCCGTTCAAGCGCCGCCAGATCAGGCCCATCACCGTTGCGCGGTACTCCAAGCAGCCGAGCGCCGTGCAGCCGGAGATTGCCGAACAGGTTATAGTAGCCTGGATCGTCGACCAGCACGGCATCGCCCGGCCGGACGAAATGCCGCATGATCAGGTCCAAGGCTTGGCTGGTCCCCTGCGTCATCACGATCTGCGAGGCGCTGCCTACAATCCCCTGTTCCGACAGCAGTAGTACCAGATGCTCGCGGAGCGGCAGGTAGCCGTAGGGATTGCCGTACTCGATCAGGTGAGCCCCGTTCTTGCGCGCCAACGCGCCGAGGTTTTGCCGTATGCCCATCTCGTCCATCCACCCGTTCGGCAGCCACGGGCCACCGGCCAGAATGGTTCCATCCGGCGCCTGCAGCAGCCGGCGGATAAGGGAGACCAGTTCCTCGTTGCGCTTCTGCCCGTCCGGCGGCGGCTGATGACCCGCTTCCTCGCGGACCGGCGTGACGAAGAAGCCGGAACCACGCCGGGCCTCGAGATAGCCCTGCGCCACCAACCGGTCATAGGATTCGACGGTGGTGAAGCGGCTGACCCCAAAAGCTTCGGAGAAGCTGCGGATCGATGGCAGCCTTGCGCCGGCGCGCAGGCATCGGTCGTCGATCTGTCGCCGAATGGCGCCGACGATCTGGTCGACCAAGGGGCGCGGATCCTGCGGGTCGACCCGGATTGCGATCATCGCTTGTTCAACCTCCGGAGCGTCTGACTGGCCTGCTCGCGCGACCAGTACAGTTCAGCCAGGTGTCTGCCATACCGTATATGTTTGTCAGATGAATCGACAGTCAGTGTCGTTCACATGCAGGTCTGGAGACCGGTCGATGAGCAGCTGCCAGGTTGCAGCACCATCGCTGGCCGGCCCGACCGTTCTAATGACGAAGCGATGGTGGTCCCCCTGTGACTACCTCGAAATTGTTATTTCCCGCCGCTGATCACGCCACTGGAAGGATGCTTCGATGCGCCACTCGCTGTCCATCGCCCTTGCTGCGCTGATGTCGCTGCCCCTTGCCAGCACAGTTGCTGCCCAGGGTCATGCGCATGCCGCCGGGCACGTCATGCTGCTGCCGACCGAACTGCAATGGACCGACATCCCGTCGCTGCCACCTGGCGCTCAGATCGCTGTCATCGAGGGGCCACTGAACGAGGCAAGGCCAATTACCGCACGCCTCCGATTTCCGGCCGGCTATCGGCTACCGGCGCACCACCATCCCGTTATCGAGCACGTCACCGTCCTGTCCGGCACCTTCCACATGGGTGCCGGCGACCAGCTGGACCCCTCGAAAACCAGGGCGCTAGGCGCTGGCGGCTTCGCCATCATGCCGCCTGGAACTCCGCACTTCGCTTGGACAAGCGAAGAAACGATCGTCCAGATTCACAGTGTCGGTCCGTGGGGCGTCACCTACGTCAATCCGGCCGACGATCCGCGACGCCAGTAGGCAACCGCGCGGCGGCAGCGGCCACCACGACGCTGCTACCTCCGCCCCAGGCTACGGCGATGCAACGAGGTGAGACATGGAAAGGACCAAGACATGAGTTCTGCGATCGAGGTGAAGCGTTTCGAGGCACCTGACCAGCTGCTCGACATGAAGGAGCGCGGCCGCATCTCCATCATCCGGATGGCTGACGGTACAGCTGGAATGCACGCGATCTTTGAGCCGGGCTGGACCTGGGAGGCCGATGAGAAGCCGCTGCTGGGCTCGCCCGACTCCTGCCCGATGCGCCACACCGGATACTGTTTCAGCGGCAAGTTGGTGGTCCGCATGTTGGACACGAAGGCGGAAACGCGGATTGGCGCCGGCGATTTCTTCGAGATACCGCCAGGGCATGACGCGTACGTTGAAGGCTCGGAACGTGTAGAATTGGTTCTGTTCGCCCCGCCTGAACATCAGCATTGACCCTGGCCAGTCTGAGGCAGGCTCATCAGACAGCGCGTGGCGTCGCGCCCGGCGACCCGCGCCGGCATGCCAGACCAGCCACGCGCCGCCGCGGCCCCGGCGGCGAAGATGGAGATCTTGTGCGGCGGCTCAGGTGATAACCTTGATCGACTACTGCAGGCGCCGCGACAGCGACACGGCATAGGCGCCGGTGCGGGCGTGCAGCGTCGGGTCGTCGCTGTACTCGATGCCCGGCGCCTGATCGAGCGTCAGGAAGCTGATCGGATCACAGGCGCCGCCCGGGCCGGGCGCCACCTCCGTGACCGTGAGCCGCCCGACCACGGCACGTGGGCGATCGTCCGGCCAAGTGACCGTCGGGTTGGTCAGGTCGTCGCCGGGGCCGGCGAATTGCAGCACCATGTCGAATTCCACCGGCGCGGCGGCTACGCGGCGGCGTAGTTCATCCGCCAGGAACTCGGATGGCAGGCTGCGCATCTGCTCCTCGGTCAGGCGCTGCGTGCCGGCGCGCGGCTCGAACACCCAGCGGATGTGGCGCACCTCGCCGTCGGTGCCGCGGAAGCGGAAGGCATTGACGCCCCAATAGGGGGTGGTGGCCCAGCTTGCCGGCGGCAGCGTCGCCGCCAGCCAACGGGCCTGATTCGTGGTGGAGGGATTGGCGGCGATAAAGGCGGCAACGGCCTCGGCATTCGGGCGGCCGGTCGCGGGATCGGGGCGCCGGGCCAGCAGGCCCTGAACCATGACCTGCGGCGTCGGGGAGCCGAAGATCGGGGCGGAGATATTGGCCATGTCCCAGATGTCGCCGGCCTCGGTCTCAAAGCGGATGGACAGGCTGCGCGTGGTGCGGCCGGTATCGGGCCCCGCCGGATTACCGACGCCGACGCCGAAGCGGATCACCGCTGGCACGCGCTGGCCGTTGAAGACAGGAGCCACGGAAAGCCGCGTGCCGTCAGGCGTCGCGACGAAATGGCCCGCGGCGCAGGTGCCCTTGGCATGGCTCGGGCGATGCGTGCGGATTGGGCCAAGCACTGCCTCAAAGGCATCGACGATCGCCTCGGAGGAGGGCGGCTCGGCTGCGGACTGAGCCTGGGCCGGCAGGCCAAGCAGCAGGGCGAATGCTCCGGCGACCAAGGCGAGGGGGCGGGCAAGGTCTGGCATGATTGCTCCTGTGGGTGTCGCGCGGTTGCAGGCTCGCGAAGTGCGTGGGGCCTCCGCGACCGCCCTTACGTCAGGAGAGGCTGGCCTTTCCCTTTGGCCAAAATCAAGCGGCAGCATGATGACGGGACAACGGGCCAGACAAGCGGCTTCATCCCAAGCCAGCAGCAAAGCCCGCTGCCGACGATGAGCATGAGCGGCGCCAGCCGCACCTGGTCACCGCCGCGGACGGCGCGCCTGTGCTGGCCTTGCCGGCCTGTGGGATCGCTGGCGCGACCCGGCCGCGGCGGAGGAGGTGCTCACCCGCACCATGATCGTGTTGGGCACTGGATCTTCAAAAGCCGCGCCACGTCATCCCAAGTACATGCCTTGGGACAGCCGCTTTCCCGCCGAATTTTTGGTTTTATACTATGGTGCACTTCGAGGATTGGAGAAATACGTCATTCTCCTCATCTCGTCACCGGTAGCATTTACCAGGCAGCGCGGAGGAGATGCGTGATTTTACCTGCGCCAGTATGGAGGCCGCAACATGCACACATTCTACGAACCCGATCCGTTTTATTATGAAGATGATTATTACTATGAGCCGGATCCGTATTATTTCGAGCCGGATCCGGTACTTGTCATTCCAGAACCGGTATACGTCGAACCAGACCCATATTACGCACCGGCTCCAACCTACTACTACGCGCCCACGCCGATCTACTACGAGCCCGTTCCCGTTATTGAACCCATAATAATCGTAGAACCTACAGTGGTT
>NZ_JBHMFT010000099.1:0-5740 GCF_051433195.1 Falsiroseomonas sp. E2-1-a20 | reverse complement strand
ATCCTCGGCAAACTGGCCAGACTCCCTGCACCTTCCGTTTGAGTCAGTGCACTAGGAACGTCCTCCGCCCGGCGACGGAGGTCCTGCGGCGCCGGTAGCCGTAGCGGACCCGCGCCCGCCGCCAGGTCGCGCAGCCGCATCCGCAGCTCGACCTGCGGGTCACGCCGCGACCGGTAGCGTTGTGCGGAACGGTGGAAGCCCATCGCCGAGCAGGCCCGACGCTCGCTGATCCGGTAGCTGCCCTGCAGCACAGCCACCACATCACGGCGCAGCGCGGGCCTCACCACTTTTTTCGCAGAACGTCCTGCAGCATGGTCTTGTCGAGGCTGAGGTCGGCGACCAGCCGCTTGAGCTTGGCATTCTCCTCCTCAAGCTGCTTCAACCGCCGGATCTCCACCGTCCCCATCCCGGCAAACTGCTTCTTCCAGCGGTAGAATGTCGGCTCGGAGACGCCGAGCTTGCGGCAGATCTCAGCCACCGCCGTCCCGCTCTCCGCCTGCCTCAGGGCAAAGGCGATCTGTTCGTCCATGTAACGTTTCTGATTTATGGCACGACCCCTCCTTGGGGTTCAAAGTGCCCGAAAAACTTGCGCTCCAGGTGGACCAGTTTCGAGGGTCAGGACCACTGACGGGCACAGCCATCCATAAAAAATCCAATAGATGATGGCTGCCACGCGTCGACGCGGCGGGTGTCGGTCCCGGGGTGACCGCCGCCCCGCCGCGCCCGATGCGCGGCAGCCAAGGGGGTGGTCACCACCCTTGTAAAGGTTATCTCCGATGTGCTCGTCGACCCTCTCGCTCTCCGCTTCCAGCAGCACGACCATGGACATCGCCCGCTGGACCGCCGCGCTGCCAGCCTCGATTTACCTCGTCACCGCGACGAACATCGCAGGCATCGAAATCTGGCGGCGCTGGTGGACCGCCCCGTTTGTCGCCGATGCTGCCTGCTGGCTTGATGCACAGGCCAGCTCCGATGACCTCATCTCCGCGCGGCCCTGGAGCACCGCCCACATCCTGCTGCGCGGGTTGCGCCCTGAGGGATATGCGCACCTCGCCGCGGAACACCGTGTCGCCGCTGCCGTGGCCGACGGCGCCGGCCTCATCGAGGTGTGGATCACCCTGGCTGACCGGCCCGTGGGTGCGCGTGTTGCCGCCCGCGTAGCGGCGGAACTCGCCGCCAGATCCGGCGGCGATCTGCTCACCACCGATGCGCGCTCAGTCGGGCATTTGCCCGGCCTGCCGCACGCCGCTTCCGCGGACGGTCCAGGAGGTGCACCGGCCTTCACCCGCCTGCTGGCTGCCTCGCGTGGTCCAGATCCTCGCGCCGCCGCGATCGCGATCGAGGCCACCGCGGCGCTCGGCTGCGCGCTGGTTTTGTCACCTCCAATACAATTAATTCGCTTTCGGGATCGGCGCCGCAAGCAGCGCTCGCTGCTGTCTCCTGCTCGTCCCCTGCGCACCGAGGCGCAGCGGGGCCGCCGGTGAGGTGCCGGCGCCAGCGGCGTGCCCGGTTGAGGCGCCGCCAGCGGACGGGGCGGGAGCGTCTGATCCCCTCCCTGAGGTGCGCCTACACCCCGCATGCGCTCAGGATAGCGGCCCACCGGGTCGCGCTGCTGCGTGCCGTCGCACCTGCCTCCGGCATACCTGTTCCGGGCCGCGATCACCTCGAGAATCTGCTCCGCCGCGGCCGGGCTGCCGGCCTGCTTGGCCAGCGGCGCATGGTGCCCGTCCGGCTCACGGTTGATCCCGTCAGTGTCGAACCCGCGATGTGGTCCACCGGTGCGCGTACCCTCCGCGAACTCGTCGTCGTAGCGCTGCTCAGCATTGTTCTGCCGAAGCTGCGCTGACGGTGGCGCAGGCCGCTGCCTGAAACCACCCGATCCTCGGTGCCGGCCCGAGCCCGCGGCTTCGCCGCCTTTGGGGCGGCCCGTTCCTTCCTCGAACATCCGAAAAGACATGCCACGACATTCCGACAACGACCCCACATGGCTCCCGGCATCTGCCGTATCCAACACCTCCGAAGCGGAGGAGCAGGTTGACCAAGCCGCCTCTGCCACCGCCCTCCGGCGAGAGGTTGTTTTCATCGCCAGCAGCACTTGGCTTGTGGGCTTCGGGCCGAGGCTGCCAGTGCACGGCATCATACCGGGGTTGTTCGCGCAACGCCTTCGCTCCGGGCGCCAACCTGCGCCGGCTCGCGAGCCTCGCGCGGCCATTCTCGGCACCGACACCACCGCGGTGCCACGCGGCGTGCCGCTCGTCGCCTTCGCCTCGGATTGCGCCTGCTTCGACCTCATGCTGGGGGTTGGGCGGCGTGTGGAAACGCTGCCTGATGGCGGCGATCCCAGCGCGGTCTGGCGCCTCGCCCGGGCGCTCGGTGTCGCTGGGGAGGGCGACGACGGAGGCGACCTTGCCGTCCGCGCCGCGATTGCCGCCGCTGCTGCTGTATTCATCGCTGGTCTGCACTCCACCAGCGCCGCCGCACCCTTCACCCGCGCCGCCGCCAGCCTCGCGCTCGCCGGTTGGGCAACCGGGGAGGAGCGCCTAGGCGCCGACGAGCTGCGCACCCTGGCCGAGATGATCGGCCTCTGGCCGGTTCCGGCGCTCCGGCCCAGCGGAACGCCGCTTGGCCTCTCCTTGGAGGGCCAAGGCGGCGCTGCAGGGCGCTGGTGTAGTCCTCCGCCCGCTCTTCGAGGCTGCGGCCGCGGCCCTGGTCGCCCTCCGCCCGCCCGGACTCGTGGCGCCGGGGCCCGCCCGGCCAGTGCTTCTGGCCGCGCCCCCCGTCGCCGCGGAGGACGTCGAGCGTGCCGTCGTCGATCAGTGTCGTGTTCTCCTATCGCCGGTCGCGGCCCTGCAACCGCCCGAACCGGCCCAGGTCGCGGCAGCGCTCGGCCAAGCCTTCCCCTGGATGGACCAAGCCGCCCGACCGCTGCTGCACGAACTCGCCCTCGCACGGCTCGGCGAGGCGGCGGTCTGCCGCCTGCCGGCCCTCCTGCTGGTGGGGCAGCCGGGCGTCGGGAAGTCTCGGCTCTGCCGGGCCGTTGCGGAAGGATGCGGCCTGCCACCGGTGCGCCTTTCCGCGCCAGACAGCTCCTTCGTCACTGAGCTGGCTGGCAACGGGCGGGGCTGGCGCGGCGCCCGGCCCTGCGCGCCGGTGCGTGCCATCGCCACCACCGGCGTGCGGAACCCGGTCCTGATCCTCGACGACCTCGACCGCGCGCCCACCGACGACCGGTATGGCTCCGCCGCCGGGGTGCTGCTCGCAATGCTCGAACCCGAGACGGCGCGCTGCTACCTCGACCCGTGCCTGTCAGCGCCCGTCGACATCTCGGCCGTCAACTGGATCGCCACCGCCAACAGCCTCGCCGGCCTGCCGGACGCGCTGCTGAGTCGTCTTCTCATCGTGAAGGTCGCGCCACCACCCGCCGACGCGCTCGACGGGTTGCTCGACGCGATGCGCGACGACATCGCGGCCGACATCGACGCCGTACCCGACACCTTGCCCGCCCTGCCCCACCAGGCTCGGAAGTTGCTGCGGCTCGCCTTCACCAACGGCAGCGCGAGGCCTCGGGATCTCCACCATGCGCTTCGCACCGCCTTTGGTGCGCTGGCGCTTGGCGAGGATCCGCTGCCTCCCATGCGCCTCATCCTCAAACCATCCCACGCGGCATTCGAGGTCGGCTTCCCGCGCCGCGCCCAGGAGCGGCGCTGACAGGACGCCCCGGCGCCCGCCACACCGCACGACCTGCTCGTGCACCCGTCACAACGACCACAACAGGAACAATCATGAACATCATCACCCCGCCCCGTCTGGCGGCGCTGCATCCACGTGCCCAGCCCTTCGGTCTAACCCCTGCCGATGCCGCGGCTTTCGAGGGCGACGTACGGATCGACCACCACCGCGAGCTGATCTCGGCGCGGCATCGCTCCGGCGGGGGGCATGAACTCGGCTGGGAATACCACCAGTTCCGTCCAGACGGCCGGTTCGACGTCACCTTCGGCCGTGGACGACACAAGGGCCTGGTGGTCTCGGCCGCGCCTGGGAGCCGGCGCCTTCGGCTGACCGAGGGGGCCGTGGCCGCCATCGCTGCACGGGCCCTGCTCCACCCCGCCGAAGGTGCCGCATGGATTGTCGGCCTGGGCGGCGGTTGGACGGCGGATGCGGCGCGCCACATTGCCACGCTCGTCGAGCGGCAGAAAATCACCATCGTCGAGATGGCCAACGCCACGCACCACCCCGCAGGGCAGCGGATGCGGGCCAAAGCGCTCGAGGATCTCGCGGCGCTTTCCGTGGAGCTTGTCGACTTCCCTGCCCCGGATCAAGGCTGGCTCGCGGCGCTTCGCCGGGTGCGCCTGCTGGCGGAGGCAGGCCGATGATGACCCCGCTACGCCCGGGCGCCGAACTCACCCGCCGCGCCGTGGAGGGCTGGGCGTCGGCCGTCGAGGCCGAGCGTTACGACCTTCGGCTCGTTCACACAGAGGACAAGGCCCGGGTTGAAACCCGCCGGCCTGGGCTTGAAGGTCTGCTCCGCCTGCTGCCGTTGCTCCGCGCGCGCAATGCAGAAGGATGGCATGTCTATGCCCGTCCTGCCGACACCTCCTATGTCCTCGTGGATGACGTGGACGAAGACGGGCTGCACAGCATGCGCCTCGCCGGCCATCGTCCCGCGGCGGTGGTCGTGACGAGCCCGTGGAACTACCAGGTATGGATCCGCCTCGCCCCGTCGGGCGCGGGCCCGTCGCATGAGGTCGCGGCCGAGGTGGCGTCGCAGCTCGCATCGATGCATGGTGGTGATCCTGGCGCGGTGAATTCGCGGCAGCTCGGGCGACTGCCCGGCTTTCGGAACCGTAAGGCACTGCACCAGCGCAGCGACGGTTCCTACCCGACCGTGACACTCCGCTCATCATGCACGGAGGTTGATCCGGATGCCCAGTACTTGCTGCGAACGGCGGCCGGCGTCATCGCCCTCCGCCGCCGCTATCGGCCGCAGATCTTGCGGGTCCCTGCCCCCACCGTGCCGGCACTGCAGGCGCGGGATCCCGTCGAGGAATACCGCGAAGGCATCGCGCGCATCACGGCGCATCTGCCGCCCGGCATGAGGCTGGACCGGTCGCGCGCTGATTTTGCCATCGCACGTCGCCTTTTCGCGCGCGGCGCCTCGTCCGCCTACGTCCATACGGTGCTGCTGCAGTGTGATAAGGCAGGCGAACTCGGCTGGCCGGAGGGTCTTCACTACGTTGAACGGACGGTCGCAGCAGCCAAAGATGCACATGCCGCGCAAGAGGCTGATCACGGTGGGGGGAAGCCCGGGGAGAGGGAAGATGAGGAGCAGGGATGAAGAGGCTCGGAAGGAAGCCGTTGCTTCCATAGCACGAAGCTCATGACAGAAGCTCCTTCAGCCCAGCCGAAGCCTAGGCGTGCGGTCAGGTTATACGGCTAGGATGCCACTGCAATCCAAGACGCGCATCCACCGGAGCAAGCGCAGGCTAGAGCATTTTTGGTTTACTCGAATGCATAGCCAGCGTTGGCGAGGTAGTTACGGCACTCGGCGGGGCTGAAGGTATCGAGCAGTTGGCCGATGGTGTTCCACAGCGCCTCACGCGTGCGGGCGCCCGCCTTGCGGAGCCCGGCCTTGAGCTTGGCAAAGGCCTGTTCGATGGGGTTCAAGTCGGGCGAATAGGCCGGCAGCAGCATGACGTGGGCACGTGCCGCCCGGATGGCCTCGCGCACCCCGGCCACCTTA
>NZ_JBHMFT010000098.1:0-5794 GCF_051433195.1 Falsiroseomonas sp. E2-1-a20 | reverse complement strand
GACCCAAATGGAGGATTCACAGCGGGCCGCTGCGGTGGAATCCTCCGGCCAGAGCCCAGACCGTCAGTGTCATCGTTGGATCGGACGACCGCGCGCGGCTTCGCGCGATCATCGGCGACAGGAACCGCCCGCTCAAGCGTATGCCTCCGGTGAGGCTTCCGATTACCCACATCTTCGGCGTGATCCAATAGAGATGCCGACGGCGTGTGGATTCCGACCATGTCGGCCGCCTGCTTCGCGGTCACCGGGCCCGGTAGGCGTGGCTGCCTTTGCGCTGGTAAAGAAGCGCCACATCGGCCAGAGGCTTGGCAAGCCGATCGGGATCATAGGCGAAGAACACCAGGAAGAACACCAGATTGATGACGATTCCTGCTTCTGGGTTGCACGACCTCATCGACAAGATCGCCGAGCAGCTCGAGCCCGAGGATGGCTGTCTCTGGTTTTACGACACCAACGATCAAGCAACCCTCGGCTTTACCGAGCGCGGCATCGAAAGCCTCAAGGAACTCATCGCCGATCAGAAGCGGTGACCCCCGGCCCGATCCCGACACTCAGCACCCGCGGCCCTGGCCGGATGGATACGCGCCACCTGATGGCCTGGTCGATGAAGTTCCGCCCAATCCCACCATGCTCACCGCGGGCCGTGCCCGATCGATCGGGTCTGCGAGCGGGATGAGAGGTATGTTCTCCAAACTGATCGTAAGCGTCAGCCGATCCCGGCCTTGAGTTGATGGTGGTGGTTCGCCGAAGTGGTTGTCATGACGGACAACACGACGACGACGCCAGTCCTTAGCCCCTCGTATGACGGTAGTAAGAGCGGTTCCGGTACCCGCGCGGGCCGCGGCGTCGAGGTTCGGGTGCGGGAAGTCCGGCGCCGGAACTGGTCGACGGAGGAGCGGCTGCGGATCGTCCGGGAGACGCTGGAGCCCGGCGTGATTGTTCAGGCGGTGGCGGACCGCCACGGCGTCAGCACCGGCCAGCTCTACACCTGGCGCAAGCAGATGCTGGCCACGGCGATGGCGGGCTTTGTGCCGGTGGAGGTGGTCCCGGATGCGCCGCAGCTCCAGCCGCCTGGCCCGGCCATGTTGCCTGACAGCTGCGCACCGTCTGGCATGATCGAGATCACGCTGCCCTCCGGCGCCAGCATTCGCATTACCGGATGCGCCGACGCCGCGACGCTGCGCGTCGTGCTGGCCGGGATGGGTGGGCGCTGATGCTGGGCCCGCCGCCGGGTACACGGGTGTTCCTTGCCTGCGGCACGACGGATATGCGCAAGGGCTTTGACGGTCTCGCCGCGCAGGTGCAGACGGTGCTGGCGCAGGACCCCTACAGCGGCGCGATGTTCTGCTTTCGCGGCCGCCGCGGCGATCGCGTGACATTCTGCATCCTTCTTTCAGAGACCTGGCAGCCGCATGGCAGCATCTCTATGATATCCCTGGAGGTTCCTTGGCCTCCGCTCCTTCACGCGCCGTAGCCCGGCAATGACTGGCTCGGATGCCAGCGCCGTGGTCGGGATCTTCCATGGTGCGTACGGCATGGCCTGCTCGGCTGGCAGGGTGCCCTCCCGGATGAGCCGCAGGACCGAGGGGATGCAGATTCCAAATTGCCGGGCCACCTCCTGAACGCCGACCGTCGGCGGGGCAGTACCTTGTGCGGTGAATGCTGGGATCCCGAGGCGCTCCCGGACCTCGCGTACGCTGACCGACGTCCAATTCGCGCCAGCGGCGGTCCTGCAGCGCATCCTGTTCAGCTTCACGGCGATCTCGCGGTCGGGCCATTCCAACGCGAGGCGGCGCACCACCTCGGCCGGGGCGCGGGTAGGCTCGGCCTGGCGCGGCTTGCATCTGACGCGCGCGATGCGGGCCTCGGTGTGTCGTCCGCCCATCCAGTGGACGATCAGCACGGCCTCATGCATCGCGTCGTCGAGGTCGATAATCACTTCGCGGACCAGGATGTGGGTGAGGCGCTGGCGGATGCGGTTGTCAGCCGTCGGCGCGTTCCACGCTGCAGGAAGGTCCTCAGCGAGCCGCAGCAGGGCATCACGGTCCACCTGCGGCCGTGATGCTGCCGCGGCACGTGCGGCGGCAATCCGCCGTTCGAGCGCGCTTACCTTCTCCAGTGCTGCATTCCACCGTGCCTCCAACTCCCGCGCGACATGCCGCTTGGCTGGATCCACAAGGTCGTATCTGCGGGCGGCAAGCGAGGCTTCGTAGCGCGCCGCCTCCAGGTCGCGCTCGAGCGCCTGAGCCAGCGCATCGTCGGTGGCCGAGGCTTTCTCCGCCGCCAGCAACGCGGCCTCGACGGCATGTCCTGACACCGCTTCGAGCATGAGGGCGGTGACCGCCTGGTCGACCCGCACGCCGCCGATCCCGATGCAGAGTCCAGACCCGACATGCGCATCATCGCCACGACACTGGTAGCGATGCGCGTGGCCGGATTGAACCCCGTAGAATACCCGCATCATCCGGCAACGGCCACATCGAACGAGACCGGTCAGCAGCGCCCGCCCGCCGCGGGCGGCCTTGCGTGAGGCACGTTTCTGCATGTGGGCGTTCTCGCCGAACATGCGCAGGTTCTCCTCGAACTCAGCCCAGCTGATGTAGCCCTCATGGTTGTCGCGGATCAGGGCACCCCATTCCGCCATCGGTCGATCATGGCCGCTCGTCTTGCGGGCACGACCGTTCTCCAAACGGATGCGGTTGCCGCGCCGAGCAAAAGCATAAGCACCGGCGTAGATCGGATTGTGCAGGATCTGCACGACCGTGTGGTAGGCGGGCGCCCGCCAGGTGATCCTGCAGACCGCGACATTGCGCTGAACCACCGGGAGCGTGATGCCCGCGCTGCGGGCCCAGAGAAACAGCTGCCGCGCGCTGCCAAGCTCCCGGTACTTCGCAAACACCATCCGGATGGCGTCGGCGACCCGCTCGTCCGGCTCGAGCTCGATGCGCCCATCCTCGCTCCAGCAATAGCCAGGGGGTAGGGTGAACTGCAGCGCGCCGCGCCGGGCCTTGCCGTCGCGTGCCTCGATGCCACGCTGCCGAAGCAGGCTGAGCTCATACTCGCTCATCGTACCCTTCAGCCCCAGCAGGAGCCGATCGTTGACGAGGCGCGGATCGTAAACTCCGTCAGGGTCGATCACCAGCGTCGCGGCAAGGGCGCAGAGATCAACCAGGTGATGCCAGTCCCGCCCGTTGCGGGCGAGGCGTGAGGCCTCGATGCAGAACACCGCGCCGACCTCCCCCGCGCAGACCGCCGTCACGAGCCGTTGGAACCCCGGACGCTCGGCAACACCCGATCCCGAGCGGCCAAGATCCTCATCGATAACCGCGACAGACGCAAAGCCGACGGCACGCGCCTGGTCGGCCAGCGCATACTGCCGACGCTTGCTCTCCGTGTTGCCCAGCACCTGCGACATGGTCGACTGGCGGACGTAGACGACGGCACTGCGCGCGAGGTGGTCAGCGGTGACCTTGCTGCTCATCGCCGCCTCCTTGCGTCACCAACGGCCGACCCAGGGCTGCCAGCAGCAGGTCGGCCAGGGCTGGCACCGCCTCCGCCGGAACCGGAACAGACGGAGGCCGAGGCCTTGGATCGAGATCGAGCGACAACTGGGATTTTGAGGGTGGACGACTCGGCATCGGTGGCCTCCTCCACGGGCAGGGGCCACGACGATGCGAGACGACGCTGTCCGCCCGCCGTCACCTTGAGGAGCGCAGCCAGGCTTTCCAATGCGTCGACCGCCACGCGGGGTGCGCCAAGTTCGGCCATCCCGAGGCACGTCGCCGCATCGCACATCCAGGTCGGCACGACGCGGCTCCGTCCCGGCTGCTCCTCCAGCCAGTACAGATCGAGCCCATCCTTCGTGAACCGCTGAACAACCGGCAATTGCCGCCCACGCAGCGGGTGCCACGGATACTCGACCCGCGCAGCCGCATTTCGATATGCCGAATGGAAGTCGTTGTGGCGACCTGCTCAAGATTCTGGTCTGGGACGGACAGGGCCTGATCCTCATCGCCAAGAGGCTGGAGAAGGGCAGATTCGTCTGGCCGCAGACGCAGGCTGGCGTCGTCTCGCTGACCGCGGCACAGCTCTCGATGCTGTTCGAGGGGATCGACTGGCGCATGCCCGCCTGGACCGCGCGGCCGCAGGCCACGGTGTAGCCAATCCGCCATTGCGGCGGCCATGGCGTTGCGTAGAATCATGATGTGCACGCCGCGTCGCTCAACACGCCTGACGCCGAGATCGCAGCGCTCCGCGCGCTGCTGGCGGAACGCGACGCGGTGCTGGCCGAGCGCGATGCCGAGCTGCGCAACGCGACCTTCGAAATCGAGAAGCTGAAGGTCCAACTCGCCACGCTGCGGCGGGACCGCTACGGCAAATCGTCGGAGAAGCTGACCACTGAGATCGGCCAGCTTGAGATGCTGATCGGCGATGCCGAGGAGGATGCCGCGCAGGCTGCGGCCAGGGCGGAGGCCAAGGCCAGGACGAAGGGCCTGCCTGGCAACCAGCGGCGCCCTGCGCTCCGCAAGCCGCTGCCGCGCGAGACAATCCTGCACGAGCCGGTATTCGCCTGCCGCTGTGGCTGCACCGACCCGAAGCGCCTGACCAGGCTAGGCGAGGACGTCACCGAGGTGCTGGAGAAGATCCCGGCCCGGCTGAAGGTCATCCGCCACGTCCGCCCTCGCTATGCCTGCCGGGATTGCGAGGCCGTCCTGCAGGCGCCCGCCCCCGACCTGCCGATTGAGAAGGGGCGGCCGGGTCCCGGCCTGCTCGCGCATGTGCTGGTCTCGAAGTATCTCGACGGCCTGCCGCTGTATCGCCTTTCGGCCATCCTGGCGCGCGAGGACGTGGAGATCGAGCGGCAGACGCTGGCCGACTGGGTCGGCCGCGGCGCCTGGTGGCTGAGCCGCCTGGCCGAGGCCATCGGCGCCTATGCCCTGCGGCACGGCACCATCTGGACCGACGACACCCCGATCGCCGTGCTGGCGCCGGGGCGCGGCCGGACGCGCCAGGGGCGGTTCTGGGTTTATGCCATCGACCCGAGGCCCTGGAAGGGTCATGGGCCGCCCGCGGCGTTCTATCGCTACTCGCCGGACCGCAAGGGCGAGCGGCCCCGCGGACACCTCGAGGACTTCGAGGGCTGGCTGCATGCCGATGGCTACACCGGCTACGACGTGCTGGCGCGGCCGCGCGGCAACCAGCCGCCGCAGGTCATCCACGTCGCCTGCTGGGCACATGCCAGGCGCAAGCTGTTCGAGGTGTTCGAAGCGACGAAGTCGCCGATCGCCGAGGCGGCCTTGCAGCGCATCGCCGCGCTCTACGCCATCGAGGCCGAGATCAACGGCAAACCCGCCGACCAGCGCCGTGCCGAGCGCCAGGCCCGCAGCAAGCCGCTGGTCGACGACCTGCACGACTGGATGCTGACGCAGCGGCGCCGGTTGTCCGGCAAGTCGACGCTCGGCAAGGCGATGCAGTACGCGCTGAACCGATGGGAGGCACTGGCCCGCTATCTCGAAGACGGCAGGCTCTCAATCGACAAGAATCTCGCCGAGCGGCTGCTGCGCGGCATCGCTTTGACGAGGAAGAATTTTCTGTTCCTCGGATCGGACGCAGGCGGCGACCGCGCCGCCATCATCTACACCGTCGCCGAGACCGCGAAGCTGAACGGCCTGGACCCAGAGGCCTACATCACCGCCGCACTCGACCGCCTCGCCCGGGGCCAAACCATCGATCGCCTCGACGAACTCCTGCCGTGGAACTTCACGCCCACCGCGTCACCTGCGGGGATCGGCTG
>NZ_JBHMFT010000097.1:0-5896 GCF_051433195.1 Falsiroseomonas sp. E2-1-a20 | reverse complement strand
ACCAGTCTATACTTCAACTGGGACAGCTTGCCGTGCCAGAGACGCCGTCCACTCGCAGGGCGCAGCTCGAGGATTCGCTTGTCCGTCGGCCAGGAGGCTCATCAACATGCTCAGGCATCTCAGATCCGGCCTGGCGCGTTGAGGCTCGGGCAAACAATGCGGTCCCTTCAATGCGCAAGCTCATTCCCCTGCTTCTCTTGCTGCCGGCGGCTTGCGCCGGTCCGGCTCCGCCGGACCCAACGACATGGATCGGAACCTCTGAGGCAGCGCTGGTCTCCAATCTCGGGGTACCTGACCGGGTTTATGAGCAGGATGGCAGGCGGGTGTTGTCCTATGACAGGGCTGGGTCTTCTGCTCCTTTAGTGACGCCCTCGATTGGATTTGGCATCGGCAGCTTTTCTGGCGGCGGCCGCAGGGGGACCGGCGTTGGAACGGGCCTTGGTCTGGGCTTTGGTGGGGGCAGCGGCCTGGCGAGCTGCACCACCAGCTACGAGATGCGCCAGGGCCGGGTAACCGGTGCTGCTCGGGCCGGACCGGGCTGCGGCTGAGTCCCCGCTTCCCAGCGCAATCGCGGCCTGACTGCCGTCGGCGAACTCGACGGGTTGAGGCGTTGCCTCAGTCGGACGCGACATGCACTCCGCGTAGACCCGCGGCCTCAATTGCACGCGCTACAGTCCCGTCGCGCTTCAGCTGAGCCACGAATTGCGTGAGGAACTCCAGCGCGGTCGGATCACGTCCTTTCGGTACCGCGATGGCCATCTGCACGACGTTGAAGCGGCCATCGAGCATCCGCGCGCCCGCCGGGATCCGCCCCAAGACGTTGTGCAGGAGATGCGCGTTTTCTCCATAGGCATCTGCGCGGCCGGAGGAGAGAACTTCTGCCGCTTGGTCCGCACCGCCGGGCACGCGCACCACCTCGGCGTTCCTCAATGTCCGGGTCAGGAAGAGGTCCGGTGCGCTACCCTGCGGTACAGCCACACGGACGCCCGGCTGGTCTACCTCGGACAGCTGCGTAAGCCGTGATCCCGCGGGCACCAGGAAGACGTTGTCCACCTCCATGAAGTTCGGGCTGAAGTCCACGAACTCGCCACGCGCTGGGTCACGTGCGGCAAAGCCGACGTCCCAGGCGATCTCACGCGAGAGGCTCTCGGCATAGCGGGCCGGGTTGGCGTAGGGCACCGGCTCCAGCGGCATGCCGAGATGTTCCGCCAGGGCCGTCGCCAGCTCGACGGAAACGCCGCCAAGATTGCCCGTTGCGACGTCGCGCCTGACCAGTACGGGATTGGAGACGATCAACGCCGCCCGGAGCCGCCCGGTCGGCGCCAGAGCCTGCCGGGCAGCAGGCGGGACAGAGCCTGGCTGGGCTTTGGCGGCTGCGTTCAGGTTCGCGAACGCGGCGAGGAATGGCGCGGCCGCTTGCACCAACCACCGGCGTGAGCACGAGGAACCCGACATGGGAGGCCTCCCGCATGGCCACAGACTAGGCACTGGAACGCTGCCCACCCGGATCCGGAATGGTCAACTCCAATCCGTGCCCTTCCTCCCAATGGAGGCGAAGTCAGGCTTGCCGCTCGGAAGCGAGGTGTGGCGCCAGAAAGGACAGCGCGGGGCGTGCACTCATGCTCAGTCGATGAAGCGGCCGCCTTCGTGACAGGTCGGCGGTTGGCTCTCCGCCACAGCGTCGGCCAGGTCGGCACCCATCTCCAGCTCCACGCAGGCGGCTTCCGCCTCGCGGATCAGGGCGTCGAGGTCTGCGACGATCCGCCGTGCCTGGCCGCGCAGCCTTTGCCCGGCGATGGCCTCGGCGCTGCGACGCCCGTGCTTCCACGTCGCCTTGCGACACCGCTCCAGACCCTCCGGCGTTCGCGCCCCGGGCCGAGGTTTGGCTTGGGGCGGAAGAGGGTCGCTCACTTTCGACCCCCCCTCCCCCGCTTCAGCGTGCCCGCGATCACCGCCTGCCCGCCTTCCTGCACCGTAACGTGCTGCACCGTGACAGTCTGCCGGCCGCCGTTCCGCAGCCGATCCAGGGTGAGCGCGCCGCGTTGCGAGCATTCGAGCACCCGCGCCGCCGCCCTCGCCATCCTGGCCGCCTCGATGCTCTGCATCTGCTGTCGCTCTCCGGGCACCCAGGGCGCAGCCAGCGCCAGGGAGGCATGTGCCTTGGCCAGCATCTCCATGCCAACCACCTGCGTCGCTGCAATCTGATGGACAAGGTTGCGCTCCAGCGCGGTCTGCGCACCGATGCTCTCTGCCATCTCCAGCGCCAGTGTGAGCGCCGACTTGGAAACTCCTGCCGTCATCATCATCCGCTGCTCGCTGGCCTCGGCGGCCAGCATGTCAGGGGGCTGCTGCACAGCCTTCTGGAACACGTCCGGTCCGAACTCCGGCGCCGGCGCAACCACCACCTCGCCGCTGTTGCCCCGCATCAGAGGAGCCCCGGCGGCGAGCAGCGGATCGCATTGGCGGTCCGACTGACGCTCGAGGTAGGCGGCGTCATGATCCTCGCGGTCCGCGCCGGCAGCGTCGCCAGCATTTCGCATCTGGCGGGCACGGTGGCGCCGCGTGGTGGCTGTCGCCCTCAGCACACGGGAGAACACACCGCTACCGTCGCGGATGGGCTTGCCGGCCAAGCGGGGCAAGGTGGGGTCATGGGGGATATCCGGATTGTCGCTCACGCCTGACCACTCCTCGTCCTACTGGACCTAGAGTAGAGTTTTCAGGGAAATACTTCCACCTTAATGCCTGTTTTCGTTGGAAATCCGACCGGACATGGGTGGTGGCGTCACCTTGAGGTCGCCTTCCTGCCGAACCAGACGCCGCCGGTGCATTCGGTCGGGAGGTTGTTTACTCCTGCGGCTCCTCGGCAAGCTCCGCCACCCAGGCCGGCAGCGGCTCGCCCAGGACGCGGAACACCGCGTTCCCCAGGTTCCAGAGATGTACCTCGTCGCCACTCGGGTGGCGCGAGTGCCAGAGCAACACCTGGGCCTGGGCCAACAGGCCGGCGGGGGTGGTGACGTGTGCCTGCGTGATCGCAGCCATTCGCTCGTGATAGCCTGTGGCGCTGGCAAAATAGGTTTCAAGCTCGCGGTGATCTGCAGCGGACCAGGGCCGGGCCATGTCGCAGAACCGGACCAACTTCAGCTCCTTCGCCTCTTCATCCGCAATGAACCTCTCCGCAAGCTGCACCACCTCCCTGTCTTCTGTCGCCACAGCGACTCTTCCTGCCAGGAGGTTGCTGTTGAACGGATCAAAGACCGTAAGGTTCGTGTCGGGCATGCTGCGGTCTCCCGAATGGCCGCGTTGCACTCAGGCCGGGTAGAGCATGTTTGTCCCGCCGGTATTTTACCTTAAGCGTTACTCAATGCTAGGCGCAATGCAGGATATGTCCCAGGGCGTTACCAACCGCAGATTGTTCTTGTGGATGATAGATGAAGCTCCGTGAGCTAGAACTGAATGAGGGCATCACCCTCCAGTGCGACGCCTGCCAATCGACCGTTCGATGGTCGAAGGCGGACCTGGAGAGGGTGTTGGGACCCCAAGCGGACCTTCACCAAATCGGCCAGCAGGAGCGATTACGCTGCCGGGGCTGCGGCCGGACGCCTTCCACCGCTTGGCCGTCGTGGCAGCCACGGTGACGCGACCGCCATGCGCGAGCTGCTGGCCTACCCTGAACAGCAGGTGCGGGATTTCACTGCGGTGCTTCTCGGCCAACGAGTTACCACCCCTGTCTTTGGTCAAACCGCTCCGAGCGCATCGTGGGTGAGCGGATCCGGCGTGCCGTCGATATACTGCTCGATTGCCTCCACGAAGGCAGCCTAGTCGGACAGCGCTATGGAGAACAGCGTCATGGACGACCGGAACTTCAGGTCGTCCGGGCTGCCGAAGATCTGGTTCGCCGACCGTCCTCCGACCGCCAGGACCAAATCGACGCACTCGACCAGCCGCGGCCCCAGGACCGGGTGCGCCATGTAGGCCTGCGCCTCGGCCAGCGACGCAATGCCAAAGCGCTTGGCGGTGGAGCTGCGGCCGAGGGCGCGGTGCTGGGGGAACACGAACCACATCCAGTGCGTGACCTTCTGGCCGGCCCGCAGCTCGCGCCGCACCTGGTCGATCACCGGCTCCTGCGCCTGCACGAAGCGGTCCAGGTTCGGCTTGTCATTCATGGCTTGGGCCCCGTTCCTTCATGCCGAGTTCGCCGAGGTCGAGCAGCGATGGTCCATCATCGGGTTGATCGTGGTCCTGTCCGTCCCGGTGGCCGGGCTGATGGTGGCTCCGCGCCTATTGCGCGGCACTGTGGCCGAGGTCGATGAGCTGCTAGGCGAGCGCGACATGTGCTTTGATGCCGTCGTGCCGGACACCGTTCTGCCGGACGGTGATGGCAATACGCTATGCCGCAAGCTGCGCGGTGCGGGCTTCGCGAACCGATTGTCATCCTTGCCGAAAAAATGCCGCGGAAGCGGAGCAGTGGAGCCTTCCAGATATGATGGTCGAAAGTTTTCTGTGAGCACCAATACTTCCCTAGCGCGCCGCCGCATCCTGTGGAGTGGTTTGGCCCTGGCCACTCCTCTGCTTGGATGCAACGTGATCCTGGACGAAGTAGCCCGAGCTCCTGCTCAGGCGTCCACAGGGAACACAGCGAGGCATCGCGTCTTCGTCACGACCGACGCCGGTGGCTCGGACAAGGATGACATGCAGAGCCTCATCCATTTGCTGCTTTACTCCGATCAGTTGGACATCGTTGGCCTGGGATCGTCGGCGGCCATGCTGGGCTCCGGCAGAGTGGCCGCAATCCATTCCGTGATCGCGGCTTATGAGGCGGATCGCGCCAAGCTCCTGACCCACTCGGCGGGTTATCCAACCGCGGATTTTCTGCGCAGCATTGTTCATGAAGGCTTTCCGACCCGGCAACCAGAGGCAGGCTTCTCCCGGCCCACCAGTTCGTCGCGGGCCATCATCGCGGCCGCCAAGTCCGCCAGTCCAGGAAGCCCGCTCTATCTGCTCACCTGGGGTAGTCACGGGGACGTGGCACAGGCGCTTCACGATGACCCAACCATAGCTCCGAACATCCGGCTCATCTCGAGCGGCGTGGATGGGCAAGACCCGAACGCGCACCGTTATCTTCTGGCGCGCTGGAAGGGCCGGATCTGGTGGATCAACGGCGCCACCAGCGGACGAGGCATTTACGCTCCGCCCAGCGGCGCCAACACGCCTGACAGGTTTTGGCCCGGCCCGAACGCGCGCGGACACGGCACGCTCGGAGAGCTCTTCATTGCCTGCACGCAAGACCTCTACGGAGATTTCGACGGCACGCAGAGAGTCGATGGCCTGAAGATGGGAGACAGCTTCTCTGTGCTCTATCTGATCGACCCTGGCCGCAACCCCGATGATCCAACCGGGCGCGGTTGGGGCGGCTCCTACGTCGCCTCCGAGCCGCGATACTGGACCGACAGCCGCAACCGGGCGCTGGCCTTTGGCAACTATCACGGCGCCAAGACAGTGGCCGACCACAAGAGCATCTTCCTGGCTGACTTCGCCGCCCGCTTTGACCGTGCCCAGGCTGCGAAAGCTGCGACAACTGCGCCACGTTTTCTCTGACCGCCAAACCGGACGTTGCCTTGTGCAGGCGCTGGTCAGCTGCCAGGAGGCGGTTGCCCAAGGCCGCCGGGATGGGCCACTAACTAACTCCGGATGTGGTTGGCTCCGCGTCAACAGCCTGGCTCGCGAGCGGACGCCGCGGGCCTGGCATGCAAAGAGCCCCATGACCTCGTGCTGAGGCCATGGGGCTCTGGGCGCCCTCCGCTGAGGGAGGGCTGGGTTGGGCTACTCGGCCGTGGCGCCGCGGCGCATGCGGCCGCGGGGGGGGGGGGGGGGGGACACCCCCCCCCCCCCCCCCCCA
>NZ_JBHMFT010000096.1:0-6016 GCF_051433195.1 Falsiroseomonas sp. E2-1-a20 | reverse complement strand
GAGGAGCAAGCCATGCGCTTAGCCTTCTTTCTCTCGGCGGCCGTGATAATTACATCACCAGCCGTGGCCGAGACCAGCCCCGAGCAGCACCAGCAGGATCAGTGGCTCATGACCTTGCAGGTAGATTGCATCGTGGGGGATATGGATGCCTGTCATGAGATTGGGTTTTTGCGGTACCCGTACCGGCAACCGAGCCAGTCCGAAATTCATGATGGCAGTATCGGGCCGCATGCGAGCATGACGAGCGACCAGGAGTGCAACCGTGGGACACTCAACGGCCTCACTCGGCTGTTGGTCCAGCAGGGAGGCAGTAGCGTCGATGGCGCCGAACCCTGGCCGCCTCCTCCACTGCTGGTGAGTTCGTGTGACTAGCAGGCCGCGCTTTGATCGGAGTTGGGTGCGTGTGACCCAAGTCGGGCAAGAAAGGCGCAAGTGCAGGTGCACCTGATCCCTCATTGCCTCAGCCGGAGCAACGGTCGGCACCGCCGTTCGCGTTGACGAGTGAGCACCTCTTCTGCGTGAACGAATGAACCGGTACTTGCTAAGCTGTCTTCCTGGGACGCGGGTCGCATCCACTGCGCCTCTGAAAGGAGCGACGGAGATGTTCGACTTAGACAGGTTCGCCGACGACTGCCGTGCAGCACTGGCTGAGGATCGAGGTGGACATCGTGCAGTGCGTGAGGTCGTGGCACGAACTGTGGCCGATCCCAATGCCGTCCTGGCCGGGTTGGGCGAGCCGAAGCGGGCTGGCGTGCACAAGCTCTACCACTCGCCTGACCTGACCATCCTCAATCTGGTCTGGGGGCCAAAGATGACGCTGATGCCCCACGACCATCGCATGTGGGCGGTGATCGGCATCTATACCGGCCGCGAGGACAACATCTTCTGGCGCCGTCTCGAAGGCGGCAAGGTGGAGGCTGCGGGGGCCAAGGCGCTCGGTGTTGGCGACTGCACTGTACTCGGCCGCGACGTCATCCACTCGGTGACCAACCCGATCCCGCGCCTGACGGGCGCGATCCACGTCTACGGTGGCGATTTCTTCGCCATGGAACGGAGCGAGTGGGACCCTGAGTCGCTGGCCGAGAAGCGCTACGACGTCGAGAAGAACATGCGGCTGTTCGAGGAGGCGAACGCGGCGCTTCGTTGAACGACCGGCGTCGATGACGGAACAACGGACATGCCTCGCCTGCTTGGCAAAACAAGACAGGTGCTCATCGCTCTAGGCTAGAGCATTTTGGTTTACTCGAATGCATAGCCAGCGTTGGCGAGGTCGTTACGGCACTCGGTGGGGCTGAAGGTATCGAGCAGTTGGCCGATGGTGTTCCACAGCGCCTCACGCGTGCGGGCGCCTGCCTTGCGGAGCCCGGCCCTGAGCTTGGCAAAGGCCTGTTCGATGGGGTTTAAGTCGGGCGAATAGGCCGGCAGCAGCATGACGTGGGCACGTGCCGCTTGGATGGCCTCGCGCACCCCGGCCACCTTGTGGCGGCGAGGTTGTCCATCACCACCACGTCGCCGTGTGACAGCATGGGCACCAGAAACTGCTCGACATAGGCGCGGAAGGCTTCGCCCGTCACCGGCCCATCCAGCACCAGCGGCGCGACGATGCCGGTGCTGCGCAGGCCGGCGACGAAGGTGGTGGTCTTCCAGTGGCCGTGCGGCGCGGCATCCACCAGGCGCTCGTTGCGTGGTCCCCAGCCGTAGCGGCGCACCATGTTCGTGGTGGCGCCGGTTTCATCAAGGAAAGCGAAGCGCGCCGGGTCCATGAAACGCTGCCACACCCGCCAGTGGCGGCGCCGTTCGGCAACGTCGGGTCGGTCCTGCTCGGCTGCCCTCAGCGACTTTTTTTGTGCCGCAGGCCAAGCCGGCGCAGTGTCGACCAGATGGTCGTCAGTGAGCCTGCCTCGATGCTGCGCTCGGTAAACTCCGCTCGCAGCTCAGCCAGGGTGATGCCCGCTTTCGCCGCTGTCAGCTCGCGCAACAGGACCTCGTGCCCGGCCAGCAGGGGCTTTCGGTAGCCGCCGATCCTGGCCGGCGCCGCGCTGCCCGTCTCGCGCACCCGCTGCATCAGCTTGATCGCCGCCGAGGGGCTCACCTCGAAGCGTCGCGCCGCCTCCCGCGCCGTGCTGCCCGTCTCAACCGCCCGGACCAGGCGCCGCCGGAGGTCCGTAGACAAGGGTGCCGTCATCATCGCCTCAACGCTGCATCACCAGCGTCGAACCAGAACCCGCGATTCCGTGCAACATCGAAGTGCTCTAGCGCGGCCGTTACGCGGCTGGTTGGATGTTGTGGTTTACTCGGAATAGGTTGGCCGGGTCATAGCGCTTCTTCACTGCGGCGAGGCGCGGGTAGTTGCCGCCAAAACTTGCCTTCAGCCGAGCATCCCCTTCATCGTCCATCATGAAGTTGGGATAGGCACCGCCGAGGTCGAAGGGGTGGACAGCGTCCCAGTAGGCCTTCGTCCAACGGGTCACCGGGCCGGCCATCTGTGGATCCGGGTGGATGCCGGCGATCACCATCGACCAGGTCGCATCGCGGCAATTCCAGGCCGTCTCGTCTTTCGCGACGCGATGCACGGCGCCGTCGATCGGGTAGAGGTGCATGAGGGACAACTCGCTCGGCGTGCGCGATGCCTGCTCGATATGCGCCTCGATCGCCTCGTCGGGAAGCGATTTCACGAAATCGCCGCGCCAGTACCATTGCATCCCCTTGGGATAGAGGCCATCGAACATGGACTGTACCGCGGGATAGGGCATCTCGGACATCCAGTTGAAATGCGGCTCCGGCAGCGCGTCCAGCAGCGGCGCCAGCGCCTTCCGGCCCTCCTCCTCCGGTCCTGCGTAGCAGCACATCAGCAGGCAGATGCGCTTGCCCCAGAGTGGCTCGGGGAAGGGTGGCGAGGACAGCACCGTCTTCAGCCCCAGGAACAGGCCCAGTTCCTCCGGCAACTGCGGCAGAATATCGCGATAGGCGCGCATGATTGTGCGCGCGTGCTGCTGATCGAAGGCGATCGGCCCGGCGAAGACCGTGCTGACCGGATGAAGCTGGAACAGGAAGCTGGTGACGATACCGAAATTGCCGCCACCGCCCCTGAGCGCCCAGAGCAGATCGGCGTTCTGCTGCTTGCTGGCCACGACGAAGCTGCCATCGGCCAGCACGACATCCGCCTCGAGCAGGTTGTCGATGGTCAGGCCATATTTCCGCGACAGATACCCATGCCCGCCGCTGAGGGTCAGGCCGGCGATGCCGGTCGTGGAGATGATGCCCGCCGGGACCGCAAGGCCGAAGGCATGGGTGGCGTGATCCACGTCGCCCTGCGTGCAGCCCGCCTCGACACGCGCCGTGCGGCTTGCCGGGTCTACGCGAACGCCGCGCAATTGCGAAAGATCGATCAGGAGACCGTCGTTCACGCTTCCAAGGCCTGGCCCGTTATGGCCGCCACACCGGATCGCGATCGGCAGGCCCGCGTCGCGTCCGGCGTTCACGGCGGCGATGACATCAGCGACGTCGGCACATCGCAGGATGGCCAACGGCCGCTTGTCGATCATGCCATTGTAGAGGGCGCGGGCTTCGTCGTACTCCGGATCACGCCGTCCCACGACCGTTCCGCGCAACCTGTCGCTCAGCGCTGCAACCACATCGTCGTTCATGATCGTTCTCTCCTTCGAAAACGAGGCCATCGACAAGACGGGTTGGCGGCACTCTGCTCCCACGATCCGCGGCGAAGCAATTTCTTTCTGCGGGCGTGTGAGGCCTGGCAGGTCGCACCACTTCCTCCAGGAGTCTGCAGCGCATGATACGTTGGCCCGCATGATGGCAGGTCCCGCGGATCGTGGTTCAAATGTCTGCCGGCCTTCGGCAGGCGCAGGTCATGAAGCACGGGGCCGGGCATGACCGACGCTTCCTCCTTCGTTCGTGTCAATCGTGCACCGGTGCTGACGCTGTGGGCGGCGGTGGTGGCCGAGCGGCAGGGTCATCCGCCGGCGACCGCGCTCAGCCTTGCCAGCGCCGTGGCCGCCACGGCGGAGCGGGCCAAGGCACATCGGCTTGGTCTCGCGGAGGAACGCGCTCCTACCGGCCCCTCCGCCTCGTCACCCCGTACGACGGCCAGACTGCTCGGCAGGGAGGTCCGGCTGACACAGGATGCGGACGGCGTGGTCCTTGCGGATGCCGGCGATGCGGGTCCTGCACAGGCCGCTCCGGTTGCCGCCTACCTCACCAGGTCCTTCGGCAAGCGGCTCGGCGAGGTCCGGGCCGCGATGGAAGACCTGGCGGGACGATACACGCCCGACGCGTTGAACCGGAACGGCTTTCGCCTGTACGAGCAGTTCCGGCCGGAGGTGCCGCCAGATGTGACGGGCTGGGGCGCGAAGGGCGAACTCGACCTGCAGAAGATCCGCCGCGCCGGGGGTTGAGGGTTTGCGCCGCCGGTCGTTCCAGCCTCTGGCGATCACGCTCTCATTCGCGACTGTCCCTTGCTGTCCGGCGGGACGCGGCTGTCGGTGGCTGAGCGCACCGTGAGCGATGGCCAAGGCACCTTGGCCCCCTCCACCACGAAGCCTGGTGGGGGCCTCACCTCAGCTCAGGGTACCGAGCACGTTGCGCCCCGGGCCGTAGAAGCAGGCCGACATGCTGTCGCAGCTCGCGACGTAGCGCTCGTCGCCGATGTTGGTGGCGGTCACGTTGAACCCCCTGCCGCGCAGCGGAGGGTTGACCAGTTCCTGCTCGGCCTCAGTCGGCTTGAAGGCGCGCCGCCGCGCGTGGTGCCGGTCATGCTGCTACCTTCGCCGATTCGCCAGACGCGCCAGGGTTCTGCGCCATGACGGCCGGTCCTGCAGCTTCAGCGGCCCCTCCGCCTTACTTGCCGCCGCCTGGGTGCGCTGGCAGCGAAGGCGTCGACCGTCGCCTCTGCGATGACGTGGAACAACGCGAAATCGGACAAAGGCTCTCCGCTGGCGAGGTCGCGGGCGACCAGGGCGAAGTTGAGCCACTCCTCGCCATCGTCGCCGGCGCTGCCCTGTAGCGTCGCCGCCATCCAGGCGCAGCGCTCGGCCCAGAAGAGGCGGCGGCCCGGCAAATGCCGCGTCAGCACTGCCTCGATCCGCTTGCTGCGCGATGGGATGGGCTGCAGCAACGCCTCGATCGCCTCTCCGGCTTCAAACCAGGAGCCCACGGTCTCGAACAGTTCGGGCCAATCCGCGGCGTCCGCATGCGCAGCGCGCGTCGCATCGGGTCCGGTCTGGTCGGGCGGCAGGCCAGCGAGCAGCTGGGCTGCCAAAGCCATTGGCGAGATCTCGGCCGGCTGCAGCAGGCCGATCCCAAGCGCCTCGGTCACTTGCAGCAGGCCAAATGGCGGAAGGGTTCCTTCTGCAAGATTGATCGCCAATGCGTCAGCCAGCCGGCTTTGGACGAAGCTGATCGGCACCGTGACCGCCTCGGTCGCGCCGGTGATCTCGGTGATGATGCCGTCGGCCTCACGCTTCGCCATGTCCTCGCGAACCCACGCATCCGCCACGCCCACATCTGCCTTGATGAGCACGGAGGCCAGGGCGAAGCGACGTCCGGTCTTGAGCAGGGCAAACAGGCTTTGCGCCCCTGCCCCGTCGCACAAGGAGGCAAGCAGCCTGGCAACCTCGATGCGCGGCGCCGGCACAGGTGCAGCCGTGTTGGCGCGCAGGGCGCGGACTGCGGCGTCCAGCTTGGCTTGGCGCGCCGGCGGCAACCACGGACGAAGGCTGATGAGCCGTTCAACCAGGCGGCTCGGCGCGGGGTTGCGGCGCGCCTGTTCGACCAGCACCTCCAGCACCGCGACGCCTGGACCGGGATCGGCATCGAGCAGGAAACCGAGCGCCGAGTCGCGCACAGCGGGGATCGTGGACGTGGCAAGTTCCGCAGCCATGGCCGCGCGATGCTCGGACGGAAATGCCGCACCAGTGGCGGCCAGTTCTGCGTGGACGGCGAAGGGGTCCTGACCAAGCGCCTCGGCAAGCGGCGCGAGATGTCGCGCCAGTTCGCCACG
>NZ_JBHMFT010000095.1:0-6090 GCF_051433195.1 Falsiroseomonas sp. E2-1-a20 | reverse complement strand
TGGGCATCAGGCGCTAGACTTTGCCCAGTAGATGCGCGTGTAAAACTGGCACACGGCTGCGAGGCGGCTGAGCATCTCGATGCCGCGGTGGATTAGCTTGCTGTCGGTAAGATGCGTCACCGCCTCAGGCAGGATGGCGGTGTCAATGGTGACGCGCTCGAAGTGCTTCGGCTCGGCGACGGCGGTTCGCTGCGCAGCGGCCAGTATCTTGGCGAGCAGCAGATCGAGCTGAGTCGCGCAGCTACAGTTCATTGCATACTTGAAAGTACGCGCCGGCGTCCCCATATCTGTGGCTCGAGAGGCACGACCCCGCCCGAGCTCTGCAACGCCCTCGCTCCCCCGACTGCAACCTGTTCAGGCTTCTGGGGCGAGGCCGTCTGAGCCGGCCGGGCGCTGGATCTGCCCAAGGTCCCGGCAACGAGGCCGCTGGCCATCCGGCGCCGCCCCTGCTTCGGCAGGGGAGGGGACGCTGGCCTCTCGCCACCCCTGTCATCCCACCTCGGCGGGCATGGGCCGCATCACCTCGACGCCGCCCATGCCCGGCACCGCGCATCCGGCACTGAGCCGGCCGCTTCTGCGAACCATCCCTGCCAGCGGTGGCACGGAGGGTGCCGACGACAGGGTCACCCGGCGCCGCCCCGCACCAGCCGGGGAGGGGGCGCCGGTCCCCGCGTCACGACGCGGCGTCTGTGCGGGCCGCTTGCCCGCACCACCACCACACAGGCCTGGGTTCAGCCCGGCAGCCCCGCAGCAGGCCCTCCAGGGCCCGCCACGGCGGCGGCCGGGCTGAACCTCCGTCTGCCGCCTCCCCACCCGCCTCCGCCTTCTCCGCCCTCTCCGGCTGGTCTCGGTAGCTCCCAAGCCGACCGTCGCGGCCCCTTGAGCAAGGCCGAACCCAGTGTTGGAGTTCCCATGACCACCACCACCCTCAGCTACCAGGGCAGCCCCATCCGCCTCCGCGGCGCTATGCTGAACCTGACCGACATGTGGCAGGCCGCAGACCGGCCACCGAACCGGCGCCCCTCCGACTGGCTCGCCCTCGAGGAGACCGGGCGCTTCCGCACCCACGCAGGCACCCACCGGAACGACGCCGACGACCTGTTCGCGCCAAATGCCGGCCTCGCCGGCATCTGCCACCTCGACAGCGATGGCCTCGTCGCCACCGTCCGCGGCAACCAGGGCGGTACCTGGGCGCATTGGCAGCTCGCGCTGACCTATGCCCGCTACCTGTCGCCGCCGTTCCACCTCTGGTGCAACACCGTCGTCCGCACCGCCATGCAGCGGCCGGACGAGGCACCCGCCGCGGGCGATGACCCGCTGCGGGCGCATCTCGACCAGCAGTTCCAGCGTCTGCATCGCCGGCTCGACATCCTCGATGTCCTCGACCGGCATGCCGCCGACCTGATGTTCCTGACGCTCTCGACGCAGGATCTGCTGCTCGGCACCAGGCGGGACTTCTCGATCGCGAGCCAGGCGGCGATCCGACGCGCGGTGGCGGCCGAGCCCTACCGTGGCCAGTGCCCCTGCTGCGACAACGCGCCCGTGCTCAACAGAGAGGGCCGGCCGGTGGCCGGTGCCGAGTTCGACCACTTCTTCCATTGCCGTCTGAACCGGCCGGAGCATGGCTGGCTGATCTGCGCGGCGTGCCACGACGATCTGACGCATGGCGGCTACGTGCTGCACTTCAGCCGCATGCCCAGGTTCCGCGCCTTCCAGGCGGCGGTGCTCGAGCAGCGCCGCCGCGGCCGGATGCGCATGCGCCTCGGCAGCACGGCGGAGTAGCCGCCCATCCCAGCCCTCCCCAGCGGAGGGCGCCCAGAGCCCCATGATCTCACCACGAGGTCATGGGGCTCTTCGCGTTCCAGGCCTGCTGATGTCCGCCTGGAGCGGTGCCCAGCGTTGCCGCACGAAGCTCGGCGAGCGCTTCGGGCTGGAGGCGCCGATCGGCCGCTGAGGCGCCTCCGCTTCGGCTTCAGTGGGCAGAGGCGAGAGGGGCGGCCTGCTGGCGGGCGGGCGGCATTGATAGGGGGGCCGCCGGGGCGCCGGTTTGAGGGCGCTGCCCGGCGGTGACGACGAGGCGAGTGGAGGACTGCGCGCGGACAAAGCGGATCATGTCATCCACCACCGGCGCCATGCTGGGCAGCCAGGGCGTGAGCATCATGATGCCGACATGGCCAATGAGGGGGTAGATGCGCGCCTCCGCCTGCCCCCCCGCGCGGCGGACCTGCTCTGCCAGGGTCTGAGAGTCGCTGGGGCGGGTGAGCATGTCGGCGCCGCCGCTCATCAGCAGCATCGGGGGCGTGCCGGCGCTCACAAAGGTTTCGGGCAGGACCTCCGCCGGCATGGCCTGGGTGAAGATCGAGCCCAGGGTGACGTTGGTGGTGAACCAGGAGCCGTAGGGGCCAGCCAAGCCAATCGCGCCCCCGAGCCGCGCGTTGCTCATGCCATGGGCTGCCAGATAGCGGCCATCGGTGGCCAGCATCGCGGCGATGTAGGCGCCGGCGGAGTGGCCTGCGACGAAGATACGGTCCGGGCTGCCGCCAAGTTCGGCGGCATGGTCGCGCGCCCAGGCGACGGCACTGGCGCCGTCCTCAATAAAGCCGGGGAAGCGGACTGCCGGATACAGGCGGTAGTCCGGCAGGATGACGATGGCGCCGCGGCGGGCAAGGCGGATGGCCAGCATCTGGTTCTGGATCTCGTCCTTGCCGCCGAACTGCCAGAATCCGCCGAAGAAGAAGGTGATGATTGGCCGGTTCGTCGCCTGGTCGTTGGGCCGAAAGACGTCGAGCTTCAGGCCGTTCGCGGGGTCGAACACCACATCGCGCTGAATCGTCAGCTTGGCATCCTCGGCCTGGCCGATGGCGGTGGAGCCGCAGCCGGCCAGCAGCCCCACGGTCAGCAGAAGCAAGCCATAACCAGTGCAGTTGCGTGAAACGACCCTGCGTTTTCTGCGAGCCGGGCCGAAGGCTTGCCACCAAGAGGCGATGCTGCGCGCGATGCGCGTGGACGGGGATACTTCAGGTAGAATCTTGGTATCGAGGCGCGCATCCATTTTGGGATCCCCTGATCCTGGATTTGCCAGGGTCGAGAGGAAGTGCAGGAAGCATGCCGGTGTTACGGCTTATTTGTTTCCAACGCGCTACCGAAGATCCGTTACTGAAGCGGGACTTGCTGTCTACAACATCGACACATTGATAATTTACGCAACGCAACTGGAGATCTACCCTATGCAATTATCCCGGTCTCTGCTGCTGGTGCCGCGGTGCGCTGAGATCCGGCTCAAGCCCATGCAGACCCCGGTGCATAGCGGGCGAAACGGACGATCGACCTGCCAGACGGGACGGTCTGGCCATCCGGCGCAATCGAGCCTCTCCAACTTTTTAGCTTCAACAGAGACACTTCGGCCCTGCGTCAAACATTGACACAACCACACGTCCTGGTTGTATGAATAAACATCCCTTAAGAAAAACGAAAAACATCCCTTAAGAAAAACGAAACGTGCCGGTTACATTGGGTATGAAGGTCTTCATCGGCGCCCGTGTCGCTTCAGAGCGCTGTCGCAGCGTGAGTAAAATGGCGGCATCGGTTTGAATGGACGCTGAGACTGGGCCGGTGCTCCCCAAATCCAGCTTCCTCGCCGGCGGCGGCGAGATGGGTGCACGCACTCGTGCCTATGACTGGTCGGCCTCGCCGCTTGGGCCTCCCGAGCACTGGGCGCAGCCGCTTAAGACGCTGGTCAGCGTCATGCTCGCCGCGAACCAGCCGATGTTCATCGCCTGGGGCGCCGGGCGCACCTTGCTCTACAATGACGGCTACGCGGGGATCCTCGGGCTGAAACAACCCACGGCGCTCGGGCAGCCGTTCGATCAAGTGTGGTCGGAAATCTGGGGCGAGCTCGAGCCCATTATGAGCCGCTGCTACGCCGGCGAGCCAATCCAGATGGACGACATCATGCTGGTCATGCACCGGCACGGCTACCCGGAGGAGACGCACTTCGCCTTCTCCTACACCCCGGTCCGGGACGACGCCGGGCAGGTCGCCGGGGTGTTTTGTCCCTGCACCGAAATCACGGCCAAGGTACTAGCGGACCGAAGGCAGGCCTTCCGGCACGGACTTGAGACCAGGCTGCGCGACCTGACCAACCCAAAGGAAGTCATGGCCGCGGCGGCCGAGGCGCTCGGGCGCCACCTGGATACGGCGCAGGTCGGCTACGCGGAGGTCGGCATGGACGGGCACGCCACCACCGGGGGGGAGTTCCAGGACGGGCGTATCCTGGACTTCCGCGCCGGCCGGTATCGCATCGAGGACTATGGCCCGGTAATGGCCGCTGACATGGCGGCAGGCCGGGTCGTTATCGTGCACGACGTCCGGGAGGATCCCCGGACCTCATCCCCAGAGGCGCTCAAGGCCTATGCCGCGATCTCCCTCCGCGCCTTCATCATCGTTCCGCTGGTGAAGGAAGGACGCTTGACCGCCTACCTCTATGCCGCTCACCCCGAGCCTAGGCGGTGGTCGGAGGAGGAAGTGAAACTGATATGCGGGGTCGCCGAGCAGACCTGGAGCGCAGTGGAGCGCGCACGGGCCGAGGCGGCGCTGCGCGAGAGCGAGGCGCGGTTCCGCCTGATGGCCGACGCTGTCCCGCAGATCGTCTGGATTGTCGACGCCAAGGGGCGCAACGAATTCTACAATGAGCAGTGGTTCGCCTACACAGGTGCGTCCCGTGAGTCGACCGATGCGGCCCAGACGGTTGCCCACCACGTCCATCGGGACGACCAGGCGTCGACAATTGCGCGGTTTGAGGAGGCGCAGCGGACGGAGGACACCTTTATTGCCGAGCACCGCATCCGCTCCAAGGACGGTGACTACCGCTGGTTCCTGGTCCGCGGCGAACCCCACCGCGACCCGCGCACCGGCATGATCCTCCGGTGGTTCGGCACGTCGGTAGACATCCACGATCGCAAGAGTGCCGAGGAGGCCAATGCACGGCTCGCCGCGATCGTCGCTTCGACCACGGACGCCATCATCGCCTTCGCCGCCGAGGACGGACGGATCCTGGCCTGGAACAGGGGAGCCGAGGAGCTGTTCGGGTACACCGAGGCCGAAGCGCTCGGCGGGCCAGTCGGCCTGCTGGTCCCGCCGGACCTGCCTGACGGCGATCCGACCGGCGTATTCCGCCGCGCCATGGAGGGGGCGCGCGTCCACGAGCACGAGACCACGCGCGTGACAAAGTCAGGCGAGCGGATCCCGGTCGCTGTCACCGCCTCGCGGATGCTCGCGCCCAGCGGACGCGCCATCGGCGTCGCCGCGATCTTCCGCGACCTGCGCCAGCGAAAGGCGGTCGAGGCACGCCAAGCGCTACTGTCGCGCGAGGTGGACCATCGGGCCAAGAACGCGCTGGCAGTGGTGCAGGCGGCGCTGCGCCTGACCCGAGCGCCCGACCTGCCAAGCTACGTGCGGGCGATCAGCGGGCGCGTGACGGCGCTAGCGCGAGCGCAAACGCTGCTGGCCGACGAGCGATGGGCCGGGGCCGATCTGGGAACAATGCTCACTGCCGAGATGGATGCCTTTCTCTCCGATGAGGAGGGGGGCGAGCCGCGTGCCACCCTGGTCGGCCCGAGTGTGGCCCTACCAGCAGGCGCGGCGCAGCCCCTGGCGATGGCGGTGCACGAGCTGGCGACGAACGCGACCAAGCATGGTGCCCTTTCAGCACCAGGTGGCTGCGTCGCGGTGACCTGGTCGCTCGATGACGGATTATCCGGGACGCTGCGGCTGCGCTGGGCCGAGACCGGCGGACCGCCAATCAAGGCTCCCCCCACCCGGCAAGGCTTCGGCACGCGCGTTTTGGATCGCGTCTTGCGGGGGCAGCTTGGTGGGACGCTGTCGCTCGCCTGGAATAAAACTGGGCTGGTCTGCGACATCGAGCTGCCGCTGGCGCGCATGACTAGCGCTTCGGCCAGCGATCTTGCTGGCGATCAGGCCGGCTCCTGGCGCTGAGGACGTAGCAAGATCGCGGTGACCGGCGCGCAGTCGCGGTTGAAGCCGCGTCCGCTCAGCCCGTTGCCGGAATCGAGTTGCTGGAGCGTGGGCGCC
>NZ_JBHMFT010000094.1:0-6445 GCF_051433195.1 Falsiroseomonas sp. E2-1-a20 | reverse complement strand
CACGGGCGGATGATGGCGACCGTGCTCGCCGGCGTTGCCGAGTTCGAGCGCGAGCTGACGCGGGAGCGCATCCGCTCCGGCATCGCCGCGGCCAAGGCGCGCGGCAAGCGGCTCGGCCGGCAGCCTGGACAGCGCCCAAAGTCTGACCGCCTCGCGCCCAAGGTCCTCGCCCTCGTCGCCGAGGGCCACAGCTATCGCCCCATCGGGCGGGAGGTGGGGTTGAGCAAGAACACGGTGGTCGGGATTGTCGCCAGGGCCCGTACTTCCGCGCTGGGCGGCACGAGCAGCGCCGCGGCGGGCGTGCTGCCGGGGTGCTGATCACAACCAATCTGGTCGTTCTTGTGGGCGCTCTCCTGGTTGCTTTGTGTCAGGGCAGACCGGATTGGCGCTTGCTTGGTCGCACTCGGCATCTGGCTGCACGTCCTTGAGCCCACGGTCGCGGCGACCCAGCCCCTATTCCCGCACCCTCGCGAAGGCCGAAAAGCTGCGGGAGAGGGGTGCGGGAGAGGGGGGGTGCGGGAATAACGGGATCCGGAATGAAAGTGGGGCGATTGCCGCTGGTCGACGACCGGCACCACGACCGTGGACGCTTCTCTTCCCCCCCAGCCTGATGGCTCCTGCCGTTTGCGGATGCCTCCATCCCCTGCAGCCGGGGCAAGAGGGGAGAGGGTCACCTCGATCTCGACTCCGGCCAGAGCGCAATGTTCCCTCCATAGGGTAGGAGCCGAATGTGAAGTGACCATGCCCGCTGAGACAGAGCCCAAGAACCCTCCGGACGCCACCCTCCTGGCCGAGGTGGCCGAGGCCCTTGACCAGACCGCCAGCTCCCACAGGGCCGGCGCCTCCAGGGCAGCCTGCGCGGCGGCCGTACTGCGGGGCGATGCCGCGCCGGTCGGAGGAGAGGTCGCGCGCGCCCGCCTTGCCCATCTGGCACTGCGGATGCTGGCGCAGCCGGAGGCCGCTGCCCGGCCGGACGGGGTGGCGCGCTTCATGTGGCAGCAGCACGGCCATCTCCGGGAAGCTCCGCTCGATCTCGTCCGCACCGTGGTGGGCGCGGAGCAGATGCGTCGGCTTGTGGAGCGGGAGCCCCCGCTGGGGCGGCCTGACCCGGCCCGGGTCGCCGCCGCGGCGCAGCTGGACGACCTTACGGCCGAGGAGGCCTTCGCCGCCTATGCAGCCGGCCATATCGGCAGCCCGTGGGTGAGGGCCATCACCGGCCTGCGCAGCCTCTATGGCATCATGACGGCGCTGACGCAGCGTGACCTCAGGCTGCCTACCAAGCCCAGCCCAGTGGGCCCCGACCGCGATGACCGCGACCTGCTGTGGGAGGACATGAGCGGTCGCGAGGATCCCACCCTTATAGCCGAGGACGGCCACTATGCCCGTCGCCCGGCGCCGCCGCCCGGGTCGGAGCTGGAGGCGCCTGGCCCTCCGTGGTGCCGGCGACGCCAGCAGCCTGGCGGCCCAGGAAAGCGTCGCGGCGGCACTTGACGCCGAGGTCACGCAGCAGCTGGCGCAGGCGGATCGCGCCGCGGCGGCTGCGGCGGCGGTTGGCGGCGAGGATGCCCAGGCACAGCTTGCTGCCTGGAGCGTGCTGATGATGCGGCGCATGGAGGAGGAGCACCGGGCCGAAGGGGCCGCGATGTTCCTGCTGCAGCCGCTGATCGACCCGGAGAGCCCCCCTCCATTCGAGGAGTGGGGCGACGGAGCCCTGGAGCTGGCGCGGACGGCGGAGGGTGCCGAGCGGGTCGAGCGCTGGCTGGCGCCGGACGAGGACACACCCATAAGCACGGCGCAGGGACGACCCTGCACACGGGTCCCGCCGCCAAGGAGGCGTTCCTCGCCTACGCCGAAGGCGCATCGACAGCCGGCACCTGATGGAGGTCACCGGGCTCGACCGGATCGTCGATGTGTGGGGCCAGTTGTACATGCGTGGGCTGCGACTGCCCCTCGTGCCCACTCCCCGTTGGCCCAGGGCGCGACGATCGCGATCTGCTGGGGGAAAGCATGACCTGCAGGCGGGATAACCCGTCGTCCGCGGCGGACGGATCAGGCAGGTGATGCAGCGCCGCCTAGTGACACTGTCCCGGCTGTCCCGCTTGAGTGCTGGTGAGCGGGACAGCGCAACTCGCGGAAATCTGCGGTTTGTCCCGCTTGTCCCACCTGTCCCACTAAATACAGGAATAGAGGTATAGAGGGACACCTGCGCATCTCTATGGTTATGGGTGCGCCGGGACAACCGGGACAACCGGGACACGATTGTAATCGTTGGGTTTTTCTGTCCCGGTCTGTCCCGCTTTGGTGGGAACCTGAACAGATGGCGAGTTTTCTGCCTGTCACGCCCTCGATGTCATATGCCTTCCCCTCTGAGCACCGCAAGCGGCAATGAAAGCGCCTTGTCTTTACGGTAGCTGTCGAAACGCACCTCGACACCGCGCTTGGCGCCGGGCATCCGGGCTAGGGTTGTCGACCAGCTTGAGCCCCATGGCGTGCTGCGGAACAACTGAGCCACCTCGGTGCTGCGGTTGCCGACGAGAAGGCGCTCATCCATCACCCGCATGCTCATCCGGCGCAGGTGCTCCTTAGCCTCGAGGTGTCCAATTCCTTCAGTCTCCACAGTGATGGCGCCGAGCAGTTCAGACACGCTAAACAATTCGGTGCGGCCTGCAGTGGTGCGACGCATGGCCTCGGCCTGCATGAGGTGTGCGAGCGCACGTTCCCACTCCGGGGCGGCGCGGGCCTCGGCGGCAGCGGTCTTCACCCACTCGCGGCCTTCGACGATCTTGGCGGCCTCCTCGGGAGTGATCTGTCGGGCGTTAACCAGGGCAAGCTGGCCGGCGATCAGCGTGCCGAGGGTGTCACCGGCGCGGCGTCCTGCGCCGGTGCGGGCGATCGCGTCGGCGAGGGTTTCAGCATTGGCGCGGATGATTGGAGCCATTGCCAGGAGGCGTGCCAGGAGACGTCCACAGAAGTTGGGAACCATGGCTTCGGCGTGGGCAATCTTCAGAGCGGCAAACTGATCGGGGTTACCCTCGACCAGGGTGAGGACGGCGAAGCGACTTTCATCGGCTGCCTGAGTGAGTCCAACGTTGATGGACGCGAACAAGAAGCTGGCGCGGAGCAATTGGCGGCGGCTGCCACCGTCCTGAGTGCCCTTCACAATCGCTGCGCCGTGCTCGCTGCTGGCCTGACGGGCGAGGTCGATCACCTGCTGAATTCGACCGCGGTCCTGCTCAGATTGCGTCTCGGCTTCGTCAAACAGCACCGGCCGCGCGTCCTGGCCAAGTTCGCCGCGAATGCCAGCCTCGGAGGTCTTGCCCTGCACCAGCAGGGCGAAGGAGCCAAAAGCTGGGATCAGGATGTTGTCCATGATCCAGGTCTTGCCGCCGCCAGCCTCACCGGTCAGCCAAAGATGCGGGCGCCATGCGAGGACGCCGCCGATGAGGGCAGAGACGATCCAGCCAGCGAACAGACTGCCGTCACGGATCGGGTCGGACCAGGACAGCGACCGACATAGGGCGAGAAAGCTGCGTGACTCAGCGTCAGTGAGCGGCTCGCCGAGCGTGATGTTGAGGGGTTGGGCTTGCTCGTAGATGTAGCGGCTGCGGTGGTCGGTGAGCTGGGTCGCCTTACCATCGACCAGGAGGTGGTCGCCAAGATGCATCACGAGGCGACCATCGTCGAGCCAGACTCCGCGTCCGCGTCGTGCATCGGGGTCGAACACCCCGACGGCGTAGCATTCGCGGATAAGCGCACTGGCGGCATCACGGGTGTTGAAGGACTCGCGGCCGGGATAGGCGCCCTCAAGCCAGCGGAGCGAGGCGAGTTGCAGCAGTTCACCGGTCGAGGACAGGTCCCTGGAGGAGAGAGCGAGCACCTGTCGGCCCTCGCTCGTGTAGAAGAAGAACTTGCCGCGATCGTGGCCGAGGCATTGGAAAGGCCTGGCGCCCGTAACGCGGGAGCTTGGCAACGCTACCTGTTGCTTGGCCTTCTCGAACAGGATTCCGAAGGATTTATCGAGCATGCATCACCCCTTGGGGATCGAGCGAAGGCCGATGAGGCGTGCAATCCGGCTGGCAGCATGGCCATAGCTGCAGGACCAGCGAAGCATCCCTAGGCTGATGAGGTCGTCGCCGCGCTGGCTGCCGTCGGACGTGCGCCACTCGCCGTCGTAGGTGTCAACCGCGATGACTTGGTAGAGCTTGTCCAGCATCACCAGGACATCAGAGTCGCGCATGGCCTGATTAACGAGCGCCATGGCAGCGCGATGGCTCGATGGCGTCTTTGGACCGGACCGGAGATAGTCGGGCTGCCACCAGACGATGGCCCCGCGAGACACGGTGTCGAGTGGTGTGATGAAGCCCATGCCTGCCATGACGCGGGCGATGTTGGCGGTGTTGATCAGCGCCTCGTCGTTGACGGCAAACCACATAGGCTTGGCAGCGCCAGAGGCTTTCATAATTGCTGCGCTCATGCGCTGGCCCGGCGCTGACGCCGCTGGCGCTGGTGCCAGACCCAGCCGGCATCGTAGCCCCGTTGCCTGGCGATACCGGGAAGATCTGCGTCCGTGGCGCCACTGAGAACCTGCGACAGCGGCAGGTGTTTGCCCCACTGCCGGTTCATCTCTTCGGTCACCTCGGACAACTCGCCGGCAACCTGTTCAATCTGGCGCTTCGCAACCGGGTAGACGGAGCCGCATACGGGGCAGGCCGGAATCGGTGAATGAACTGAGCGGCACTCGGGACACTGGCGAACAGGCGGCTTGGTCTCCTCCTTGGTCTTGCGCGGGCGACCCTCGAGGCTCCACGAGCGCTCTGCATCGGGCGGGCCGTGGCGCAGCGTATTACCTGCGTGATCGAGAACGAGGAGGTGCGTTTTCCCCGGCGCGGGACGAAGACCACGGCCGACCTGTTGCAGGAAGAGGCCGAGGCTCTGAGTAGGCCGCATCAGGATCACGGCGCAGACCGCCGGGACGTCAAGGCCTTCGCTGATCAGATCGCAGCTGCAGAGCACTTGCACCGCGCCGGTTGCGAGACCGCCAATGGCCGCGTCGCGCTCGGCCTGGGCAGTCTGTCCAGATACCGCAACCGAGCGCCAGCCGTCGGCGCGGAACGCCTCGGCCATGGCCTCGGCGTGCGCCACGTTGGGGGAGAACAGGATCGCCGGCATGCCGGCTGCATGACGCCGGTAATGCGCCACGGCGTCGCCAACCAGACAAGGCGCGCCCATGGCGTTTGCGAGCGCGCTGCTCTCGTAGTCGCCGTCCTTGGTCGGTACGCCGGAGAGGTCCGGTGCCTCGGCCGGAGCAAAAATGCGCGTCGGGACTAAAAAGCCGCCGGCGACGAGTTCCGCTATTGTGGGGCCCATCACCAAAGCATCGAAGCAGCCGCCGGCAGCAACGCCGAGCCCGCGGCCATCCAGGCGTTCCGGCGTGGCGGTGACGCCGAGCAGGCGCGCTTTGGGATAAGCTTTTATGATCGCGGCCCACTGACCTGCGACGGCGTGATGCGCCTCGTCCACCACGATAAGGTGCGGCGCCTCGTGCTTATGACCAAGGCGGCGTCGCAACGTCTGCACGCTTGCGACCTGCACCAGATCGCGCGTGGGCGTGAAGCCCGGGGCGATGATGCCATGCTCGACGCCGGCCTCGTAGAGCTTATTGCTTGCCTGCCGGATCAGCTCGTGCCGATGCACCAGGATGAGTACGCGGTTGCCAAGTCCGGCTGCCGAATTTGCAATGTAGGAGAATATGATTGTCTTTCCGCCGCCGGTGGCCATCACGAACAGCACAGCGCGGGCGCCAGATCTGTAGGCCTTGCGCACGCGCTCGATGGTAGTCAGTTGGTACGGGCGAAGGGTGATGCTCACATTTGCATCGTCGTTTAGGCGCGGGTGCAGGGTGGCGTGGAATGCGCCAAGTGCTGAGACATCAGCGGACGAGCCCAAGCCAGCAGGGCGTCGAAAATCAGGCGTCGGAACCGCAGCCGTTAGGCCGTGCGGCATCGACCGGTAAATCCGGTGGTGGGGGTGCATATATACGCTCCGTAGGAGCGGCTGAGCTTGAATCGCGGCCTGGGAGAGGCTATTGCACCATGTGTCGCACAGTACTTCGCCTACCCGCAGCCCGCGTGGCCTTCAGCCGCGCGGGTTGCTCTGTTTAGGCAACGGCCTTCGAGCGGGGTGCGCTGATTTTTGCCGATGGCAGTGAGGCTGCGAAGCTTTGCAGTGACGCGACATCGATCAGCGTCTTGTTGCCCAACTTCCGCGCGGTAACCGCGCCTTTGCCGATCAGCACATAGAGGAGCGACCGCTTAACGCCGATCATCCAGCAGGCTTCTGGCACAGATGCTAGCAAAGGTCCGACGCCTGCTCCCTCGAAGCTACCCGTCTTCATGTTCCTCACCGTCCACCTCAATCCGTTTGGATGAGGCGAAGATGGAGGTGT
>NZ_JBHMFT010000093.1:0-6449 GCF_051433195.1 Falsiroseomonas sp. E2-1-a20 | reverse complement strand
AGGCCAACCCAGGGGCATGTTCTTGCCCACCCCCTCCCCTGCCGGCTGTCGGGGGGGGCTGGGGCAAGCCGGGGGTGGGGGGGTGTCTTTACACGAGGAAGCGTAAAATTGCCCGATCCGCGGCAGATACCACTTCGATCATCCCCCAACTGGCCGAACGGGTGCCGATGCTGGCGGGCCAGCGCAGGCCGACGCCCCTTCACAAGCCCATATTATACAACAATTTCAATCACTTACTAGGCCAAGACGTATGCGCGGGCGCTCTCCCCCTGCCGCTATGGCCCGGCAACCACCGCAGTCGCACCTATATCTCAGGTTGATTTTTACCTGCCGATGTGACACAAACATCGGTGGTGGCGCCCGGTTTTCCCTCGACTCTGGAAAACTGAAGGCGCTCAGAGCCTAGCAGCCCGATGGGCCGGCTCGACCAAATGCCAGCCGCTAACCCGCAGTTAGCCGCCAATTCCGGCCCGTCTCATGTCCTCTCCCGAAGCCGTCGAAACGCCCCATCTCGGGGCGCCGCCAGTAGTAAGTGATGTCTATCCCCTAGCCCTTCAGGGCCGTATTCTAGACCACCTTCCGTTCAAACAGGCCAGGAACCTAGTAAACGCTGCATCCTACGCAGACTTCATAGGTTCCCCGTTCACCCTGCATGTCACCATGGCCTGGAAACACTCCGAAGCTTCCGGCCTAACCGGCAAAGCCTTCATGGCCTTTCAGGGTCGAACCTTCGACAGCATGAAGTCTTGGCTGCACAGATACGGCCAGTTTATCGCCTTTGCTTGGCTTCGTGAGGATGGCCGCTACGGTCGTCACACCCACATGGCGCTGCATCTTGATCCAGCCCTTCGGGACGATCTGCACCAGCACATCCTCAAAGCCGGCCGCTTCAACGCCGATCCTGCCGGCATTGTCATCACACCCGACGACCGCCCATGCATGGCGACCGCGTTCCAGCGGTCAGGGCTGCTGCGCTACTTCCTCAAGCAAACCTCGCCCATAGCCCGCTTTGATGGCCGCCTGGTGATGCTGGCGTTGGGGGTGGACAACCAAGGCCGTGGCCCCTGCACCACCGAGGGCAAGCGTAGCGGCGTCAGCCACAGCATCGGGCGTGCTACCCGTGCCGCCGCCGGCTGGCGCGAGCTGGTCACGCTGCCGGAGCTTCACGCCGTGCTGCACCCGCCCAAGCGCAAGCGTTTCCACGCCTAGGCTGACCTGCCGTCAGCACCGGAGCCCGGTAAGGTGTGTCCTTACCGTCAGGGCATCGGATCGAAAGGGAGAACAGGTCCAGGATCGGCAGCCTGGTGGTGCCCGCAGGATGCCAGGACGGCACCGCCGACCAGTAGCAGCAGCCCAAGCGCTGCGGCGCACGCGATCCAAGGGTTCATAGGCGCCTCCCCTAGTGGCTCCTCCACTACCGGACAAGTCAGGCCAATGGTGCTGCGCCATTTGTCCACAGGCGGTGGCGCCCGAAGGGAGGGTAGGGTGGGAAGAAGAACCCCCCCCCGGTTCCGCTTGACCGATGGGCTGCACCGGGGGGGGGTTCTTTTCTAAGGTCTGTCTATCGCGCGCGCGCGCGTAGGCCCCCTCGAGTAGGTGTTGCCCGACTCCACCTAGTGGTGCTGTGGTGCTGCACCTAATCGGAAGCGATCCACAGGCCAATGTCTGCAACGCTGCACCCCCTCCGCACGCGCCCGAAGCGGCTCCGCGCCGAACAGGCCGAAAATTTGCGTCAGCATGTTCTGGCGTTCGGCGAGATGCCGGCCGATCTTAGATCGGGGATGCTCGCGTTCATTGACGCAGAGACGGCATCCGAGAACGGGTGGACCTTCGTCATGCTTTCGGCAGCCGCGAACGATCGCGTGGTGTCTTGGCTCCTGGAGAACAGCGCCACCCCCATCATCGCGATGCGGGTGTGGACCAAGCTGTTCCTAAGCCTGCGCCGCGACACGGGCGAGATTGTGAAAACCCGCGACGAGTTGGCCGACGTCGCAGGCGTGACCCCGCGAGACGTGACACGGGTTATGGGGGAGCTGGCGTCTATCGGCGCTATTTCTCGCAAGCGGGAGAAGGTCGCTGGCCTGCGTGGTCCTGGCGTGGTCCGCTATTTCATGAACCCATGGATCGCCACGCACCTCCCCGGCAAGGTGCGTGACAAGGCACAGGCTGAGGCCCCGCTTCTGCGGCTGGTGGAGACGCCGTAAGGTATTTGCAGATCCGGGAGTGTAGCGCGACACGGGAGGATGGGCGGGAAATCGTCCGCCGTGCAAAGGAGCGGATGACAGGTCCGCGGAAACGCCTCGCCGAGGCCAAGACCCAGGCCGAGAGGGACAAAGCTTACCGAGAGTGCGTGCGGGCCGCACTTAGCCTGCCGCCTGAATAAGGTCCGCGATCTGGCGCCGACCGCTCAGACGGATGGCCCGTCAAACAGAACAGAACGCCGCGACGACTAGCGCGATTTCAGCAACAGCCAAGCAGGCATCGGGGTTCCCCCGCTGGAGCGCAGCAAGCGGCATTGAAGGTGCGATCGCCTCATTCGGCTGCTGGACGATGGTCCTGCCACCACTGGCTTTGACCATGCGTAACCCTTCGGCGCCATCGCTGCCCCTGCCACTCAAAACAATGCCCATCACCCGCTCTCGATAGGCAGCGGCAGCAGATATGAACAAGGGATCGGCAGCAGGGCGAGTGTGGTTCACCTTCGGCCCATGGCCTAACCGCATCCAGCCTCGCTCCAGCAAGACATGATGATCCGGCGGCGCGACGTAGATACGCCCAGCCTCGATAACGGCACCATTGATAGCGAACGTTGCAGGAAGCCCACTGGCGCCTTTGAGAAGCTCCGGCAAGACGCTTGAGTAAGGGCCAATGTGCATGACCACGAACACCGCCGCCGTAGATGTCGACGGCACGGACAAAACGATTTGCCGTAAAGGAGCGAGCCCGCCAGTCGAAGCCGCAATCGCCACGATGGAGAGCATGATGCCAAGCTACGTCATTAAGACGGCGCAATGGAAGGCACGCAGCACCAACCATTAGATTTTATCCACTAGCCTCGCCGGAGAAAGAACGCCCGAAGCGCCCGTATATGGGGGCCGCCTTGGGTCCATGCCGCAAGCTCGGACCGTCCCGCCTCCACCTGGTGCATCACCTAGTCCCGCTCCCGCGCCAGCTCGGCCGCTCGCTGGTCCGCCCGATCACGCTCCCCCGCGCCGCTGCCTCCGGGCTACTCGTTCGAGAGAACGTAACGTGCGCCCCTGCCTGCTAGCCAGCACGCAATCGCGCCCACAATCCACATGATTGCCAGGATCATGCCGTCCGTCATTCGGTTTGATGTCGTTCCGAGAATGAGGAACAGGAGGGCCATCAGGCCACACAGCGCGGCGCAGATAGTGCCAATCCAGTAGAGGACCCTGCCTAAGCGAAATGTCATGGATTTGCCCTCTGGATGACTGCGCCCATGCGCAGGGCGCCAATGTCGTAACGATGCGCGCCGCCTCCGCAATGGCCGAGCAGCCCTGATTAATGAAGGTCCGCGAGACGGGTGTTAGCGGTCCTCACTGCGGTCGGCAGGAGGGCGGCCAGGAGCATGCGGTCCTTCAGCTAGCCAAAAAATCGTAGCGCCCACGGCGTAGGTGACGACCAAAATCGGCCCAACGGTGCCAAACATTTCGTTCGCCAGCCACGCGAACCCGCAGACGACCAGCACACCGCCGATCCACTCCATCATCTTGTCTATCAAAGAGGTCGGAGGAGGATCGTATTTTCCCATCGTTGCAATATTGCACCGGCTCCGCGTGGTCGCCAATACTTACTAGCCGCGCCGAAAAAACGCCCGCAGCGCCCGCGCTAGCGGACCCCCTTGCCGCCATGCCGCAAGCTCCTCCCGCGCCATCTCTGCCGCTTGGCGCTCCGCAGCCTCGGCCTGAAGCAGCGCCTGCGCCACGGCACGTTCCCGAACTACGTCGGCCTGTAGGGTCGCGGCCTGGGCCTCTGCGGTGCGAAGGGCGGCCCGTAATCCCTCCGCTTCACCTGTGGCTGCGGCAGCCACAATGCGTGCTGCCTCGCGCTCGGCTGCCGCCTTGTCGACGCGCTCCCGCTCCCGTGCTGCCGCCTCTTCTGCTCGATCGGCCCGGTCGCGCTCGCGCGTCCATGCTTCACGTAGGAGCGCCGCCTCGGTCTCCAGCACTTTGAGGCTGGAGGCGTCGTCCGGATGTATCCGTCCGGAGTCCGGTCCGGAGTCCACCTGTGACGTCCGAGGCGTCGTCCGGATGGTAGCAACGTCAGACGGACTTAAAAGGACGGTCGGCCGTCCATCATTCATACGAGGTCCGCGCTTCAGCGCACCGCGTCTTAAGCGGCCTCGGACCGCCTCGGCTTGGATGCCCAAGACGGCGGCGGCCTGCTCGTAGGTGTGAGGTGTTGGCTTGTCGTCCATCCGGACTCCGCTCCGGACCCGGATGGATGGTCCAGGTCGCGTGGAAAGGTGTCGTCCGGATGATCCAGAGTCCAGCCGGATGTTCGGGTGGTAGAGGAGGAGCGCAGCCGGGGCGAGGAGGAGGCGGCGGCCTCGACCCGCCCCGCGCTGCTATCCAGGACCGACGACCTCGCGCCGGCCGGGGACTAGATCGACATAGGATCAGCCGTGCTGGCATACAATTGAGCCGCCTAGGCGCTTCGCCGGCTGCTGACCGTAGGCGAGGCTCCGGCGATGACCGACGACGACTTAGAACGGCTCCACACCGGAATCCTGACGCAGCACGAGGCTGCCATCAGCCAGCTTGATCTCGCCTACCGGCTTTATATGGTTGGTGAATATGCCGCTTCGGTGACGCTCGCCGGAGCCGCCGAGGAGGTCCTAGGGAAGCTGGCCCCCAAGATCGGCGCCAGCAAAATGAAGTCAGGGATGGAGCTTCTAGCGTTTCGCACCGGATCGTCCGACCTCAACAAGGTGCGTAACTGGCTCAAGCACGATAGGGATTTTGATCTTCCCCGAGGCGAGGTTTTTCACGCCGCCTTTTCCATGATGGTGCGGGCTTTAAATAACGCCATCCGCTGCGAAGTCGATCTGGCTGAAAGTGCCTCCTCGATGCTGCAGGAAGTGTTGAGCAGATTCGAGGAGGTGGAGAGCCGCTTGCAGCGGGGGTCGCAGGGTGCTGCTACCTGATCGGCCGCCACGCATCGGCCTCGGTCCGGAGCAGCGGAGGGAGCCGAGACGGGTTAATCCGTCAGGCCGTAGTAGAGATGCCAGCCCCACGAGGTTCGGGTCTCGACGGTCCGCAGACAGCGCAAATCGGGCAACCTGACGTCCAGCGAGCTACGGCACATGCCGGTAAGCAGGGCGTATCGCTGGTTTTCTACGCGCACCAGGCGCGCGGCGACGAAGATCAGCAGGCCGGATAGCACGAAGATCAGGGCGGCAAGCCAAAGCCGCTGGTGTCGATTCATCTCAGGACCGTATCGCGGACTAGGTGCGCCGGCCAACCGCAGCCTCTGACGCCCGCTACGGCACTGGCGCCCCATTTTGTCCACTTCCCTTCAGGGAACTTGACAACAATGAGGCTGTAACCTAGTTTTTACCTAGGCAAACGGCAGATAGAACAAGTGGCAAAGCTCCCCAAGGCGACCCGGACGAAGGCCCTGGCCTACCTCCGCACCAGCAGCGCGACCAACGTGGATGGCGACAGCGCCGAGCGGCAGCGCATCGCGATCCGCGCCTATGCCGACCGGGCCGGCATCGAGGTCGAGGCGGAGTTCTATGATGCCGCCGTGTCTGGCGCTGACCCGGTGGACCAGCGGCCCGGCTTCGCTGCCATGCTGACCCGCATCGAGGGCAATGGCGTGCGGACGATCCTGGTCGAGAACGCCAGCCGCTTCGCCCGCGACCTTGCGGTGCAGCTCGCAGGCCATGCCCTGTTGCAGGCGCGCGGCATCGAACTCGTGCCGGTTGATGCGCCCTCCTACTTCACCGACCCGACGCCTACCGCCGTCATGGTCCGGCAAATCCTCGGCAGCGTGGCCGAGTTCGACAAAGCGAGCACGGTGGCGAAGCTGCGTGGCGCACGGGAACGGGCCAGTGCCGCCGCCGGCTACCGGGTCGATGGGCGTAAGGCGACCTTACACGGGGACGCCCTCGCCATGGCCCGCCGGCTGCGACGGAAGAACCCCAAGACCGGCGACCGCCGCAGCCTCCGCGACATTGCCGCCGCGATGGCGGAGGCCGGTCACGTCAACCCACACACCGGCAAGGCCTACAGCCCGGAAGCCATCCGGCTGGCGCTCGATAACGCCGGGGCAGCCAAGGCATGACCACCCCCCCCGGTGGTGGCATGACCCATCCCGGTTGGGGGTATGCCCCAGGACGCCTCAGGATGCCCGGAGACGCCTCCAACCATCATTGAGCTAGGACACCACCAGATTTGCCTCCCAGGCCACCATACGGCCGCCCT
>NZ_JBHMFT010000092.1:0-6473 GCF_051433195.1 Falsiroseomonas sp. E2-1-a20 | reverse complement strand
GCGTGCCTGCGACCACCGCCTGCCCGCCGTCCGCCACCGTGATGTGCTGCACCGTGACAGTCTGCCGGCCACCGTTTCGTAGCCGATCCAAGGTCAGCATGCCGCGCTGCGAGCATTCGAGCACCCGCGCCGCCGCCCTCGCCATCCGGGTCGCCTCGATGCTCTGCATTTGCTGTCGCTCTTCGGGCACCCAGGGCGCAGCCAGCGCCAGGGAGGCGTTCGCCTTGGCCAGCATCTCCATGCCGACCACATGCGTCGCCGCAATCTGATGGACGAGGTTGCACTCCAGCGCAGTCCGCGCGCCGATGCTCTCCCCCATCTCCAGGGCCAGTGTGAGCGCCGGCTTGGAAACTTTTGCCGTCCCAATCATCCGCAGCTCGCTGCCCTCGGCGGCCAGCATGTCGGGGGGCTGCAGCACAGCCTCCTGGAACACGTCCGGGCCAAGCTCCGGCGTCGGCGCCACCACCACCTCGCCGCTGTTGCCCTCGACCAGGGGAGCCCCCACGAAGAGCAGCGGGTCGCATTGGCGGGCCGACTGACGCTCGAGGTAAGCGGCATCATGGTCCTCGCGGTCCGCGCCGGCCCCGTCGCCAGCATTCCGCATCTGGCGGGCACGCTGGCGCCGCGTGTCGGCTGTCGCCCTCAGCACGCGGGAGAAGACACCGCCGCCGTCGCGGAGGGGCTTGCCGGCCAAGTGGGGCAGGTTGGGATCATGGGGGATATCCGGATCGTTGCTCACGCCTGGCCACTCCTTGTCCTAAAGGACCTAGAGTACATTTTCAGGGCAAGACTTCCACCTTAATGCTTGTTTTCATTAATGATCTGACCCGTCGCCCCGTGGTGGCCTCTCCTTGAGGTTGCGTCCATGCAGAAAGTGGCTTGAGCCACGCGGGCTGCGACGGAGGACGCAAAAGTCCAGCCAGGCGCCACCGGTGTACTCGCCCGGGAACTGGTTTACTCCTCTGGCTCTTCGGCAAGCTCCACCACCCAGGCCGGCAGCGGCTCGCCCAGAGCGTGGAACACCACATCGCCAAGATGTTGCGACGACCGCATGAATCCGCCAGATGTTCCTTGTCACGATTCAGGCGCGAGAACAGCTGCTCTGCCATCAACAGTCGTCAGCCTGTCTCATTGAGGCCGTTTAAAAACCTGTAGTTGAGGGTCGCGTTTCCCCAACCGCGGACACTTCAGGATTCTGCTTGCGACTGCGGCTGGCCGCTTGATAAGGATCGCTCACACTCAGACGGGGCACGTCAGCGTTTGCCTCGCCATCCCGGCGTCGGCGGCGTCTTGATGCGTCCATCCTCGGGGAGGACGTCATGATGGGCGAGCTCGGGCGGCGCACCTTCCTTAGATCCTCCGCCGTGGGCGCGGCGCTCAGCTGCGCCGGCGTGCTGCCGGCGGCGGGCCAGGCCACCGGGCCAGTGCAAGTCCCTACGGTGGATCGCCTGGAGGCGCTGGTCCTGATCGACAGCAGCCAGGATATCTTCCTCGCACCGCAGAAGGTCAACGGCGTCGAGGCGCAGCGGGCGCGCGGCACCGGAGGATTTCCGCGCCCCCTGCACAACGAGTGGGGCCTGTCCCTGCTTCTCACCTCTGAGCGCGCGGGAGAGGCCGGTGGGCCACGCACCACCCTGCTCGACTTCGGCTACACGCCCGAGGCGCTGCTGAACAACATGGAACGCCTCGGGGTTGATCCGCGCAGGATCGGGACGCTGGTCCTCAGCCATGGCCACTATGACCACTTTGGCGGTCTTGTTGGCTTCCTCCGCCAGCACCGTGAGGCCCTCCCGCCCGAACTGACTCTCTACGCCGGAGGCGAGGACAACTTTTGCCACCGCTACTCCGGCGCCCCTGGCCAGCCGGCACAGCAGCTCGCTGACTTTGGTGTCCTCGACCGCAGGGAGCTAAGCGCGCAACGCGTCAACGTGGTGCTCGCCGACCATCCCACGGTGATCTCCGACCACGCCTTCACCACCGGCCCGATTCCGAACTTGGGCTTCGAGCGGGTGCTGCCCGGGCCGGTAGTCGAGTACGTTGCCCGCGACGGCCTCGGCTGCAACGCCCAGCATTTCGCCCCCGCAGAGCTGCAAGGGCGCATCGTGCGGGACGAGCACCACCACGAGCACGCCACCTGCTTCAACCTCCGTGACCGTGGCCTTGTCGTCATAACCTCCTGCGGTCACCGCGGCGCCCTGAGCAGCATCCGGAAGGCGCAGGAGGTTTCGGGGGTGCGCAAGCTGCACGCGCTGGTCGGCGGTTTCCATCTTGGCCCGGCGCCGGCGGACTACATCGCCCAGACGGTGGCCGAGCTGAAGGAGCTGAACCCTGATGTCGTTATCCCGATGCACTGCAGCGGGCTCGGCTTCGTCAACGCCATGCGGGAGCAGATGCCTGACCGGCTGGTGCTGTCGAGCACCGGCACCCGCCTGATCTTCGGCGGCACCTGAAAGGCCGCGCCACCGTGGCAGGCGAAGCAGCACGCCGACCCAGGCAGCGCTGGCGCGCCATTGCATTAGGCTGCGCCGCCTGGCTTGTCTTTGCCGGCGCGACGGTAGGACATCGGGCCAATGCCGAGACTTCCGATGAGCCCTCTGCTGAGGCGCTGATGGACGACCTCATGTGGGGCCGCGGGCATATCGGCGGCCCGCTTGGCGGCCTGACCGACCACACCGGCGCCAGACGCCGGGAGACAGACTTCCTGGGCCGGCCAGCGCTGCTCTACTTCGGCTACACATACTGTGCCGATGTCTGCCCCACCGACCTGCAGGCGATCGCTGAGGCCGCCGACCTGCTTGGCAGGAATGCCGGCATGCCCGTGTGGATGCTGTTCATCACGCTCGACCCTGAACGCGACACGGCCGAGCGCCTCGCCGATTACGTCAGCCTTTTCCACCCAGCCTTGGTCGGGCTCACCGGCAGCCCTGCTGAGATCCGTCGCGTGGCCCGCGAGCACAAGGTCTACTTCCGGCGGGTCGAGCCGCCGGACGCTTCGGACTACCTGCTGGACCACAGCGCCTTCATCTACCTGCGCGATGCGGACGGGCGACATCTCGGCTTCTTCCCGCCTGGCACGCCGGCCGAGCGTATCGCCGCCGCGGTTCGGACGCAGGCCAATGGAGGAGCTGCCCCCCGCTGACCGACCGGCAGACCGCAATCACAAGCCATGGACAGCGGCTGCCAGTGAAGACCCCGCCAGCCTGGGACCGCCAGTCATGACGGCAGAGGGCATGCGTCCGGCGATTATGACCCCGGAGGACCTGGCGCCTGCGTGCAAAGTTTCATCGCATGGGCATGACGCCGGCCCCGGCGGCGGACATGCTGGAGGGCATGGTCGGTATGAAGAGCGAGCTTGATCAGCCGCAGGCGGGGGTACGGGACTCACGCCGCCGCTGCTTCTCCAATTCTTCATCCGGCTTGGAGGAGCATCGTGTTGGCACCGACAGCCCCGCTTCAGACAGGAGACACCGCAGACCCAAAACGCGAAGAGCCCCATGACCTCGTGGGGAGGCCATGGGGCTCTGGGCGCCCTCCGCTGGGGAGGGTTGGGATGGGCGCCTACTCCGCCGTACGGCGGTGGCGGATGCGGCCACGGCGGTGCTGTTCGAGCACCGCCGCCTGGAAGGCGCGGAAGCTGGTGATGCGGCTGAAGTGCAGCACGTAGCCGCCGTGCGTCAGATCGCTGTGGCACGCCGCGCAGATCAACCAGCCATGCTCAGCCTTGTTCAGGCTGCGATGGAAGAAGTGGTCGAACTCGGCGCCGATAACCGGCCGGCCCGCCTCGGTGAGCACGGGCGCGTCGCCGCAGCAGGGGCACTGGCCACCATAAGGCTCGGCCGCCACCGCGCGCAGGATAGCCGCCTGGCTCGCGATCGAGAAGTTCCGCCGGGTGCCGAGCACCAGGTCCTGCGACGCGATCTGCAGGAACATCAGGTCGGCGGCATGCCGGTCGAGCGTGTCGAGTTGGCGATGCAGCCGCTGGAACTGCTGGTCGAGGTACGCCCACCGCGGGTCATCGCCCGCGGCGGGTGCCTTGTCCGGCCGCTGCATGGCGCCGCGGACGGCGGTGTCGCACCAGAGGTGGAACGGCGGCGAGAGATAGCGGGCGTAGACCAGCGCGAGCGGCCAGTGCGCCCAGGTACCTCCCGGGTTGCCGCGCACGGTGGCGACGAGGCCGTCGCTGTCGAGGTGGCAGATGCCGGCGAGGCCGACATCCGGCGCGAACAGGTCGCTGACGTTGTTCCGGTGGGTGCCGGCATGGGTGCGGAAGCGCTGGCTTTCCTCGAGGGCGAGCCAGTCGGCGGGGTGGCGGTTCGGCGGTCGGTCATCGGCCTGCCACATGTCGGTCAGGTTCAGCATGGCGCCGCGCAGGCGGATGAGCCTGCCCTGGTAGTCGAGGGTGGTGGTCATGGGATCTCCAACACTGGGTTCGGCCTTGCTCAAGGGGCCGCGACGGTCGGCTTGGGAGCTGCCGAGACCAGCCGGAGAGGGCGGAGAAGGCGGAGGCGGGTGAGGAGGCGGCACACGAGGTTCAGCCCGGCCGCCGCCGCGGCGGGCCCTGGAGGGCGCGCTGCGGGGCTGCCGGGCTGAACCCAGGCCTGGTGTGATGAAGGCGCGGGCAACGGCCCACGCAGAAGCCGCGTCGTGACGCGGCGGACCGGCGCCCCCTCCCCGGCTGGTCCGGGGCGGCGCCGGGTGAACCCTGTCGTCGGCACCCTCCGTGCCACCGCTGGCAGGGATGGTTCGCAGAAGCGGCCGGCTCAGTGCCGGATGCGCGGTGCCGGGCATGGGCGGCGTCGAGGTGATGCGGCCCATGCCCGCCGAGGTGGGATGACAGGGTTGGCGAGAGGCCAGCACCCCCTCCCCTGCCGAAGCAGGAGCGGCGCCGGATGGCCATCAGCTTCGTTGCCGGGGCCTTGGCAAGGTCCAGCGCTGCCCGGCTCAGGCTGCCTCGTCCGCTTGAAGGATGAACGGGTGCTGTTGGGGGAGCGAGGACGTCGCGGAGCCGGGTGGGGCGTTGCCTCTCGAGCAACAGATATGGGGATGCCGGCAGGTATTTTCAAGTGTGCAATGAATTGCAGTGTGCCGAGCCGGTCGGCTCCCTCGACCTTTGCCGCTCCGGCGTTTTGCTGCTGACCCTGAAAAGCGGTATCCGCCGCTTTAACTCCAACAATGGCACGCTCAATCTGACCGCCGCGCCGGAGCATGACCACCCAATGAACCGGCTGAACGACGGCAAGCAAGCCGCCAGAGACGTCGGAATGGCGCGATGTCCTAGGCAATGAAACATGAACTGTGAAGACGAGCAGATCCACGTTCCAGAATCGATCCAGCCGCACGGTGCGTTTGTCGCAGCGCAGGCTGACAGCGGCATCGTAACGCATGCCAGCGCAAATCTCGCCTTGCTGCTGGGCGTAACCGCCGGGGCAGCACTCGGGAAGCACCTGCACGAAATCTTCGACGACGCTTCGTGCCGCGCGCTGTTTGGCGATGAGAGACCCGAAGGAGCCCTGCACAGGACCTGCATCTTACAGAAGGCGAGTGGTGGGGCCATCCACCTGCGCTCATTCCGATCCGGCGCGTCCGTGTGCGTCGACATCGAGCGAGTGCAGGCGGCTCCTCTGCAGACACTTCCATTCAGCCTGGTCCTGTCGGTGATCGAGACGTTCAGGCGCGCTGAAAGCCAGCAGGAACTTTGCGAACTGGCAGTCGTCGGATTGCAGGAAATTACAGGCTTTGACAGGGTGATGGCCTATCGTTTCGCCGAGGATGGAGATGGCGAAGTAATCGCTGAGGTCCTTCGGCCGCCTTTGCAGCCCTACCGCGGGTTGCGTTACCCCGCATCCGACATACCGCCGCAGGCCCGACGCCTGTATCTGGTCCAGCGCGTAGGCGGGATCGCCGATTGCAACTATGCGCCAGTGCCCTTGGTTACGGGCCCTGCGCTTGCGGATGGACCTGCACTCGACCTTACCCGCAGCAGCCTTCGAAGTGTCTCTCCCCTTCATCGCGAATACATGCGGAACATGAATACGACGGCCAGCCTCACCATCGGTATTCCGCAGGGAGACCGGCTCTGGGGGATGCTGGTGTGTCATCACGCGACACCTCGAATCGCAGGCCCAGCTATACGGACTGAGGCCGCGATGGTCGGCGAAGTCGTGGCATTGCTGCTGAGCAGCCTCCACCAGTCTGAAATCGATGCTCAGCGGTCGGCCGGCAACGCTAGCCTTGGTGCCTTGGAGCGCCGCTTAGCGACAGATGGTCCGCTGATCGAGGTACTGGCCGCCGGAAAGGCGGAGTTACTTCAACTGGTGGGCGCGGAAGGGGCATTGCTGCGATGTTCTGGTCAAGTGCGTCTGCTGGGGACGACACCACCAATGCGGGCAGCTGTTCAGGCTCTCGCGGTGCTTGAGCGCGGGGCCGCCGAAGAAGTCGTCGGTGTTGAGGATCTGGGCCTGCGCCATCCAGAG
>NZ_JBHMFT010000091.1:0-6570 GCF_051433195.1 Falsiroseomonas sp. E2-1-a20 | reverse complement strand
CATGTTGCAGACCTTGATCGGCGCGCGCGTTCAGCTTGTGATCGATGCTGCGGCGATGCCCTGTTTCGTAGAGGCCGATCCAAGCCAGTTCGAAACCGCCTTGATCAACATGGCAGTGAATGCCTGCGACGCCATGGATGGTCAGGGAATGCTGACCGTCGCGATCCGTGCTGTGACGGCAAGACCTAGCATCCGCGCCCACCAGCCGGTCGCCGAGGCCCACATCGCCCTGTCGATCACCGACACAGGCACCGGCATTGACGCAGACACGATGAAAAGGCTGTTCGAGCCGTTCTTTACGACCAAGGAGATCGGCAAGGGGACGGGTCTGGGCCTCAGTCAGGTGTACGGCTTCGCCAAACAGTCGGGCGGCGATGTGGATGTCGCGAGCCGGTTGGGTGAAGGCGCGTGCTTCACCCTCTATCTACCTCGGACCGACCCACCCAATGTAGCTCCACCTGAAGTCGAAGCACCTGCTTACGCGTCGAGGCGCTGCCGCGTACTGGTCGTCGAGGATGACACGCAGGTTGCCGAGTTTGCGATGCTGCTTCTTCGCGATCTTGGCCACGAGACGACGCTCGCAACAAGCGCTGCCGAAGCTCTCGACCTGCTAGGCGAGGACGGCAGCACCTTTGATCTCGTTTTCTCGGACGTCGTCATGCCGGGCATGAGCGGAATTGAACTGGCTGGCCTCCTGCGCGCACGGTGGCCTGAGCTACCGGTGGTGCTGACCAGTGGCTACAGCCACGTCCTTGCAGAGGACGGGCGCCACGGATTTCCGCTGCTCCACAAGCCATACTCGGCTGATAACCTCTCACGTGTTCTTCGACAGGCAACCGCGGGCCACTCCACTCCTAATTTCAGGATCCCGGCAATGCTCACGTAGGTGGTCATTTTCTGATCCCCGAGGCGGTCGAGCCGAGCGGTAGTGAGTGTGGGGCACTGCATGCCTCGAGCGATGCCAAGTTGTGGCCTGGGTCCGGGATGAAGTCCGCCCAGTGCTGCAAGCTGGACGAATAGCTGCTCGCTGCTCAGCCTATTTGGCCTCAACGACACGCTTCACCTGCATCGGGTGCCAAGCGCGCCCGCCGGCTGGCGCGGGCACGCCGCGCGCGGTCAGTGCCGCGGCGAGCTGTGGACAAGCGCGCGAGTGGGACCCCTTTCGGCATCGGCGTCCCCTACGGGAAAGCTTATCCCGCCTCGATATTAATTAAGACTCCCCATGCCGATCTGGGATCCCGTAGCGCGCCGCTCCACAGCCATAGCCGTTGCGCGCGGGTGAAGCCCAGCCGTGTGGCGGCGCTGCCGGCCTAAAGATTTCGACGAGCAGAGGATGGCAGGCGGCGGCGGCGCTCGAATGCTCAGTGCTGCAATCGCCGCCTGGGCAAGCGGACAAGGCGCCGAGCAGGTGGATTTCGGCGAAGAACTCCAGGAAGTCGCCCGGCCGCACCGGGCTCGCCTTCATGAAGTACTGGCCCGTGTCGCGCGTGAAGCCCGTGCACATGAAGACGTTGAGCACGTCATGCACCAACGGCTCGGCCGCCTCCGGGGGGCAGCCCAGGCGGCCGGCAAGGGCGCGGGTGAGGTTCGAGTGGCAGCAATGGTGGTAATCGCCGCCCGACAACAGGCGATGCGTGTAGGGATCGCAGCGCGTGCCGATCACGTCGTGTACCGACCCGCCATACGCGTCGAAGCCATACCAGCCGAGCGTGTCCTCGGTGATCGTCGCCATCGGTCGCAGGTGCGGCAGGCAGGACCACAGCCTGTCGCAGCTCGACAGGTGCGTCCCATGCAGCGCCCGCGTCTTGCCTGAGAAGAAGCGCTCCCCTGTATCGCCCGCGGCCCAAAGGTTCAGGTCGCCGACTTGTGGACCTTCGATGCTAACGATGCGGAAGAAGTGGCCTGCCGGCACGTCGAAGGTGCGGGCCTCCCGCGGCGGCACGATCACCTCGCCAGTCTTCGTCCAGCCTCCCCGCGCTGCGCGGTAGGCGCCGAGGTCGGGCTGCGGCAGGCTCTCGACTGGGTAGCAAATCACTGGTGCCACCCGACGTCGGGCCTCCGCGTCCGGCGGCGCTGGGACCGTCCCCGTCTCGGGCTTCATGCACGTCTCCAACCGGTTGTCGCGTCGAGCATCGTAACGCGAGGGTCTAGGTAGTGGCGAGCGAGCCGCTGAGGTGAGCCTCAGGCCTCGACAGCACCCGCGTTCCCCAATCCGCAAGGGATGCGGGTGCTGCTGGTCACGCCCGATGCGGCTGACCCAGTCTTCCGGCGGCGACCGTCGCATGAACTGTCGCGCCTGCCAGGGCTCATTCCGGGTAGGCAGCCTCGCGCACCAGGTTGGCCCGGCAGGACGAACAGCGTCCCTGCGGCAACGCCGCCGCGCACGCCATGCAGCAGCCAGCCAAGGTAGGTGGCGAGCTGCTGCGCCTCCGGACCGGGCAGGAGGGTGCAGAAGTTCAGCGCGTGCAGGAAGCGCGTGTCCGAGATCCAACGGCGCTCATCTACGATCTCGCGGTGCAGGAGGGCGATCTGCCCGGCCGGCCCGCCGAAGGAGAGCAGGCCGATCTTGAGCCAGACCCGCAGGGCCTCGCTGAAGGAGGGCAGTAGTGCCGGTGCTGCTGCAGGCGCGCGCGTTGCTTCGGCCTCGCTATTCGTCTTCATGCTCATGCCTTGCCCCCTGGCGCTGGCCAATTGTGGGTCTCGGCCGTGGCATCACGTGCCCATCGGTAGAAGGCGTCGTAGAGGCCCATGGCGGCGTCGAGCTGGGCAAGGTCCTCCCGATACATGCGCGAGAGCCCAAGCGAGGCGGCCAGCAGCCCGGCCGCCTCCGGCGCGAGGTCGAGCCGAGCGGTGTCGGCGCCGCGGATGATGGTGGCGAGCCGGGCCAGTGGCTCGGAAGTGAGGCCGAACTCCTCGACCATGACGTCGAAGGTGCAGAGGTCGCCCCTGTGGCTCCAGAAGACCCCCTCAACGTCGAAGGGCGTGGCGCCGAAGCGGTCGGCGACCGCTGCCACCTCGGACGGGACGACGAAGATGAACACCGCCATGGGATCGATGAAGCGCCGGATCAGCCATGGACAGGCGATGCGGTCGATCTTCGGGCGGGAGCGTGTGACCCAGAGGGTTCGTCCCTGGGCATCCCGGGGCGGCAACTGGTCCGGGCGGACCAGGAGGCCACCCAAGGCGGCCCAGGCATCGAAGCCACCCTCAAGCGCCTCGGCCGCGGAGCCACCGTGGCGGAGCCAGGCGGCCACGCCCTGGCTCAACTTTAGGCCGCGCTGGCAGATGACGGCGACAGAGCGGCCGGCGAAGTCACCCGCCCAGGAGCCCGCCGACCGGAAATCGCGGCGGATGGCTCCGGGCAGGATCCGGGGATCACCGGCGAAGTCCTCGTCGGTGCGGACATCCAGGACGACCGGGGCCTCCGGCGTTCCCAGAAGCCGCCCAAGTTGGCTGGGCGTAATGATGTTGGGACTTGGCATGAGCGTCCTCCTACGGCGCGGAGCGCCGGAGCATGGACGCGATGCTTGGGCCGAAGCCTCACGGGGCGATCGCGGACTGACCCCTGGGCTTCGAGCATGGGCAGGCAGCCTCGACTGGTCAAGGTCGCTAAAAGCCCAACGCCGTACAGCTGCATTTGCGCAGGTCGGGGTCGACGCCTGGGACAGACGGCTTGTGGTGAGCAGATAGGGCAGCAGGGGGGGGCGGCACTATTGCGCTTGCCCTAAGCTGATCGTACGCGGACTCCGAGGTAGGGCTGCTGAGCCATACCGCGGTGGCTGGAAGGTCAAGATTCGCGATCGCGCCTTCGAATATAGGGTTGCGGGAAGCCGAAGCGGCAGCGCTGAACAGCACGATCGTGCGGCGAGAAAGTTGTGGTGCACAATCTCGCGAGGAATGCAGCCCAGCATGGTGCGCTGTCATTCGCGTTAGGCCGCGTCACCGTGGATTGGCAAGTATTCAGGAATGGGAGCGCCGTGGAGCTTTCCTGGGCCGAGGAGGGTGGACCAACGGTCAGTGGTCCACCAACACGGCAGGGTTTCGGCCTGCGTCTGTTGGAGCGCGGACTCGGCAGGCAGCTAAAAGCCGAGGTGACGACGCACTTTGCGCCCACCGGGCTGCGCGTCCACATCCGTCTCCCATTGAAAATGGCGCCGCTACAAAGGGGTCGAGACAATCCAGTTACCGCAACGAAAGCCTAACCGACGACGAGCTTAACCGGATCACCCGACAGGTCGGCGAAGGCGACGGCAGGGGGAGGCGCTGCACATTTGCGCAACGGCCGCGTCGAGGTCACCGTGGCCTCTATTACCGGGTCTTGAGAGTTAGGAGGGACGAACATGATCACTCGCCGCGGTCTTGCCGCGATGCCCGTTGGGCTTGCGATGCCATATCTGCCCGCGTACGCCCAGCGCGCCAGCGACTACCCGAACCGGCCAATCCGCATGATTGTTGGGTTTGCCGCCGGTGGCGGCACCGATCTCACCGCCCGCACGATGCAACCCAGGTTGCAGCAAGCGCTTGGCGGCGCCATCCTGATCGACAATCGTCCCGGTGCCGGCGGCAACCTCGCTACCGACCTCACGGTCCGTGCTGCGCCGGATGGCTATACGCTGCTAATGGGAACCATCGCGGCGCTTGCCATCAACCCGACTATCTACACCAACCTCTCCTTCAACCCGCAGACGGATCTGACACCGATCAGCCAGGCAGGGTCCATCCTGAACGTCCTGGTGGTGCCGGCCGACCGGCCCTGGCGCACGGTTGCCGAACTGATTGCGGCGGCCAAGGCAGCGCCAGATACGATCACCTACGGATCGTCAGGCGTCGGCGGTGCCGGCCATCTTGCGGGTGCGCTGCTCGACCAAATGGCCGGGATCAAGACAGTGCACGTTCCCTACCGTGGCGGGGGTCCGCTGATGAGCGACATGGTTGGCGGCAAGATCGACTATGCTTTCTCCACCGCTCCCACCGCCATTCCGCAGATCGAGGGTGGCAAGCTGCGCGCACTCGCGGTGCCGACGCTCCAACGGTCCTCGTTGCTGCCCGATGTGCCGACGGTGGCGGAGACGCTACCGGGCTACGAGGTTGGCAACTGGTATGCATTGGTTGGGCCAAAGGGTCTGCCGCAGCCGATCGTGGATAAGCTGAACGCGGCCATGCGCGCAACGCTGGCAGACCCGGAGGTACGGGCCCACTTGGGTCGCCACGGCGTTGAGCCGGTGTCTTCCGCAGCCGATGAGCTGGCCCGCTTCATTCGCGAGGAGACGGCAAAGTGGGCGCCAATTGTCCGTGCCAGCGGCGCCTCCGCGAACTGAGATCGTAGAGGCCGCACGCCTCCTGATGAAATTCGAGATCGGATGGTCAGTCGGATTGGTCGATCCAACCCGGAATCGGAAGACGCCTTGGACGAGGTCGTCTTCAAAGTAGATAAAGCAGCTCGCGCTGCTAGCCGGTGCACCTGTTCCGTCTAGCCTTGCCAGTTGACCTCCTCCAATCAGGCGCGAGCATCCGGGTCCTGCAGCGCCTAATCGCCTCCCTCCGACAAAAGGTGCCTCAGACGGCATGGAAGACCCCGTCCTTTTCGTGCTCGCGGTGCTTGCCGTGCTCGGCACACCGGGCCCGACCAATACGCTGCTGGCCACCGCTGGAGCCACGGCTGGGCTGCGGCACTCCCTCCCCCTGATCGCGGCCGAGGCGGGCGGCTACACCGTCTCCATCCTCACGCTCGGGCTGATGCTCGGGCCGGCGATGGCGGCAGCGCCCCTGCTGGCCGGAGTGCTGCGCGCGGCGGTGGGCGTCTACCTCCTGTCCCTCGCCTTCCGCCTGTGGCGCTGCGGCGGGGCCGCCCTGACGACGGGGGCGGTGGTGACGCCCCGCCAGGTCTTCATCACCACGCTACTGAACCCGAAGGCGATCGTCTTCGCACTCGGGGTTGTACCCTTCGCGGCGGGACGGGGCGTCTGGCCGCCCTACATGCTCGGCTTCCTGTTGCTGCTGGTGGCGGTCGGTGTGTTCTGGATTGCAGCGGGCGCAATGCTCGGTGGCGCCGCAAGCCGACGTGGCTGGGGCGGGGCGGTACCGCGGGTGGGGGCTGCGGCAGTCGGAAGCTTCGCCGTCCTGCTGCTCGCGGCACCCTTTCTCGGCTAGGTTGGGCGTTGCCTGCTCAGCAAGCTGAGCCTCCACGCGCTCCAGCTGCCTTGCCCTCGTTCGCCCTTCGGCGCCGCCCAGCAGCACCACGGTTTGTTGGGAAGGATGAGGGCATGAAGAAACTGTCGCATTCTCCAACACCCGTGCAACGGGATTGGTGCGGCGGTGTTCCGGTTCAGCACAGCCCCCATGCGGCCGAAGGACGATCCTCCCATGCCGAAGCTTCCGCCCATCGCGGACCGACGCGTCCGCCCGGCTGGCGTGCCCAAGGATGGCGGGGCGATCGCCCAGGCCGCGCTGGTAGTGGTCGCGGTGCTGTATTTCGCGCGCGAACTGCTGGTGCCGCTGGCGCTGGCCGTGCTGCTGTCCTTCGTGCTGGCGCCGATCGCTGGTGCGCTGCGCCGCATCGGCATCCCGCGC
>NZ_JBHMFT010000090.1:0-6975 GCF_051433195.1 Falsiroseomonas sp. E2-1-a20 | reverse complement strand
CGAGATGCGATTGAGGACCGGCATGACGTTCGACCCTGCTATCGGCGCGAGCTTGCGCGAGGACACAGGAGACAACGCATCACAGGCCGTAAATCGCCAACGGATTTTCTTCGTGATTTCCAGGCACGATTGAAGCAACACCAAATAGCCGCCCGACGCCGTTGCCCCTGGCACCAGGATGGTGGGACGGCGCGACTAGGTCCGGTGGTGGCCGGCCTGCGCCGGGGGATATGCGGCGTGCGTTTCGGCTTCTATCCGCTCGCGGGCTCGATGCCAGTATTCTTCCTCCCTGCCCTCCGGCCGGCCCTCCAACTCCCAAAGCAGGAAGGCCCGCTCGCGAATGGCCTGCTCAAGATCCTGCTCCGCTTCAGGGTCCGGCCGGGCACTGTTCACCGCATCCGACATGCTGACCTCCATGACCGATAGCGCGAGACTCGAGTCTTGGATCTTCGCGCGGTGCTCTCAAGGGCCACGGACAAGTGTGTGGGGAGACAGGGTTCGATCCTGGTGGGGCCGCCGTTCATATTGCATAATAAGAACATTCTGGGAGGCGTCCATGATCAACCGCGCGAGCTCCACCTTCACCGTCAAGGAAGCCGGCGACGGCCAGCCCGACCGGCCCTTCATCCTGTTCGAGCCGAAGGGGGCCGACATCCCGCAGCTTCGCGGCATGATGATCACCTTGGAACTGCGGCCCGGCGCCACCTACGACAAGGCCAGGGCACTCTGCGCTTCGATGCAGGCCAAGGTGTTGGATCTCGTCGTCCAGCCGGCACCTACCTAGCCGGCGCCCAGGCTGGACTTCCGACGCCGCCTATGACGCCATCCTGCTCGACCTGGGCCTGCCCGACGGTGACGGCCGCGACCTTTGCCGGCAGCTGCGCCAGCGCGGCCTGCGGATCCCGATCCTCCTGCTGACCGGCTCGGCCGGGGAGCAGGACCGGCTCGACGCCCTGGATTGCGGCGCGAGCGGCCACCTCATCAAGCCGGTCGGTATCGCCGCCCTGCTGGTGCGTCTGCGGTCCCAGTTGCCGGTGTTCGACGGTGCGGCCGCTGCCCTTCCCGCCGCCGGCAGGCACCTCGGCAACGCGCGACCCTGATCGCGATCACGTAGAGCCGACAGCCCGTAGCCAGTCCGGGTTCGCCTGCCGACACAGGCATCCTGGCCATCACCGCACGCCCCTGCAGCGGCCTATGGCGGCGCCGCACGCTTATGCTGCGGGAGGTTCCGCCAACTTCCGTGCCTGCGGCAGGAACCGCCGCACCAGATCGAGGAAACAAGCTTCGCTTCAAGGCTCGAGATCACCTCGACCGGCGCCGCCAAGGGCGACGGCGGCGCCCGCTCATCGCTCGACAGGTCTCGGCATCCGGTGCTGACAATCACCGGCACCGACATCTAACCTAAAGCGTCTGGATCACACTGGCCATCGCCTATGGGCATGTTCAGGTTGAGGCCCTCCCCCGCGCACCCTCTGAAGACGCTGAATCACATAGTATATTTGGCCGGTCTTGGCGGTTCCTTGTCTCGAGTTCTTGCCGCTTCCGCTCATCTACTGCTTCACCCTTGCGTCAGAACATCAGTGACAAGCGCGGGCATGTGCCGGCGTCCAAACGAACTTGCACATAAACCGCTTGATGACAGTTGGCTTTCAACCCATGAGCGGAGGAGGGCTGGAAGAGAGGTCATGGCCATGGACGTCCTGTTGGTCGAGGACAACGAACTGCTTCGCGAAACGCTTGAGGAAGAACTGGGTGAGGCCGGATTGAAGGTCCTCGGCCTGGCCTGTGCCGAGGCGGCGCTCTCCGCCGTCAATGACAACACTGCCCCTCCCGCGGTGATCGTGACGGATGTGCAGCTGGGTCCTGGCATGAACGGTCTCATGCTCGCGGCGGAGCTGCGCCGCCGGTGGCCAGAAGCGAACATCCTGGTGATGACCGGCGAGGCGGCAAACCTCGCCGGGATGAGCGATGGTCAGCGTTCTTCCTGCTTCATCAAGCCCTTTGAGCCGGCCCGGCTGACCGCCGCCGTGATGAAGCTGATGGGCGCTGCTGGATCCGAAGCCTCGCCGCGCAAATCTTGTGGTTCGGCCCGTTAAGCTCCGGCCGCATCGGTGCGCCAACCATGCCAGAGGAGGCCGCACTGGTGACCCCGCACACGACAACCGTAAACCTCCGCGCTCCCCTCCCCGCCCCGCGCATCGGAACCAGTCCCGCATTCGTCGGGAGTGATGTGAGGACGGCCACTGCGGCGCGCCCTATATGCACCGACATGACCCTGCCCGCCGACCAGCCTTCGCCTGCCAAGCCCAGGCTGACAGCCGAGGCGCGCCGTGCCCACGCCGACGAGCGGCTGAAGATCATCCGCCTCCGCATGCTGATTGGCCGGGCGCTGAGCGACCAAGATCTGACCACACCCGCCGCGATCGGCGCCGCACTTGAGATGCCGGCTGGCGAGGCCGTTGCGCTGCTGAGCCGGAAGCAGCGGCGCGATGGCGATCTGGCCCCGTTGGAAGCGGTGGCGAGCCGGCTCGGGCTTCCGGACCCGACCTGACTGCAGGGTCTCCAGCCGATTGCGTGGAAGCAGGTGACGCCGATCCTGACCTCGCCGGCTATGGCCTCGCGCCACTGCCGGCGGCGCTCGCGGCCGCTAATGATTTCGACGCGTTTGATGGGCTTCGACATAGGCGTGCGCCCAGGCCCTTCGGGCTACGCCGGGTGCCCGGTCAAAATGGGGGGCGCTCCAAGCTGCGCCTGGTGGCGATCGGCCAGGCGCACCGCCTGCGGGGCCACAGCCTCGACCCGCGCCACCCGGCGGCCGCTGCGCGACCGCGCCTGCTGCTGATCGGCTTCGCCGCAGCGCTGCGGCGGTCGGAGCTGGTGGCGCTCGGCCGCGCCGACCTGCGCCCGGTGCCCGAAGGCGTGGTGCTGGCGCTGTGCCGCGCCGCGCGAAGACCGACCCCGACGGCGCCGTCACCGAGGTGGCGCTGCCGCACGGCCAGCACGAACTCACCTGCCCGGTGCGGGCCGTGCAGAGCTGGCTGGCGGCCGCCGGGATCGTAGACGGCGCGGTGTTCCTCCCCGTCACCAAGGGCGGCCGCGCCACCGCCAGCCGCCTGTCCGACCGCGACGTGGCGCGGGCGGTGAAGGCCGCCGTCGCCGCCGGCTTCGCCACCTCGGCCGCCTGCGCCGGCGTGCCCGAACACGCCATCATGCAGCAAACCCGCCACCGCTCCGCCGCCGTGCTGCGCGGCTATGTCCGCCGCGGCGGACTCTTCCGCAACAACGCCGCAACCAAAGGTTGGGCTATAAGGCGGACGGACGGCGGCGGCGGCGCCTGCCGCTATCGCCCGCTAGTTTGACACCGCCGTTAGAACCGCGCCGCCCCTCTACGCCGGAGGCTCCGGCTGAAGCAGGGTTGGACTACTTGCTGGTAAAGTCCCCGCCCTAGCGGCGAGCAGCCGAGGAGTACTGGTTTAAGGTCCCTACCCTGCCAACAAGCTTCGCATGCCGGCCTGTGCCCACGCACCTCGATTCGGGACTCCATCGGGGACTCTTGCAGCACGCAGCGGGGACTATACCAGCGCTGTGGCGGGGACTCTTCCAGCGGAAAGCGGGGACTATACCAGCAGGCGGCTTGCGAGTGCCGGTTTGCAGAATCAGAGGGTTGCAAGGTTATCCCGGGGACTCTGCCAGCACACTACTAAGCTAATAGATTCACTAGTACCGCGCTGCTGGAAAAGTCCCCAGCGACAGGCAGGGGCCGCATGGGCAAAACTGCAGACCATGAGCAACTTGCACGACCTCATCGAGACGCAGGGGAAGGCTGCGGCTCTCGCCGGCGACTATTCCCGTAGCGTCGTCGAGGCAGCATCGTCCTACCTTGCCGATGAAGATGGCGGGATCGGCTTCCTCTACTCCGGCTGGTGCCAAGCCGCCCTGCCGCATCGTCGCTTGCCCGACGGTCAGGTCTGGCAAATTGCTAGTGAAAGGGTGCGATTAGCTGTCGAGCCTGGCCTTCAACCAGGCCCCTCGGGAGATCTGGTGGCAGGAGGCGTACCCTATGGCAGCCGGGCTCGTCTAATCATGCTCTACCTACAGTCGGAGGCGCTCCGGACTGGCTCTCGTGAAGTCGAGCTAGGGCGCAGTCTCCGCGATTGGCTTGGCCGAATGGGCATACCCCAGGGGGGCAAATCACAGCGTGAGGTCCGCGAGCAAGCGGATCGTATCGCACGCTGCCGCTTCACCTTCCACATTCAGGCCCCAGGCGGCCGCATCGGGCTGGTAAACCAGAACATTGTGGACAGGGCCATGTTCGAGCCGCACGCCGATCTTGAGGGCGGCACACTTTTCACTGAAACCTGCAAGCTCAGCGAAGGCTTCGTCGAGGCGCTGTGCCGGCATCCCGTGCCGGTAGAAGAGGCGGCAGTGCGGGCCATCAGCAACAATAGCGCAGCGCTTGATGTCTATGCTTGGCTCGCCTACCGCCTCCATGCGTTGGAGAAGCCCACCTCGGTCAGTTGGCCAGCACTGAAGGCCCAATTCGGGCCAGGTGTCTCCCGCATGAACAACTTCAGGGCCGGCTTCCTGGAAAGCCTACGGCTGGTTCTCGCGGTTTATCGCCGGGCGAAAATAGAAGTGGAGGACCGCGGACTTGTCCTCCACCCATCCCTACCTCCGGTCGCGCCTAGGCTGGTGCAGGGACGGCGCCTAAGCGCTACCATTAACCGCAAAATCTTTTTTTAAGCCGCAGCCTGAGCTCGGCTAACTGGGGACTTTACCAGCACCCCGGAGCCTCGCTCACCGCCCTACAACAACCTCTTATCAATCTAGATCCGTCTAGTTGAGAAAGTGAGTATCTAGACTGGACTGGACTGTTGCAGTCCTGCCTCCACTCGCGTAGGCTCTGCCTGTCTGGACCAGAGGGAGCTAGACATGATTATCGCCGTCGGCGGCGAGAAGGGCGGCGTAGGGAAGACCACGCTGGCTTTACATCTCGCCTATCTGCTGACCAGAAGCGGCCAAGACACGTTGCTGGTGGATGCTGATCCTCAAGGGACCGCCAGTACCTTCTGTGCGGCCCGAGATCAGGATGGGGGGCAGCCGCGGATTCAGACTGTCATGAAAACGGGTGCTGGCGTGGCACGATCCGTCCGTGACCTAGCGGCCAAGTTCGAGCACATCGTGATTGATACTGGTGGCAGGGACACGGCAGAGCTGCGCCAAGCCATGCTGGTGGCGGATCAGGTCGTGCTGCCCATCAACCCGACTGCATTTAACTGGTGGACCCTGGAGCGGATGGATGACCTGGTCGGGGAGATCACCCTGCAGAACGAAGCCCTTCGGGCTTTTGTCTTACTCAACAACGTGCCCAGCAACTGGACGCTAACCCAACAGGTCGTCTCAACGGCCGCCGAAAAAATCGAGGCGAGTGGGTTCAAGCACCTCGGCCGCCTGCAGGCCTTCCTCATCAACCGGAGCGTTTATGGGATGAATGAGGAGGTTGGCCGAACCGTCTTCGAGCCGCGGTTGAAGGACGGCAAGATCGACGAGAAGGCCCAAGCTGAAATGAAAGCCTTTTTCAGGGAGATTTTCGGCGATGACAACGCCGCCCAAGTCAACACGGCCGCCTAAGCCAAAGCGCGACCTAAGCTATATCGACAGACCAGAGGCTCACGCGATCGTCGCCGGCGCCGTTGGTGATCAAGACCGCCCACTGCTGTCAGCAGAGAGCCAAATGGTCCCAATGCAGCCAGCGGCGCTGACCCTCGCTGCGCGCCCGGCAATGCGGAAGGGGATCGCGCTGAAGGTGCCCGACGAAACACATGCGCGGCTTGTGAACCTCGTAAAACATGGTTTTGGCGCGTCAATGCAGGACATCATCAGCGAAGCGATTGAGAAACACCTCAGGGAGGAGGAGGAGCGTCTGCGGCGGGCCATCGAGTTTGGCGTTGTACGTCGGCGAGTTTAGTTTGTTACAGATAAGACAGCTCCAGAACGCACTCAGCTCGACTAGCATAGCATAGTCTAGTCTAGACGATCTTCGGATGCGGAGGTGTGTGTGTGTGTCCAGCACGGGCAAACGGCGTCGGAACTCGGAAGCGCGATCTGAAAGAGCCGGCCCAGGACGTTAGCCAGCTCGTTGGCCATTTTAAACCGGATCAGTAGCCCCGCAGTGGATGGACCTAGTTTAGCGCGGAAGGCTTGTACCTGATCGCGCGCAGATTGACGAACAGGATGTCGATGGCGCTGTCGTTGTAGGGTTGCGGATCGTCGGAGGGGACGTGTGGCACGTGCGGCACTTGTAGCAGACCGGGCCTGCGCCACAGGCGATGGCCTGTTGGCATCGATTCCGGCACGATGACTTCTGTTAGGATACCGCCCAGGGCGCCTGGCCTCCAGCGCATCACATGCCGCGTCCTGGTCCCATACGGCCCACGCGCGATGTTCACCAGGTAAGCGCCGTGCGGTACCAGCCCGATGCACCGGCGGTCGATCGACCGCCGTCGCCGGCGTCGAAATTTGGATCCATGGTGAAGACAGCTGCGCCTAATCCAATCTACATGAGGTCGAAATGATTCTACCGGTGCCCGCCGGTGCCGCGGTCGCCAGTTGTGGGCCTTCGACGGAGGCGCTGGCTGGGCTGGTGGAGCGGGTCACCTTCCACAACGCCGACAGCGGCTTCTGCGTGCTCCGCGTGAAGGTGCGCGGGCAGCGCGACCTCGTCACCGTAGTCGGCCACGCCGCCACCATCGCCGCCGGCGAGTGGGTGCAGATGAGCGGCACCTGGACCAACGACCGCACCCACGGCCTGCAGTTCAAGGCCGCCTTCCTCAAGGCCAGCCCGCCCACCACCCTGGAGGGGATCGAGAAGTACCTCGGCTCCGGCATGATCCGTGGCATCGGCCCCGTCTACGCCACGAAGCTGGTCCGGGCCTTCGGCGAGGCGGTGTTCGACCTGATCGAGCACGAGCCGGC
>NZ_JBHMFT010000089.1:0-6980 GCF_051433195.1 Falsiroseomonas sp. E2-1-a20 | reverse complement strand
ACAGGACCGGCTCGATGGCTTGGACTGCGGCGCCAGCGACTACCTCATCAAGCCGATCCGCATTGCCGACCTGCTGGTGCGTCTGCGCGCCCAGCTGCCGGCCCTCGACGCCGCGGCCGCGGCCGCCCTTGCCACGACCGCCCGGCACCTCGGCGACGCGCGGCCATAGCCGTCGCCTCCAGGCCCCCCGGCCTGCGCACCTGAGCCTGCCGCGCCTTCGTCGTGACGCACTGTGGCGACGGCCGCCGCGGCGCGCCCTATATGCGCCGGCATGACCCTCCCCGCCGACCCGCCGCCACCAAAGCCCAAGCTGACCGCCGAGGTGCGCCGTGCCCACGAAGCGGAGCGGCTGAAGATCATCCGCCTCCGCATCCTGATCGGCCGTGTGCTGAGCGAGCGAGACCTGACCACGCCCACCACGATTGGCGCCGCACTCGACATGCCGCCCGGCGAAGCCCTCGCGCTGCTGAGCCGGAAGCAGCGGCGCGTGGGCGATCTCGCCCTGCTCGAAGCGGTGGCAAGCCGGCTCGGCATTCCTGACGCGCCTGTCAGCACAAGGTAGGATCAGTGGAGGCCCTGCTGCCCCGGGAGCTCGCCCTTCACTCCGGTTCACCCTCCCCTGCCCGGTTCCGGCAACGCTCCTCTCCCCGAAGGCCGAGAGGACCGACACGATGCTGTCCCGAACACTGGAGCGGACCTCCACGCCGCGCTCGAACTCGCCAGCCTCCTGCGGCACGAGTACGCCACCCTGGAGCACCTCCTCGTCGCGCTCATCGACGACACGGATGCCGCAGCGGCGCTCCGGGCCAGCGGCGGAGACCCGCAGGCCCTCCGCCAGGATCTGACTAAGTTTCTCCAGCACGGCCTGCAGGAACTGGTCACCGGCTACCCGGGCGATCCGAAGCCCACGGCGGGCTTCCAGCGCACGGTGCAGCGGGCGGTGATCGGTGTGATGTGCACCGTCACACATGTGCGCCGTCGTTCCGGTGCTAAGTGGAGCCGGTGCGCCGGTGCACCTGTTTGACTGTGTGGAGGCGCACAGGCATCAATGTATGTAGGCCGCCACCAAGGCACTTGCATTCGCACATGTGCTCCGGTGGGCATGCGCGCCGGACCACAGGCGTGAAGGCGCAAAGGAGGGCATTCATGTTCGTGCTAGCGTTGGTTGCCCAGAAGGGCGGGAGCGGGAAGAGTACGATGGCGATCCATCTGGCAGTCGAAGGCCATCGCCGGGGCCTCAAGACGCTCCTCATCGACATTGACACTCAGGCATCTGCGGCGAAAATTATGGACCGGCGGGGAGATGATCCGCCGGATGTCACTACGGAGGCTGCAGGGCGTCTGGAAAAGGCGATCGAGGCTGCTCGCTCGGCCAGTTATGACTTCCTAGTCGTAGACACCGCGCCACAGGCGGATCGGGCGGCCGCTCAGGCAGCGAAGGTGGCGACCCTTGTGCTCTCGCCCGTCCAGCCCAGCATTGTCGATCTCGATGCGGTCGATGCCACCATTGACGTGTGCAAGCTGGCGAACGTTCCTATCATGTTTGTGTTGAACCGAGTGCCTACACAGGGGCAGGAGATCACAGGGACGGTCGATGCGATCCGCAAACGTGGGATGCAGGTCTCTGCGGTGAGGTGGGGCGAGCGTAAGGCATTCCGCTACCCGTTCATGAAAGGCCTGACCGCGCAGGAGGTTGAACCGAGCAGTAAGGCTGCAAGCGAAGTGAAGGCCCTGTTTGATGCACTGCAAATCCCTACCGGAGCACAGTCGCGCAGTGGCGCAGGCGCACATGTGCGCATGAGGGGCGGGGCGCCTGCGCGCATGACCGCAGGCATGAAGGTGTAAGGCGATGGCTCGCAAGAACCTTTTCAATATTGCCGATGCTGACGCTGGCCGCCCCGGTTTTAACACTCCTGGGTCCGAAAGCGCCCAGCCAGAACCTCTGACCATCAGCCAGCCGATCGACGAGACTGACATTCGGCGACGGCAGCCTTACCGCGAAGGGAAGCGGGCGGTGATGTTCTTCCTGTCCGAGGAAGCTTTTTCCCAGATGCACGTCCTGCTTGCCCGACAGGGAAGGCGGAAGGTGCAGAGCCTCATGGAGGAGCTGGTTGATGACTGGTTCCGGCGGGAGAATGCACCGCGCGTCGTAAAATGAAGGAGCGAATGAGCGCCGGCGCACATGTGTGACGGCGCTCATGTATTGCTTTGCGCTTGAGCCGGTCAGATCACTGCGCCCGTCAGCCTTATGGCAGTGCCGCGGGTGCGCGGCGGGGGAGGGGGACTAAGTCTGCACCGGCACATTGCGGAAGCCGAGTAGCATCCAGGTCGGGCTCATCGCAGGCGGCACCGGCCAGCGCTACGCCTTCCGAACGCTGCTGGACGACGCAGCCCTGAAGTGGCTTCAGCGACCGTCATGAGTGGCGGGAATCCGTCCGCCGCCGGGGAAGCACAGGAACACGGCGCGGTACAGCATCCGTGTGGCAAAGATGGTCTGACGTTGCTCCGCGTGCCTGGTTCGTTAGCAAACTCTCCCGCCCCAGGGGGAAGTCCATCTTCGCTTTTCCATCAGATGCAGCGCGCCCGTCTGCCCAAGCACACTGCCGGACACGCTTACGGCACGAGCCACCACGGCAAGCACGGCGGGCACCGGCGAGCGCGGCTAGGCCAAAACTGGGATTTACTGGGGCGGCACGTCCTGTTCCGAGTCTCCTCGGTGGCCAGACCGGAATGGTGAGGCCGGTACCCACAGGAAAAGCTGATATTTACTGGGCGCCGACTGGCATTTTGTGGGGACAGGCGCTTCGGCGGATCACGCAAAGTCAATGACTTGAGGCGTTTATCCCCTGGGGTATAGAGGGACATACTATAAGAAGCTCAAGTATCTTTTTGCTAAGCCCACAAAATCCCAGCACGACGGGGGCGTAGGGTTCGTGCAGGATCAAATTGCTCAGTGAAAGGGTCGGGTGATGGGGGCGGTACACCAGCTCCTGATGGAGTTCGGTAAGGAAGAAGCCGTCAAGGCCGACGTGGACCGTCGCGTCATTGAGGCGGCGGCTGCCTACCTGGCTTCGGAAGAGAGCGAGATCGGCTTCCTGTACTCTGGTTGGGCGCAAGCTGCGCTGCCTCACCGACGACTGCCTGACGACGCTCCTTGGCAGGTCATAACTAACCACGTCACTCTGCTCGTCCAGCCCGGTATGCGGCCCGGCAAGCCACCAGTCAGCATCGGGGTGCCTTACGGGTCCCGTGCCCGTCTGATCCTGCTCTACCTCCAGTCCGAAGCACTGCGCACCGGCAGACGAGATATCAGCCTCGGACGATCGCTTCATGCCTGGCTACGGCGGCTAGGGATCCCCATCGGTGGGCGCTCCATGCAGGACGTGCGTGACCAAGCCGAGCGGATCAGCCGCTGCCGGATGTCGTTCGACGTCATGCAAGGCAACCGCTTGGGCCTCGCGAACCAGACGATCCTCGACACCGCCATGTTCGTGAAAGGCGATGGGGATAGCCCGGGCGATCAGTTTATCGAGACGGCAACCCTCTCGGAAGTGTTCTTCAACCAGTTGAAGCGGCATCCGGTGCCCATCGAGGAGTCGGCCATCAAGCAGATCGCCAACAATTCGTTAGCGCTCGACGTGTACTGTTGGCTCGCGTACCGCCTGCATGTCTTGAACGCACCGACACCGATCAGCTGGTCGGCACTCAAAGAACAGTTTGGCCAAGGGTTCGGGCGACTGGATCACTTTCGTAAGCAGTTTCGCCACACCCTCGTCATGGCGCTGTCCGTTTACCCAGCCGCGTCGGTGGATGTGCACGAGCGAGGGGTCACGCTAAATCCCAGTCCCGCGCCGGTGGCGCCCAAGACGCTGCGGCTCGCGACCGTCGGCGGACGCGCCCCAGCCAAGCGCTGATCCCACTAAATCCCAGTCCTCCCTGCCCACCAGTCCTCGGTCTGCGTTGGGTGGGTTTCTCACGACGGCCGACCGAGGGCAGCCGGGGCAGGAGGGCAGGAGGGCAGGAAGCAGAATCGGTCCCGGCTGCGTCCAGCGCCTCAACCGTTTTCCGTCGCAACAGCACTCTCAGCAACGCCGGCATGCCGGACGAGTAGGTTTGGCTCGCGGCCGATGGCGATTTCTACCGCAACCAAACAAAAGCTGAACAAACCTCGCGTCCCCGTGAGCCGCCGACGCGCTAGTTTCTGCCCCACATGGGGGAACCACCGCGATGCAGCCCGACTTTGCCGCACCCGATCTGCTGCATCACCTCGAAGCTTCGCAAGATGCAGAGCGAGACGCGCTGCCGTTCGGCGTCATCGGCATGGCGTTGGATGGCACGGTGCGGCAGTACAACACGGCGGAGGCCACCCTATCCGGCCTGACCCCGGCCCGCGTGATCGGCCGCCACTTCTTCACCTCCGTCGCGCCCTGCACCAACAACGCCCTGGTTGCGCGGCGCTTCGAGGCGGAGGCGCCGCTGGACGACATCATCGACTATGTCTTCACGCTCCGCATGGCGCCCACGCCGGTGCAGTTGCGCCTGCTGAAGCATCCCACAGCGCAGCGTATGTACCTGCTGGTGCAGAGGCGCCCGGCACATGCTGGATGACGCGGTGCCGGATGCGCTGGAGGCGCTGACCGAGTTCCTCTACCTCGTGCCCGTCGGGCTGATGCAGTTCCACATGGATGGCCGCGTGATGCTGGCCAATCCGCTGGCGGCGCAGTTCCTGATGCCGCTGGCCCCGGCGGGCGACCTGTCCGATGCCTATTCGGCGCTGGCGCCGCTGGTGCCGGACTTGGCGCGGCTGGTACACGGCTCCGCTGACAGCACCGGTGTCATTCTCGATCATCGGCGCTGCGAGGCGGCTGGCGGCCTGGTGCTGTCCGTCACGTTGCACCGGCTGCATGGCGCGACGATGCTGCTGGTGCTGGACGACGTGACCCGGCTGGTGGAACAGGAACGCCGCATCCAGACCGACCAGCAGCGCTTCCGCGCCATCTTCGACAACGTCCGCGACTACGCCATCTACACGCTGGACGCCGAAGGGTGCGTCGATGGCTGGAACCCCTCCCTGCAACGCTTCGGCGGCTGGCAGCCCGAGGATGTCGATCGGCGGCCAATCGAGGTGTTCTTCCCACCGGAGGACCGTGCGCCGGAGCGCATGGCAAGGATGCTGGCCGAGGCACGCCGCACCGGGTCGTTGGAGATGGAGGGTTGGCGCCGACGCCGGGACGGCAGCCGCATCTGGGCCAATTCCGTGCTGACCGCGCTGCCCGACGAGGCCGGCGGCGTGCGCGGCTTCGTCGCGGTGTCGCGCGACATGACCGAGCGCAAGCGGATGGAGGATGAGCTGCGCCGGCTGGCGACGACGGACCCGCTGACCGGCGCCAGCAACCGCCGTGCCGGCCAGGCCGCCCTTGCCGAGGTCTTCGCCGGGCCGGACGGCGCCGCGGTGCTGATGCTGGACATCGACCACTTCAAGTCGATCAACGACCGCCACGGCCACGAGGCGGGCGACGAGGCACTGTGCAGCCTGGTCGCCACCTGCCGGGCGGTGCTGCCGGCGGGCACGCCCGTGATCCGCTGGGGCGGCGAGGAGTTCCTCATCGTGCTGCCCGGCGCCGCGGATGCCGCCGCGATGGCCGAGGCGCTGCGCGCAGCCATTGCCGCAACCGAGGTGACGCTGGCGGAAGGGGCCCTTCGCATGACGGCCAGTCTAGGTGTTGCGACTGGCAGCGACGGAAGCCCGGAGGCGCTGCTGCAGCGCGCCGATGCGGCGCTGTATGCGGCCAAGCGCGGCGGTCGCAACCGCGTGGAATCAGCGCCGGTGCAAGCGGGCTAGGATCCCGTCCATGACGCCGAAACCGAAGGCGACCAAGCAGCCACGCCGTCAAACCATCACGGCCGAATCCAGCTTACCTAGCCGCTGGGTCCGGGGGAACCTGATAGCTTACTTGCCGTGACTCATCCCGCCGGTGCCAAAGGCAGCTCGACCGTGAAACTGGTTTGTCCGTCGCGGCTCTGAACCGAGAGTGTGCCTCCCATGTCGACAATGTTCCCGTAGCTGAGCGATAGGCCAAGGCCGGCGCCCTGGCCGGTTTGCCTAGTGCTGAAGAACGGCTCGAAGATCCTGGGAAGCACATCGGGCGCAATACCGCCTGCGTGGTCGTGCACCACGATGCTTATGCGTCCGCTTCCAGTTGTGGCGGTCACATTAATGATGCGAAGCGGCTCGGGTACCGGCGTCGCCGGTACCGTGTAGGCGTCACAGGCATTGGTTATCAGGTTGAGAAAAACCTGCTCCAGCGCGAAGCCCTTGGCAAAGGCAGGGGGCAAATTCTGCGGAATACTCAGCAGCAGACTGACTCCATCCGACTTCAGCTTGCTCCGCATGCGACTTTCCACTCTCGACAGCACATCGGCCACGGCAACCGGTCCTGCAGGACCGCTGTCGGTTCGTCCCAGCACCCGCATGCGATCGATGATATCTGCCGCGTCACTCGCCATGCCCACGATAAGATTCAGCTTCTGCTGCACGAGCGGCAGCGGCTCCGGCGACTTCGCGAGCTTCCGCAACGCGTTCTCCGCCGCCAGACTGATACCTGCGAGCGGCTGATTGAGTTCATGCGCCATGTTTGTGGTCAACTGACCCAACTGCGCATGCTTTTCCGCCCGCGCGAGTTCCGAACTGGCGCGCCGCGTCATCTCCCGTTCAACCAACCGTCCCAGGTCGCGTGCAGTCAAGACCGCGCCTTCGCTCCAGGGGGCGGCCCTGCCACGCATTGTCTGCTTCCAAGCTGCAAACGACTGGCGCGGCGACGGCCGCTGTGTTGTCAAATCCACCGTGGCGTGGACCGCCGGATTGCCACCCCAGGTCACCGTCCGTGACTGTTCCGGTCGAAACCACAAGATGGCGTCGCCGTTCTTCTGGCCGCCAAGCGCCATCAGCAATGCGCCGCTGCCATGCTCGACGCAGTCGC
>NZ_JBHMFT010000088.1:0-6989 GCF_051433195.1 Falsiroseomonas sp. E2-1-a20 | reverse complement strand
CAGTGCACTAGGTGCTCCTTCAACCAACCTGATTTTCAGCCAGACTTCCTCAGCCGTGAATTGGTTGCAACATCGGAAATGTTCCGCAAGAAGCATCCAATTGATGCTATTCTTGGGAGCAGGTGTGCTGATGGGTGAGGATCAGGGAAAGCAAGTGGTGGCCGGGCCGCCGTCGCCAGCGGAGATTGCCGAATTGATTGGGCTGTGGGCGATGCTGTCTGACAAGCGCCGACAGGCGGTGGTCGCGTTCGCCCGCATGATCGCCCTGGAGCCGGAGCCGCCGGCGGGCCGCCAACTGCATCTGGCGGCGTAGACACTGCCAAGCCGCGCGCCCCGGCGCTGTCCTGGAGCCGGCTCGTAGGTCGTTGGCCCTGTCTCCGCCTATCCGCACACTCGGCGAGAGCACGAAACGCCCGACGGCATCTTGTCCGATGCGGCTTCGGACTACTGTAGCCGCCGGGACAGCGACACTGCATAGGCGCCGGCGCGTGCCTGCAGCGTCGGATCGTCGCTAAGCTCGATCCCTGGCGCCTGGTCGAGAATAAGGAAGCTGATCGGGTCGCAGGCGCCGCCTGGACCAGGCGCCACCTCGGCTACAGTCAGGCGCCCGACAGTGGCGCGGGGCCGGTCATCGGGCCACGCCACCGTCGGATTGACGAGATCGTCCCCGGGGCCTGCGAATTGCAGCACCATGTCGAACTCAACCGGACCGGTGCCCACCCGCCGGCGCAGCTCATCGGCGAGAAAGTTGGCCGGCAAGGTGCGCATCTGTTCGTCCGTAAGGCGCTGCACGCCGGCCCGCGGCTCGAACACCCAGCGCACGTGGCGCACCTCCGCGTCAGCGCCGCGGAAGCGGAAGGCGTTGACACTCCAATACGGGGTCGAGGCCCAGCTGGCCGGCGGGTTATTTGCAGCAAGCCAGCGGCCCTGGAGGGTGGTGGCCGGGTTGGCCGCGACGAAGGCCGCCACCCGCTCTGCATTAGGCTGACCGGTCGCGGGATCAGGGCGGCGCGCCAGCAGACCATCGACCATCACCTGCGGCGTCGGCGACCCGAAGATGGGCGCCGAGATATTCGCCATGTCCCAGATGTCGCCGGCCGCCGTCTCGAAGCGGATGGAGAGGCTCCGCGTCGTGCGCCCAGTGTCGGGGCCCGCCGGGTTGCCGACGCCCACGCCGAAGCGGATCAGGGTCGGAACGCGCTGCCCGTCGAATACCGGCGCCACCGAAAACCGCGCGCCCTCCGGCGTGGCGGTGAAGTGGCCGGCGGCGCAGGTGCCCTTAGCGTGGCTGGGGCGATGGCTGCGGATCGGGCCGAGAACCGCCTCGAAGGCATCGACAATCGCCTCCGGCGAGGGCTGAGCTTGCGCGCCGGGGGCAGTAGCGAGCAGCGCCGTGAGCGCGCCGGCGGCCAGGGCAAAGGCGAGTGGACGTCTGGGCATGGGCGTGGGACCTCCTCATGCAGCATGCTTCGTGCCGAATTTGGAAAAGGATACGGTGCGGCGAGGGCGGATACCAACGATCATGTGGACCGGGCTTAAGCGAGGCAGCGCGGTGATCTGTTCGAGCGACCCACCATGATGACCCGCAGGACCGAAACCGTGATCGCCAGCATCTTCGGCGGGTGTGATTTCGGGAAATGACAATGTGCGCCAGGACCTGCTTCCAACCACGTGGCGCGCCGCGAAGCCCACACGAATGATTCTGGCGCTTTCAGTCAAATTAGCTTAAGGTTCTTTAGTATTAGTGCAGGCATTCTACGGAGTGCGGCATGTTCGCAAGGAAAACATTGTGCGCAAACTCATCCCGCTCGCCGGCTTGCTGATGCTCGCCCAAATCCACGGCGCGTCGGCGCAGAATTTCCAATTGCCCAATCTCGGGAATATGCTCGAGGACGCCCTCAACCCTAATCGCAACGACGGACAGCGGCGCGCCGACGATGAGCGGCGGGCCGAGCAGGAACGCCGTGAGGCCTATCGTGACGGTCGTGCCGACGAGCGGCGGGCTTACGAAGACCGCGCAAGACGGGATGACCGCGCGGGCAGCCCGCCGTGGTCGCGTGGGCGCGACGACGAGAACCGGGGTCGTGGTCACGGCAATGGCCAAGGTCGCGGCAACGGCAACGGCGAAGGTCGCGGTCGAGGTCACGACAAGTAGGTCACCCTCCATCGACGGTTGGGAAAGGCCGCCGGGAGCGGCATGCAGAGTTGTGGAAATCCGGCGTCCGCTTCAGGGTGACAGCGAGTTCGCGGTTGCGCTCCGAGAAGTGCTGCGAAATGGGCACTGGGGTCATACATGTTGATGCGCCGATGGTGGTGGCCATCGGCATGGGCTTCACCCGGTGCGCGCGGCGCGCAAATGTTCAGGCGGCGCGCATGCCCTCTCGGTGCGGCCGCTGAGACCCAAGCACGGTCGCCGCCTCAATCTACCAGCGCCATCATCGCACCGCCGTGCCGCGACGCTTCGTGGCGCTCAAAGCACCGCCACCGCTTAATCCGGAGAGGATGGGGCTAGCGCTGATCCATCCGGAGACAAAGCGTCCAGCAGCGGCAACAAGACGTGCTGCCGCCGAACAACAGCCCCACCGGCGCGGTAAGGCGCCTCGAACTGCGCCGGCGCAGCCAGCGACTGCATCAGCGGCAGCCCCGCCACCAGCACGAGGGCAAGCACGGCCCCTACCTTGGCAGCAAAGACATTCGCCCTGACCGCGGTGCAACGCAGCCTGATGCTGTCGTCGGCAACTCTTAGCGTCAGCCCTGCACAGTTTTTACTTCGTCTCTAATAGGTAAATTCTTCCGGATGCAAAATAAAACTATAAATTTTGCATGATCAGTCGATCTATCAATCAATAAAAACGACTCTATTGAGAGTGTCGTACTGGCTTACGCGGCTGCCTTGTCCGCACCTTGGCTCGCTCCGAAGACACCGATTTCAATGTATTTCTGATGTCGGCCTCAAATTTGCACAAACAGCCTTGCCGGACTGCGATCTCGCATCCCGGTTTCAGGAGGACTTCATATGCGATCCAAAACAATGCTGGCGCCAGCTTCCGCGACGCCTCGCTCGGCAATTCGCTTCTTTACCTTGGCGTCGACCTTGGCTGGCGTGATGATGCTGGCCGCCCCGGCTCAAGCCGCGCCCATGCTATACGAGGCCATCCTGACGCCGCTGAGCGGCTCAGGTGTCTCGGGCCTCGCCAAGCTCAGCCAGGACGGCAACATGCTGACCGTCAACATCACAGCGAGCGGCCTGACCCCGGACCAGCTTCATGTGCAGCACATCCACGGCCGGTTTGACGCGGCTGGCAACCCGATGGACTCCGTCACGCCAACGCTTGCGCAGGACACCGACGGCGACGGCTTTATCGAGCTGCTCGAGGGTCTTGCCACCTACGGACCGATCATACTGAACCTCGATGGGCCACCGGGCTCGGGTGGATTCCCGACCGCGCCAAATGGCATGGTGAACTTCATGCAGACCTACGACCTGCCGAACAGCCCCTCCTTCGCGGCAGGTTTCGGCAGCGAGGATCTGCTTCCCCTGACGCTACGCGAAATCGTGCTGCATGGGAGGCTGCTGGACTCTGGAACCGGGCTGGGCTTCGGACCCGGCGAAGCAGACGGTATGCCGGGATACAAGGTCGTGCTGCCCGTTGCGGCCGGCGAAATCCGCGCCGTGGCGGTGCCGGAACCTGCGTCGCTCGCCCTGTTCGGTGCGGGTCTCTTTGGATTGGGCCTGGTTCGGCGCCGACGCGTCCGCCAGGCGTAAGACTTCGCGGCGGCACTCGTGTGGGTGCCGCCGCTCCTGCTGGGCAGCCGTCAGGGACAGCCCCAGCGCGATGCGCAAGCTGTCTGCGTTTTGGCTGCTTGAAGCAGTGATGGAGGGCGGCGACGCCAAGGTGCGGGTTGGCAGGGCCTTCGGTCGCGCTGGCATGCTTGATTGTCTGATTCGCTTGGCAAAAGCCTGTTGCTGCTCCACAAAGCATGTAGAATGACTCGCTGGCGAAGCTGCTCACAAATATTCTGAAGTCTAAAATGGACAAGATTTATAGCTTCGCCATTGCCATGCGCAACCAGCACAATCAAAAGTTGGTGCCGTTTTCATGGCTCCGCCTTACTGGTGGTTTTGCACAAGCATTTTTCCGGTCTCAGCCTTGAGCGAACAAGACCGCATTCGGGCCGCAGATGAGCGAGCGGGCCAACTCGAACGTGAGAACACTAAACTGCGGGAGGAAGTGACAAAGGCACGAGCCCAGATCGCCGAGATGCGGGCCACTGGATGGCCCCGGGAAACGGCCTTGGCGTTCACGGATTACGCCGCGGTGCTCCATCAGGTTGCGGAGGGCGTCATAGTGGCTGACGTTGCCGGCAGCATCGTTTTCATAAACGAGGCGGCGGCACGCATGCACGGTGTTGCGCATTTTCAGATAACCCCGCCCGGCTACAGCAGCGCCTATGACCTCCGCACGGAAGATGGCCTGCCATACCCGTCCGAGGACCTGCCGCTGGCCCGCGCGGTGCTGCGCCAGGAACGGGTGGAGGAGGCGCGCTGGCGTATCCGTCGCCCCGATGGCTCCGAGGTTCTTGCTGTCGGATCAGCAAAGCCCGTCTTCAACTCCAACGGTATGCAGACCGGTGCCGTGCTGACTCTGCGGGACGAGACGGCGCGTGATGCTGCGGAGCGGGCGCTGCGCCGGAGCGAGGAGCGCTTCCGCGCGATCTTTGACCAGCAGTTCCAGTTCATGGCGGTACTCTCGCCAACCGGTCTGACGCTGGAGATCAACGAATTGCCGCTGCTGGTTGCAGGCATCGCGCGGGAGCAGGTGATCGGGCGCCCCTTCTGGGACGCGCCCTTCTGGGAGGGGCTGCCCGAGATGCGCGAGGCTTGGCCGCATCGCCTCACCGCCGCGTTAGAAACGGCGGGACCGGTGCTGTCACAGGACCGATTCAAGACCGCCAGCGGCGAAGTCCGCACGGCCGATGCTGCGGTAACTGCAGTGCGCACGGCAGAAGGTGAGTTGATGTTCTTCGTGATTCAGGCCACGGACACTACCAAGCGTCGCCATGCGGAGGCGGCACTGCGGGAGAGCGTCGCGGAGTTCCGCGCCATCTTTGAGACGGCGGCGGCCGGCGTCACCGAGGTGGATCGCCGGACCGGTCGCTACCTGCGCGTCAATCGGCGGTTCTGTGAGATCGTGGATCGGCATGAGGGCGAACTGCTCGGCGGCTTAGGGCCGGACGATGTCAGCCATCCGGATGACCGCCAAATCAACGCGGCCGAGTTGGCTGCGATGGATGCGGCCGGTCGTTACGAGGCGGAGAAGCGCTACATCCGCCCCGGTGCTGATGTCATTTGGGTTCGCGTCAGCGCGGCTGTTGCTGCGCGCGACGCGGAGGGGCAAGCCATCCGCACCGTGACGGTCGTCCAGGACATCACCGAAGCCAAGCAGGCGGAACGGCGCCTTGCGCTGTTGGTCGCGGAACTGAACCACCGTGCGAAGAATGCGCTGGCAACCGTGCAAGTGCTTGCGGAACAGACGCTTCGTGGTGCGGCTGGCGACCTGCAGCGTTTCGCGCAGAACTTTCTGATGCGGCTCCAAGCGCTGGCACGGGCGCATGATCTGCTCACTCAGCATAGCTGGGAGGCGACGCGCCTGGAGGCCGTCGCCAGCGCGGCGCTTTCGCTTTGGCTGAGTGAGGAAATGGGCTCAGCCCGTGTCGCACTTCAGATGTCAGAGGCCGCCAAGCGCGCAGTCGTCACGCCACGTCAGGCACAGGCGCTAGTGCTGGGTCTGCATGAGCTGGGCATGAATGCCGCCAAGCACGGGGCATTGTCGCGTGCCGAAGGCCGCGTCAACGTGACGTGCGATCTGTCCGGAAAGAATTCAGCCACCATCAGATGGAGCGAGGTGCAAGGCCCGCGCCTGGAAGGGGCCCCCGTGCGACAAGGCTTCGGCACGCGGCTTCTCAAGCGGGCGGTCCCACAGGACCTTGGGCCAGGTTCCTCCGTCTCGCTCGACTTCAAGCCCGCCGGGCTGAACGCGATGATCCGCGTGCCGCTGCTGGAGCGGCCGGGTACGGATTGCTGACGAGATTATTCGTCAGCGATGCCCCAAGAGAGCCGGCTGGTTGCGTAAAGGGGCGGGCCGAGCTGAACGGTCCAGTTCTTCGCTGAAGTTCGCCCAAATTCGCCTACAGCCACTGAAAAACGGCACCCTATCCGGCCCCCAGGAACAAATGGCCCGGGTAGTCGGCCCCGTCGGGTAGGCCATAAATGCTTGATTTGGTTGGGGAAAATTGGAGCGGGCGAAGGGATTCGAACCCTCGACCCCAACCTTGGCAATTACAGCCCGCCATAGTTGCGCGTGTCCCCTCGCGGCATGCAGCCGGACGCTGCTGCGCGGCCTCGAGCGCGTCGGATGGAGCTTCACGCTGCGGGTGGCGGCCGACAGCCTGATCCGCTTGCCGAAGCTGCTGGCGGTGCCTGCCTCACGGCCGCCGGGCAGGGGAGGCGGCGATATTTTCCGGCGGGTAGCCGCCGCAAACCCGGCATCACGGCCCCGCTCCCGCTGCTCGACCACCTCCGCACCCAACTAAAATCAAGCCCGTAGCAGCGAATTTCCGCAGCCTGTTAAGCCTGAGGCAATTTAGCGGGCGGTCGCCAGTTGTTGAATTTCGGGATCGGTCCAACCGCCTGCTGCTCTGCTTCTCGGGGCGAAACTCAACAGGGCGCTTGATTTAAAAGCCTTCTGTCCTAATTCGTAATCAGTAGGTCCCCGGTTCAATCCCGGGTGTCGGCACCATAAACTTCAATATCTTACGACGAATTTCTGGCCGGATAGGGGAATTCGATTTGGCCTGCGGACCCCTGGCGGACCCGCCGGGATGAATTCGGCCAGGGTCTCTGCGCCAAGTTCCTTCGGCAAAAAGCCCCTACCTAGTGCACTGACCCAGACGGAGGATTCACAGCGGGCTGCTGCGGTGGAATTCTC
>NZ_JBHMFT010000087.1:0-7075 GCF_051433195.1 Falsiroseomonas sp. E2-1-a20 | reverse complement strand
AATGCATGAAGGCCCGAGTGGAGTCGGACGGTTGTACAGCAAACTGTACTCTCCTAACGTCCTGAGCTTGGGCAGGACCGCGATCCGGGGGCAAGATTGGCAAGGCTTCGTACTGTCACTGTGGGTGCAGTCAACATTCGCATTCACCCACATTCGCCCGAGCGGTACGAACTTCTCCTTGGAGATGCCTTTTCCCTAAAGAAGGTTGTGGCCCTTCAAAGCCATCAGAGGATGATAATGGCGCGGCTCGACATGTCGCAACGGGAGCACGGGGTACTAAGGGGCACGCTCGCACGTTTTACTGAGATCGATCCTGATCTGCCGTGGTTCAACGCAGTCCGCTTTGCTCCGGCTGATGAGGACGAGGTGCGGCGCATCCAAATTCCGCAAAATCTTCGGCCAAACTATATGGCGCTTTTCTTCACCTTTCATATTCATGAGCATCTGTTGATTTTCGAGCACCGTGGTGCAGGGAGATCGTATTTAAGCCCGCAAATGGCGATGAAATTTTTCGAGGGGCTGTTTAGCGACGATGCGTTGTCGGCCAAATTCGGTCCTGTAGCAGTCAGCATGGTGGCTGATCGGGATCAGCTAGAAGCTATTATCGGCATTCCAGACCTCAAAAGACTGCGAATTTACGTCAAACGACCTAATCCGGATGACCTTGGGGACTACGACACGTTCTGGGAAAACAAGCTGGTTCGCCAAGGAGCGAACAGTATTGATGTAGTATATGAGGCCGAAGGCAAAGAGAGCATTAGGCCGGACGAAGAGACGCGGCAATTTGCGGAACTTGCCACCCGTAACGGCGAGATCGAGGCAGTCGGCATTGACGCAGATGGTAACCGAGTTGAACGCTCTACCAGGGAGCACCCCACGCTAGAACCGCTGCGGTACGATCCGGAACACACCACTCATGAACAAGCGTTCAGGTCCGCCGCGCTCACGCTCGTGAAACGCATAATGAGTAGCATTCTATGAGTCTTCGCCGCCCCTCGCGTTTGCTGCGATTTCTCTTCGGCGATTACCGTGGCGCGCTAGTATCCTTTCGATCATATTGTCAGGCATACGGTGGTTGGCGTGCAGTTTCGGTGTCGCCGTACCTCCGAGTTGCAGTGATTTTAACCATTGTCTCGGCGGGTACTTGGACCTCGGAGAACTGGTGGGACACGCCGCTCTCGGTGCTCCCGAGCCTGATCGGCTTTACCCTCGGAGGATACGCAATCCTTATTGCTTTTGGTGATGATCGTTTCAAGGCGCTACTCACTCAGCCGGTACCCGAAATGCCCGCGAGCACATTTATGGCGATCAACGCAACTTTTGTCCACTTCATCCTTGTGCAGGTAGTGGCTCTTTTACTAGCCATCTTGGCCGAGGCTCGACCTCTCTCGTCCGTACTGTCTTTATTGCCGAGCGACCCGTATGCTGCACTTTTCAAGTCGTGGCCCGCTATTGCAATTGTCCGCCGAAGCGTTGTGATAGCGGCGTGGTTCATGGGGTACGCGATGTTCCTATACGCCATCGTGTCAACATTGGCGGCGACGGCCGCTATTTTTCGGGTCGGAGGATGGTTCGAGAAGGCGAAGCAGCATGAGGCAGAGCGGGATGTGGCGCTTCGATCGGACTCCCTCTCAGTCCAACGGTTAGTGCCACCGCTGAGCCCTCCTAGCCCGGATAGTGCAGGCACAGGACGGTTCGGGTAAAAGTCAACAATGACCTCGGTCATTCGGATCAACGAGGTGTCGTCTAAGACAGACACTTCCTCTTTCCAAATCACCCATTCTCGTCCACCAGACCGTGGTGATGTCGGGCTCTTTGAATATCGTCGGCAGTGTGCCGAGTCGCAGCATGATAAACACCATAAACATTGCAAATAGTTGGGGAGACGATCTTTGAGCTTACGCGATCTACTCGAAAAATATCGCGCTGGGTCTTCTTCCGAGAGGGAAAAGGGGACTTATTTCGAGCGCCTTGTGAAAGTCTGGCTTGAACATGCACCGACTCAAAGGGCTCAGTTCAGCCGCGTCCTGATGTTCTCAGATTGGGCCAAAGAGAACGGCTTCGACCAGCGGGACACCGGGATCGACCTCGTTGCCCAGCTTGCAGACAGCGCTGATGACTGGTGCGCAATCCAGTGCAAGTTCTACGCCGAGGGCCATCGCATCCAGAAGGCGGACATCGACAGCTTCTTCACCGCATCGGGGAAGCGGCCCTTCACGCGCCGGATGATCGTTGACACGACCGGGGTGCAGTGGAGCGAGCACGCCGATGAAGCCCTGCGAAACCAAATCGTCGAAACCATCCGGGTCGGTCTGAGCGATCTGGAAGATAGTGGCATCGACTGGGAAGCGTTCGCCACGAGCCAGTCGGTCAAGCTCCTCGACAAGAAGCGCCCCCGACAGCATCAGATCGAGGCATTGGCGGCGGTCCGAGGCGGGTTTGCTATCGCTGACCGTGGCAAGATGATCATGGCCTGCGGCACGGGCAAAACCTACACCGCCCTACACATTGCTGAGCAGATGGTGGGCAAGGGCGGACGCGTGCTGTTCCTCGTGCCGTCGCTTTCCCTCATGTCTCAGTCGATCCGCGAATGGTCGATTGACGCGAACATCCCGCTCCGCAGCTTTGCCGTCTGCTCGGACAGTCAGGTGGGCGTCCGCAAGGCCGCCGATGGCGACGTGGCCGACATCGACGTTCACGACCTCGAAATCCCGGCAACGACTCACGGGACTACCATCGCTGCGAAGGCCACGCCTGCCGCTCCCGACGCGATGACCGTGGTGTTCTCGACCTACCAGTCAATCCAAGCCGTCTCTGCGGCGCAACTTATCTATGGCCTGCCTGCGTTCGACCTAATCATCTGCGATGAGGCGCACCGCACCACAGGCGTCAAACTCGCGGATGAGGAAGAGAGCAACTTCATCCGCGTTCATGACGCGGCCTACATCAGGGGCAAGAAGCGCCTCTACATGACCGCCACGCCACGCATTTTCGGAGATGCCGTCAAGCGGACGGCGGATGACGCGGATGCCGTCCTGTGCTCGATGGATGATCCCAAGCTGTTCGGCGAGACGCTGTTCACTCGCAACTTCTCATGGGCGGTCCAGAACGGCCTGCTGACCGACTACAAGGTCATTGTGCTGGCCGTGGACGAGGAAGCCGTCAGCGCAGGCGTGCAGCGCCTCTTGGCGGATGAAAACAGCGAGTTGAAACTGGACGATGCCACCAAGATCGTAGGCTGTTATAAGGCGCTGACCAAGGCGGACCTTAAGACCGATGTGGCGGGCGACACCGGCCCCATGCGGCGCGCGCTGGCCTTCGCCAGGGACATCAAACGGTCCAAGCTAATCGAGACAGAGTTTGCCCGCGTCGCCAGTGAGTGGCGTGACACGCTGGACGATGACGTTGCGGCCACGATCCCGGCGCTGGCGGTAGACATCAAGCATGTGGATGGACAGTTCAGCGCCCATGCCCGCAACGAGCGACTGGCATGGTTGAAAGACACGCGGGCGGAAGCCGACACGTGTCGTATTCTTACCAATGCCCGCTGCCTGTCTGAGGGCGTGGACGTGCCCGCCCTTGACGCGATTCTGTTCCTCCACCCGAGGAAGTCGCAGATCGACGTAGTGCAGTCGGTCGGTCGCGTGATGCGCCGCGCCGAAGGCAAAAAGATGGGCTACGTCATCCTGCCCGTTGCGGTGCCAGCGGGCAAAGCCCCGGAAGAGGCGCTGGACGACAACGAGAAGTATCGCGTTGTCTGGCAGATTCTGAACGCACTCCGCGCCCATGATGATCGTCTGGACGCAACCATTAACAAGATCGACCTCGGTGTTGACCCCGGCGACCGCATCGAGATCGTCGCCGTCACCAATGAGATGCCCATCCGCTCGGAGCCTAAGAGGACCGAGATCGACGTCGGGACGGGTGGGCGCGCTGGCGACGACGAATTGGGCGATGACGCTTCAAAGCCGCCACGTCGGGGCGACGGCGGCCAGCTAGACTTTCAGTTCGACGAGTTCGCCAAGGCCATCATGGCGCGCATCGTCAAGAAGTGCGGGACGCGCACCTATTGGGAAACGTGGGCGACTGACATTGCTCACATCGCCGAGGTGCATGTCACGCGCATCCGTGCCGCCGTGCAGGCTAGAGGGTCACAGGAGCGCAACGCCTTCGAGACCTTCCTCGCCGAAATCCGGGACGATTTAAACGACAGCATTACCGATGAAGAGGGCATCGAGATGCTGGCCCAGCATCTCATCACGCGTCCTGTCTTTGATGCGCTGTTCGAGGGCTATAGTTTCGCTGCCAACAACCCTGTTTCTACGGCGCTGCAAGGGGTGCTGGACGTGCTGGATCGCCAGCATTTGGAGAAGGAGGCAGAAGCTCTTAACAAGTTCTACGCCAGCGTCAGGATGCGCGCGCAGGGCATCGAGGACGCCACTGCCAAGCAAAAGATCATCGTCGAGCTTTACGATAAATTCTTTAAGGCGGCGTTCCCGAAGCTCTCGGCCCGGCTGGGCATCGTCTACACTCCTGTGGAGGTGGTGGATTTCATCATCCACTCTGTGGACGAGGTGTTGCAGTCAGAGTTCGGCCAGACACTCGGCAGCGAGGGCGTCCACATTATTGACCCTTTCGTCGGCACAGGTACCTTTATCACGCGGCTGCTGCAATCCGGGCTTATCAAGCCCGAGCAGATGACACACAAATACCGCCACGAAATTCACGCCAACGAAATTGTTCTGCTAGCCTACTACATCGCCGCAATCAACATCGAGGCCGTCTACCATGAAAAGGTAGGCGGGGAATACGACCCGTTCCCCGGCATCTGTCTGACCGATACATTTCAAATATACGAACAGGAGCGCGACCTCGTCTCCGACATGATGACGGTGAATTCGAGTCGCCGCACCCGACAGAAAGCACTCGATATTCGCGTGATAATTGGGAATCCGCCGTATTCGGTAGGGCAAAACAGCGCCAATGATGGCGCGTCGAATGTGGATTATCCAAAGCTGGATAACCGCATCCGCGAGACTTATGCAGCAAACTCAAACGTCAAGAAAGTCCGCTCCTTGTATGATAGCTATATCCGAGCAATACGCTGGGCTAGTGATCGTATAGGGGAAAGCGGCGTCATCGGGTTTGTCACTAATGCAGGCTTCGTTGAGTCGAATTCTGCTAGCGGATTGAGGAAGTGTCTTGAGAAAGAATTCTCAAGTGTTTTGATTTTCCATCTTCGAGGCTTGAGAGGAAAGCAGTCAGCAGGCGAGCGGGCTAGGCGCGAGGGGGGGCAAATTTTTGGTTCTGGGAGCGGCGCAGCGATTGCAATCACCATTTTGGTGAAGAATCCCGAAGCAAAACATCGCGGGGTGATCGGATTTCTCGATATCGGCGATTATCTTTCGCGCGAGCAGAAATTGGATGCGATACGCAAATACGGAAGCGTCTCCGGGATAAAAAGCGATGCTAATTTTTCATGGATAACCCCTGACGAGCACGGCGACTGGTTGCGTAAGAGGGCCGGGGTATTTTCTCAATTTATTGGTCTCGGAGATAAAAAATCTGGTTCTTCGATATTCTCGAATTACTGCCGAGGCTATGAGACACGCCGTGATGCTTGGGCCTATAATCCATCCAGGAACTCCCTAATTGAAAATATAGAAAAGATGGGCGCAACATATAACGCAGATCGGGAGCGCATATTTGCTGCCCTAGAACAAATTGCTGATCCCGAAAAAAGAGAAGAGTTTATCAATGAAAATATAACCAAGAACACGAAAGCGATAAGCTGGACGCCTAATCTGTTAAGAGACCTAACAAAAAACGCAGACTTTACGCCGACCGCTGAATCTATTCGAAGTGTCATTTACCGACCATTTTCAAAAACGCTGCTTATGTCCCACAAGCAAGTTATTTGGAGTCATTATCGTTTGCCGAGTTATTTTCCGAGCGCCGCGAGTGAAAATCGTATAATTATTATCCACGGCCCCGGCGAGCAGTTCGAGTTCACAACCTTAATGGCCTCTGCGCCAGTGGACGTTCACGTCTTACATGGAAGCCAGTGCTTTCCTCGTTACGTTTTTGACGGAAAGCCTGAGCAAGGTGAAGGCAATACACAAGCAGGGCTGTTCACCACTGAGGCTGCCGAAGGCAGCAGAAGGTTTGATGGCATTACCGACGAGGGGCTGAGGCACTTCACCGGCGCCTATCCCGGCGAGCCGATCACTAAGGACGACGTGTTCTACTACGTTTACGGCCTGCTGCATTCCCAGGAGTATCGTGAGCGATACGCCGATACCCTGACTAAGCAGTTGCCACGCATCCCCCTAGTCAAGCGCGTCCAGGATTTTCGAGCCTTCGTTAAAGCGGGCAGGAAGCTGGCGGAGTTGCACGTCAACTTCGAAACCGTAGAGCCCTTCCCGGTGACGATCAAGGAAGGCGATCTGCGCCTCGCCAACATCCCGGATCCCGTAGCCTACTACCGGGTTGAGAAGATGAAGTTCGGCGGCAAGCGGCCGAGCCAGGACAAGACCACCGTGATCTACAACGCCAGGATCACGATCACCGGCATCCCAGTCGAAGCCTATGACTACGTGGTCAACGGCAAGCCTGCACTTGAATGGGTGATGGAACGGCAGTGCGTGAAGGCTGACCTCGCCAGCGGTATCGTCAACGACGCAAACCGCTTCGCCATTGAGACCATGGGCGACCCAGCATACCCCTTCAAGCTGTTCTGCCGGATCATCACTGTGAGCCTTGAGACAATGAAGATCATCCACAATCTGCCGGGGCTGGAAATCAAAGACGGGGCAACCTCTACGCTAGAGCCCGAAACTGCCGCTGTTGAAGCTGGGCACCAAGCACAGAAGCAGTGAGGCGCGGGAAAGGTCGCAGGATCAACACCAGCCGGTGCTATATCGCGTTGGTGGAATGGTTGATGCTGTTACCTTCCAGCGGCATTTGCCTCGCAGCATCAGAAGCGGCCATGATCGCTACGCGGAGAGCATCCACCCGCCCCGTCGTTCTGGCATCGGCGCCAAAGCCGATTAAGTGGCGTGGTGACTGCCGCTGA
>NZ_JBHMFT010000086.1:0-7355 GCF_051433195.1 Falsiroseomonas sp. E2-1-a20 | reverse complement strand
TTAGGAGGAATTGATCTTCTCGGCCGCCGCCAGTTCGTCGATCGTGCCGTAGCGACCCGCCTCCATCATCCGCCGCTATCGGAACGCCCGCGGGGCTGGCTTGATGCGCGCGATGTTTAGCGCATTGCCATCAGCCGGCGCATCAACGCGCCGTCCACAACGACGGTGGGGATGCTTGCCACTGCGTCGACGCCTATATCGCGCCGCTGTGCTTCGCTTAGCTCAGCCAGCGTGTCACGCATCGCGGCAGCGTCGCGCTGCGCCGTGATGCGCGCGAGTACTGCCGCAGCGCGGTGACGCAATTGGATGAACAGGTCAGCCGCAACCCGGGCCTCGCCGATCCGGGAGCCGGTTGTCTGGTGAATGGCCTGTCGCATGGGGTTCTCTCCTCTGTTGGTGCAGGGAGTTTCCCCAACGGGCGTATCGCCAGCGTTCGTAGGCGCGTGAAATGCCGTCCTTTCCCGCCTTCGGGCGCGTGAAATCGACGTTAAATCGCACGACACGCTGCTATGCTGCGCGGATGAACGCGCGAGAGAATGATGTGCGGATCCGTGTCCTAGGCAGACTGGGCCTGGTGTCGACGCAAGGCAGCGCGGTTCGGCTGCCGACCCGCAAGGCGGCGCTACTCCTGGCCATGCTCACTCTCGGTGCGAAGGGGTTGCGTCGCGAGGCGCTTAGCAATGCTCTCTGGCCGGACCGCGGTGAGGCGCAGGCACGAAACAGCCTCCGCCAGGCGCTCGCCGCGATCCGCAGCGCGCTGTCCGACGCTGATCCCGACATACGGCTCGACAGCGATATGGAAACCGTTTGCCTGGACGCACGGCCGGAGGCGGTAGACCTCTGGCATTTCGAGGCCCTCGCTGGGGCAAAGGATGCCCAACTGCTCGCCGGCGCGGCGGCGCTCTATCAAGGCGACGTCTTGGCCGGCGTCGTGTTGCCAGACATGTTGGAGCAGTGGTTCGCACCGCAACGGCAGGCGTGCCGCTGGAAGGCGCTGCACCTTGTGGAGCGGCTGAGCCAGGCAGCCACTGATGGGGGGGCGACCGGTGCAGCTTGCGAAGCACTGGCCGAAAGGCTGCTGACAAGCGACCCAGGGGCGGAGGAAGCACACCGTGCGCTGATACGGCTACGGCTTGCTCAGGGCCGGCGGAACGCGGCGCTGCGGCAGCTTGAACTCTGCCGCGAGGCGCTGCGGCGCGAACTGGATACCGAGCCCGAGGCAGAGACCCTAGCCCTGCTGCGCGAAGACGTGCAGACGCCAGTCGCAAGGCCGGCACATGCCGCGCCCCCAGCCTCGCTGATCGTGCCGCCGGCACGTGCCGGGGACCAGCCTGCAATCATAGTCATGCCATTCGACAACCTCAGCGGCGAGGGCGACGGCTATTTCGTTGATGGCGTGGTGGAGGAGATCACCGGTGCCCTGTCACGCGTGAAGGAGTTCTTCGTAATCGCCCGCCAATCGGCCTTTACCTACAAGGGCCGCTTCGTGGATGTGCGGGAGGTCGGGCGCGAGCTGAGCGTCAGCTACGTGGTCGAGGGCACGATCCGGCGCGGCGGCGACCGGCTCCGGATTTCGGTGCAGCTGGTGGATGCCGAGACGCGGGCACAGATCTGGTCAGACCGCTATGAGGGTGCGACGACTGACATCTTCGAGTTCCAGGACCGCATCGCCGCGCATGTCGCCGGGGCCATCCTGCCCGTCGTGCGCAACGCGGAGATCGCAGTCGCCACCCGCAAGCACCCTGGGAACCTACGCGCGCACGATCTCGTGCTGCAGGCCTATCCGCGTATCTGGAGCCACGATCAACGCGACAACAGCCAGGCCATTGTGCTGCTTCTGGCCGCCGTTGACGCGGACCCGCAGTACGGGCGCGCCCATGCACTGCTGGCTTGGTGCCATTCGCAGGATGTCGTCTATCTATGGTCTGCTGAGCCGGAGGCCAGCCGGCATGCCGCACGCATTGCTGTGGAGGCCGCGACTGGGTTGATCGCCGACGATCCGACCGCGCTGGCCGCGGTGGGTGCCGCGCTTAGCCAGTGCCTCGACGACCTCCCGCGCGCTTCATCCTTTATCGAGAGCGCGCTATCGCTCGATCCGAACAACGCCTGGGCGTGGGCGCGATACGCTTGGCTGGCCATCTACCGCATGGAGCCGGAGGAGGCGATCCGGCGGTTCGAGCGCTCTTTGGCGCTCAGCCCGCTCGATCCGCTGGCCTTCAACCTCCGCATAGGCATCGCCGCCGCGCTGGCCTACGGGGGCGACCATGCTGAGGCGGCGGAGCGGCTGAAGGAGGTTATCTATCGCCACCCCAAGGTGTCCTGGGTCTACCGAATACTTGCCTACACTGCCGCGCTGTCCGGCGATTTGCGTGGGGCACGCGAGGCGGTGCGCAAGCTGCTGGAAGCCAATCCCAACACCTCCATCGAGATGATGAAACGCTCTCACCCGGCCCGTCACCGGCCGGCCGTTTTCGAGCCGATGCTCGACGGTTGGCGGCTCGCGGGTATGCCGGAGAGATAAGCGCCCAGCGGCGACTGCCACCAGCGGCTCCGCCGACGTGGTGGCCACTCCGCGCAGCCCATGCAGTTGTGCTCATCAAGGGCGGAAGCGATTCGCTGCGTTCCGCGCTTCAATCGATATGGCGGCCCGGCTGCCTCTCCCACTCCACAGGAAACGGCTCCATCAGCCCCGGCAGGGTCATCCCCTCCGGCTGCCGCCCGTCCAGAATCGCCTCGACGAAGTTAGGCGCCAGCAGGGTCAGGCGCAGCAGGCGCGAGACGTAGGAGGAGTTGATCTTTTCGGCCGCGGCCAGTTCGGATTATCTTGAATAAATTGCAGTTTCTTCGGGTCGTAGCGGCATCAAGATAACCGATTGAAGTCGACTCTTTCAGTCTCGAATTGTTGACCGTCCTGCCTCTTGCTCTCGCCATAAGATCGGCGAGCCGCTGCATGGAGCAAGTCGCTCGCTGGCCTCGGCCCCAGGATTTCCCCGGCATCCAACTGTATCCATGGAGGTCTCAATGGTGCTTCTCAGCGTCATGTATCGTGCTCAGTCAGGGTCCACGTTCAACCAAAAATATTATCTTAATGAGCACGCTGCGCTCCTCTGGCGCTGTTGGAAGAGAGCGGACTGCTTGATGTGAGAATACTACGGGAATCGGCTCACCCGGTGAGGGACAGGCAACGTATGTAGTTATCGCGCTTTTAACGTTCCAATCGCTTGACGCACTGCAGAAGGCAATCGCGTCGAATGGCGCCGAGATATTTGCAGACATACCAAAGTTTACGGACGTCCAGCCCATCGTGCAGATCAATGAAGCAGTTCCCATACCGTGACATCTCGGCACGGGCCAGCGAAACGCCGCTGATGGGACTGGAACACAGGCGCACGGACGCGCGGCCGCAATGAGTGCCCCGACCGCGTTACCCAGCAAGGATCGTTGGGCGGTACTTGTTGTCGCGATTTTCGCGCGGACAGCAGGCGCGGTACAGTTCCAATCGGTCGGCGCCACCGGTTCGTCAATGCTGGCAGATGCCAGCTTGGGCATCGGCTATGGCGGCCTTGGCCTCCTGATCGGCGCGTACATGCTTCCGGGAATCCTGCTGGCATTGCCCGCAGGCTGGCTCGCCGCGCGACACGGTGAGCGACGGATCGCCCTCGTGGGCTTGCTCCTCATGTCGGCTGGCGGGTTGCTGATCGGCGTGTCGGGAGGAATGGCAACCGCACTGATCGGCCGGGCCGTCTCCGGCGCTGGCAGCGCTTTGCTGACAGTTGTTCTTTCCACGATGGTCATTGGCAGGTTTGCCGGGGACCGCGCTCTTGTCCCGGCACTGGGCGGCATGCTCGCAGCCTGGCCCCTTGGGGTCGGGCTTGCGCTAGTGCTGCTTCCACCTCTTGCGGAAGCGACCTCGTGGCGCGTCGCGACGCTCGCCGTCGCCGGCGCCTGTGGCATGACGTTGCTCGGCGCCACTCTCGCGTTGCGCCAGAGTTCCCCAGCGCTCAAAGCGGATGATGCGCCCCAGGCGGCTGGTGACGGGCTCCTCGGCCTTCATCGGGGGGAATTTGCGCCGGTTGCAGCAGCTGGCACTGCCTGGGTCGGACAAAACGTCGCCTTCGCCGCCCTGCTCGGATTTGCGCCCGTTGTACTGGCAGAACGCGGCATGTCGGTGGCAGTGGCCGGCGTGGTGGCTAGCCTGGCTGGATGGGTAAGGATTCCGCTGCTGCCATTCGGCGGTGCCCTGGCTGATCGAACCGGGCGACCAGTGCTGGCAGCATCGTTGCTTCATGGCGCCGCAGCCATCGCCGTCCTGGTTCTGGCATTTGGTGCGGAGTTGCCGGTTGCATTGGCTGCTGCTGCGCTTCTGGCGGCAGGACTGCTATCGACACCGCCCGGCCCCGTGATCATGTCTTTGCCAGCTCGCGTTCTGTCGGCCGAAACACGCTCCGTGGGGATGGGTGTCTTCTACACGTTCTTCTACCTCGGTATGGCGGTGCTGCCGCCGATGGCTGGCTGGGCGGGCGATATCGCCGGAACCGGTGCAGCATCCTTGACTGTGGTGGCCGGCTTTCACCTGGTCGCGATAGGCGGCCTCGCGACGTTTGCCCACATCGCCGCCCGTCGTCGACGGCTGGTTGTCTTACCACCTGCCCCGCGTATCCTCTCTGAACGATAGTAGGGCCGTGCCGATGGCGAGCCTGACAATCAACGGCCATGACATGGCCTACATTGAGCAGGGCGCGGGCGACCCGCTGGTCCTCGTGCACGGCTCCCTCTCCGACTATCGCCACTGGGCGCCGCAGATGGAGGACTTTGCGGCCGCTGGGTTTCGCACGGTTGCCGTCAGCTTGCGCCACTACTGGCCGGAGAACTGGGACGGCATTGGCCGCAGCTTCACGGTGGATCAGCACGTTGCGGACCTCGCCGACTTCATCACCGCGCTCGGCGCTGGACCGGCCCATCTCATCGGCCATTCGCGTGGAGCCCACATCGCCTTCCGACTTGCGGAACGGTACCCGCGCCTGCTGAAACGTCTCATCCTGGCGGAGCCCAGCGGCGTTCTCGACGCCAGCTTACTACCCGAAGATTCAAAGCCCGGCAGCTACACGGCCTTGATCGCTGATGCGGTCGAGAAAGTGCGCCGGGGGGATGTGGTGGCGGGCTTGCGCAGCTTCTACGAATATGCGGTTGGGCCAGGTTCCTGGGACCGGCTTTCGGCGGAGCGCAAACAAATCAACATGGATAACGCCTCGACCCTGCTTGGCCAGATCGATGAGGGGCGGACGCCCTACTCGCGTTCCTCAGCCGAGGCGATCAGTGTTCCAACGCTGCTGGTGGGTGGTGCGCTAACCCGACCCGCTTTCGTGACGGTCCTCGATGGGCTGGAGAAGTCCATCTATGGCGTCCGTCGTGCGACGATACCTGACGCAGGCCACCCCATGAGCCGCGAGAACCCCGCCGCCTTTAATGCGGCGGTGCTCGATTTTCTGCATACGGCCTGAATGGTGCAGGTGCGTCCCGCAGCGCAGTAGGCTATCCATCAAGCGGGCCGCCTATTGAAGGGCGCGGGTGGCGGCATCCGCTGTGTCTCAGTGCCGGCCGCCTGACGGCGGCGGAGCGCGGGTCAAGTGATCGCGGCGGCATGGCGCCGTGGAGGCGCCTCGCCTGAGGAGCAGTCCGGCACCGGGAAGCTGAGGCCGGCGGCGGGCACATGGCAAGAGTGCGACGGCTGGCGCCGCTGCGCAGCACCGGACCAGAAGATTGCCCTCAGTCTAGTCTTGCCCGAGCGTCGACGGCTGCTTCCACCACTCCACAGGAAACGGCTCCTTCAGCACCGGCAGCGTCATGCCATCCGGCTGCCGCCCGTCCAGGATCGCCTCGACGATGTCCGGTGCCAGCAGCGTTAGGCGCAGCAGGCGCGAGACGTAGGGCGGGTTGATCTTCCGGGTCGCGGCCAGTTGTAAATCGTGCCGAAGCGGGCCGCCTCCATCATCCGCCGCCACCGGACGACACGTGCCACAACCTTCGCAAGCGCGCTGGCCTAGGCGTCGTGGTTCATCTCAAACCGTCATCCTCCGCTACGCGAATCACGGCGTCCCGGAAGCTCAGACCCCAGCGTTCCATGGTGGTCCGGAGGGTGTTGGAGAGGAGCATGGGATCATTCACGATCTGGTAGCGGTTACGGACGGTCTCGACTGCTCTGAGGTAAGCTGCGTCGCGCGCGTGGGTTCGGATCGCCCGCCAGTCGGCATCTCCCCGAAGGGCCCGAGATAGGTCGACGGGAGATGTGGCGACGCGCTGCCGTGGTGCTTTGGCGCTGGTACCGAGAAGCTTGAACACATCCTGGTCGGCCGCACGCCTTCGACTGCCGGCACGCCAGAGCACCAAGGCGAACACCACAAGAAGCGCCGTGCCTGCCAGAAGGACTGTCGGATGCGTCAACCTGGTTGAGTCCAACATTAGCTGAGATCTCCTGGATACCCGAGGCAGGGGTGAGTTCAGCAACTTGGCGCAATGATTTCTACACTTTTCTCCTTTCAGTGCTCAATAATGCTTTGCCTCGCTGTCTCTCCCACTCCACAGGAAATGGCTCCATCAGCCCCGGCAGCGACATCCCATCCGCCTGCTGCCCATCCAGAATCGCTGCAACGATATCCGGCGCCAGCAGCGTGAGGCGCAAGAGGCGGGAGACATAGGACGAGTTGATCTTCTCCGCCGCGGCCAGCTCATTGATCGTGCCGTAGCGGCCCGGTTTCCATCATCCGCCGCCACCGGAACGCCCGGGCCACCGCCTTCACCAACGTGGTTTCCGCAGCCGAGGCGCTGCGGGGCGCCATGCCGCCCGGCGTCAGGACCAGTTTCCGCCCACCCCGCTGCTTCCGGACCGCCAGCGGCACCCGCACGGTCAGCATCTGCGCGGCGCCGGTCACGCTGCCGCCCTCACAGATCCGGCGGGCGGCGTCGCCAGGTCCCCCGCCAGGTTCGCCAGGCCCTCCAGCTTGAGCCGCACGTCGGCGCCGCCAGCATCAATGTCCACCCGGTCTACCAGGAGGCGGATGATGCGCGCCTGCTCGGCGGGGAAGAGCTCCTCCCACAGCGGGTCCAGCCGCTCCAGCGCCAGCCGGGCCTCGTCCGCCGTCATGCCCGGCGCCGAGGCCCGTGCAACGCGCCAAGCGCCCAGCACCACCTCCGGCTGGCGCAGCAGCGCCCGGACCTGAGCGATGACCGTCCCCCTTGTAAGTCTCGAGCATCTGGGTCGGTCCGTCATAAGCTGGCTGGCGCGGTGGCGGAGGGGATGCCGATCCGCCTTGGGCCCGTTGAGCCCGTGATTGAGCTTGGTCGCCCCTCCGTCGTTC
>NZ_JBHMFT010000085.1:0-7429 GCF_051433195.1 Falsiroseomonas sp. E2-1-a20 | reverse complement strand
AGCTACGTGACCTTAGCAAGCAGTCGCTCCACGCCGCTTAGGAAGATCGCGTCCTGTCGCTCAACCAGTTCTTCCCACATGGTCCACAGGCGGCCGTAGGTGGCATGGCGCATCCACTTTGGCCGCGGCGGTGGCGGGTCGTCACAGAAGCGGTAATGCCCGCCCAGCCGCCGATGCAACCGCGCAAGCCGCCCGTGGCTGCGCTGCATGTCATCCGCCCGCTGCGAGGCATAGGCGAGTTGGTAGGCGCCACGCCCCCGGCTCAGGAAACGCAGCCCGCCGTTGGGGAGGTAGAGCTTGGCGCAGCGGCGGCCGGTCGCCGGGCAGATCCACCACCACCGAACGCCGCCAAAGCGACACGGCGTCGCCTCCATCAACACCGTCTGATCCTGCCGGCCGGTTGGGCGGTGGTGGTGCGCCACGTCAAAAATCAGCCGCGCTAGGCCGCGATCCCAGCGCAATGACAGCCGCACCTCTACCGCGGCCCAGGGCGTTTGTTCATCGTGTCGCGTCCACGTCCACCGTTTGGCTCCGGCCTCGACTAACTGCCGCTCCGTGATCGGCCCCTGCCGCTGCCGGCGGAGTTCGGTCGTGACAGGGCGAACCACTCGGCACACGTCCAGTACCAGCGAGGCGCAGCCTTCCACCGTCGCCAGCCCGCCGCGCCTGCCACTGTTGAAGCCGCCCATCGCACCGCCCCTCCGCCAGATTATCCGAAATCGCTTGGCTAACCTGCCCTGCCGGCGCTCGGATCAAGCACCAGCGCCGAAGGCCTGACGCCACAAACCGTCGATCCATTCGATGTCTGTGGCTGGCAGCCGCGTGGCGACAGGCTTGCCGACTAGCCACTGCCGCCACCGTTCCAACCGCACACGGTCCGCCGGAGTGACGCCAGGGCGCCAAGTCAGCAGCGCAATCTGTTTCCGGGCCGTCTTTGGGGCGAGGTCCGCGAATGAGAAGGCGGGCGCCGCCTGCCACCTCGCCTCGCTCGCCACCAGCGCCGCCAGCGCGTGCCAGTCTGTGTTCGCCGTCGCCAACGTGCGGGTGATAGCCGCAGCGGTTGCCACCACCTCGCCGGGCTGGTCGCTGGCCAGCAGCGGCAGCAGCTTGGCGAGGCGTGAGCCAGCAGATGCAAGGGCGCTCATTGGCTAAGCTCCGGTTTCGCGTTGGCACTGCCGCCGGCTGATACCGCCACTCCTACCGGCTCAATCGGAGTGGCGAAGGTCGCCAGGATCAACTTCGGCCCGGCTTTATCAAACATGACCTCAAGCCGGTCGCCGTCCTCAGCGGCCACGGTGCCTTCGCCGAATTTGGCGTGCCAAATACGGCGGCAACCATGAGGCACAGGAACTGGCATAGGCGGGCGCTGGACGGGTTCTGCGATTGCGTTGGCTATAGCGGCCCGCCAGCGCTCAACAGCCGCCCTGTGGGCCTTTACAGCAGGATCTTGCCACCAGTCGGCGATGCCGCCGAAGTCGTCGGCTTCGGCGGCCTTTAGGGCACGGTCCAAAGCGGGAAACTCATCAAGCATGGACCGCGCCACCGCCGCCGCATTTTCGTCCCCACGCTGGACGCTCGACAGAAGCCGGCGGAGGTCGGCAATCTTCCTTGCCGTTGCCTTGTCAACGGGCTCGATGCCGGCCGGATAATCCGTCACTGCGCGCCACCAGCCCGCAAGCGTGTCCGCATCTACCGCCGGAAGATGCAGCGCCAAGTCGCCTACCATCTGAGCAACCATCTTCGCCCCGCGCGCTACCGCATCGTGGTAGGCGCGCAATGCATCCTCGTAAGCTTTGGCTTGCCGCCGCCGCCGCTTCGCCTCCAACTCGGCCCATTCTATCAGGGTCGCGATTGGCGGCAGCGCTTTGGCGGAACGCCGTGCGCGCTGCCCCACCAGACGCACGATATCGGCTGAGTAGCAGCCCAATTCCTCGCCGCACGCAGCGCTGAAGGCGGAAGGATTGACGCGTGCGTTGGGGAAGATGCCAGCGAGATAGGCGCCAGCATGTTCGGCATACTGCCGCCGTGCATCAGCCTCGGCGGTATCGTGCGTGATCCTCAGCCAATCGGCGTGGTCGCGGAGAAAGCCCTCGGCATCTTCCCGCCCATCAGCACAAACCAAGTCCTCGACGCGCGGCGAATACGGCGCGTCGGTTTCCTCATCCCAATACTGGCAGGCGATTGTCGCGAAGGTTGGTTCGGCCGCCATCTTCTTCCGGCTCATAGCGTCGTCGGCGTGGTCTGGCGCCGCTCCCTTCCTTTGTGTTTCACGGGGTCGCCGCGAGTGCGCGACGCGTCAGCGGAGCGCGCGTAAGCGGCGCCATACGGTTTCCCTACGCTATCGCTACGGGATACCTGTTCAGGGCGGGACGGGGCGCCATCTGACGGCGGGACGGGGCGCCCGCTGATGGCGGGGCGTCCCGCCCGCTGATGGCGGGACGGGGCGCCGCCTGTCGGCATGACAAGCGCGAACCTGGCGCTCGATTGCGGGCCGCCGTCGCTCAGGCGGCAGATTAAACCACCCGCCTCCAAGCCCGTCAGCGCATCCCGAACCGTTCGCCGGGATCGCCCAATGAGATCCCCGATGGTTTGCTGCGCGGGCCATGCGGCGCCGCGATCCGCGTTGAAGTGCTCGGCCAGCGTGACGGCTACCGCAACCTGCGCCAGCGTCGGCCGGGGTCGCGCGGCAATGACCGCGCGCACCCATGCGAAGCGTTCGCCGACATTCATGGCGAGGCATCCTGACACAGCGTGGTCCTCATGCTCTCGCCTCCGCCGGCCGCTGCCGGCTCATCAAATGGAGCGCTACCAGCGCCAGTATTTCGGCCGCTTCGGCGGCGGCGAGGTCGCCACGACGGCGGGCGTCGGCGGCGGCTTCAAGGTGATCACGAAGGGTGCGCGTGGTCGAAATCATGCGGCGCTCTTTCGAGTTGCACGCAGCGCTGGAAAGCCGGACCCGGAAGGGCTATGTTCGTCTTGCTCAGAGACCAAACTGCCTACCGCAGCCCCGCCGGCAACGCCGTGCGGGGTTTGCTTTTTCAGGTCGTGGAAAGGCGCAGCGCTACCAGGATCAGCAGCGTTGCGAAGGTGCCGGTCAGCGGCAGCGCCAGGGCGACACGCATCACGCGGCAGCCTTCTGCGGGCCAATCTGCGCGGCGGGCAGGCTGGCGAGGAAGGCGCGCACGCTGCCGGCGTCCACCAGCGTGGACCGACCCAGCTTCACGAACCGGATGTGTCCATCGGCCGCAAGGCGATAAAGCGTGCTGCGGGAGATGCCGAATACGCTCGGGGCGTGTGGCACCGGCACCATTTCCGGCATGGGCGGTGCCCTGCGGCTCGTGGTGTCAGGCTGGTACGCGGGAGATTGATCCATGTCTGTCGCCTCTCCGCATTCCGGCACCATGCCGGGGGACAGCGGGCGACAGACCTATAGAAGCCGAAGTGGATGCCTCGTCATGAGAATAAACGCGGGGGTTTCGTCAGTCGGGCCTGCGCCACCGCTGCCCGACTTCAGGGAACGTGTAGCCGCCACGCTGCGACGCCCTGCCGGCTCTCTTAAGGGCTGTGTCGTATGCGAGACGGGTGTCAAATTTCATGAGAAGGCGTGCAGCCTCGCCCGGCGTACGGCAGCGAGACGCAAAGTGTTCGAAAAGTCTTGCGTCAAGCCGCGCGCGTAGGTTTGCCGGTGGACGATTAGCACCCGGTTTTTGCGGGCCGCGGCGGATCATGTCGCACACGTCTTTCGATCGTTGAAACCAGTCCTCGCTGCCGCCAGACTGATTTAGTAGCAAGGCGAGGACCAGGTGTGCCGTTGCCTCGTTCCACTCGTTCGGCGTACGCGCGACTGACAGGTTAGAAACGCATTCCGCTACTGAAGGATTATCCAGTACGTGCGCGCGCTGGCTGGCCGGAGGCTCCTCCATCAGTAGCCTTGCAAGCGACGTCTTCGGCAGATCTGAAGCGTTCAGGTTTTCCTGGCAATTGTTGTCGTCTGACATCCGCGCCTCCGCGCACTCCGCTGGGTAGCTGGCAGGGGCAGCGCGGGCGGAGGATCCGCGCGTGAGGCCGGCCACAGCCCGCCCCCACCATCAGAAAGCATATAGAATTGTTGCGCTCTAAGCATCAGAATTGCTCTTGCGGACGCGGCGGCTATTTTGGCGAGATACGGCACATGTACGGCCGCTTCGGGTCTGGCGCCATGGGAGGACTGGCCGTTGAGCCAATGGGATGATTTGCTACTGTCCATGGCGCGCAACCGGCGGGCCGGCTTCCTTACCTGCACCCGGGCCGAATGCGCCTCCATCTTCCAGGCTATCCTGGTCGCGAAGCGCGCTGAAAACGCGCCTTACGGCGGTATGCGCGCAGCCCGTTCAAGTGACCCGCTCCCCATTCGCCCAACCCCGGCGGGGCATGTGCGGATTTTTGTCTCCTTTCGATCTCAGGATGCCCTGGATGAATAGTGCCGCACGCACGCTCAGCAGTGTCGTGGTCGTCTTCGCAGCCACGCTTTGGTGCTGCCCCGCATCTGCCCAGCGTGCGGAGGTGATCGACGGCGACACCATCCGCGTCGCCGGTGTCGTGGTCCGCATGATGGGCCTGGACGCGCCTGAGCGTCGCGCCCGCTGCCCGGCCGAGGCACGGCTTGCTGCCCGCGCCACTGCCCGCCTGCGTCAACTTGTGCGGCCGCGCGTTTGGCTGGAACGTCGCGGGCGGGACCGCTACCGGCGCACGCTGGCCGTGGTGCGCGACGGTGCCGGCCGTGACCTGGCGCAGGTGATGATCCGCGAAGGCCTGGCACGGCCCTACAACGGCCAAGGGCAGCGGGAGGGGTGGTGCTGATGGCCGGCCTTGCCTGCCTCGCCGGCCTCCGCGAGACGCTTCATCTCGCGGGTGCGTTGCTCGGCAGTCCGATATCCGCGAGCGTCGGCTTTCCAAGGTCTGCACCTCGGACCTTGCTTCGGGCGCCACCATGCGGGGCAACGTCGCCGCGCGCCTGAGCCGCCTTCTCCGCGCCGATGCGTGCCTAGGCTCTACATGATCCCTGTAGACGACGGTCCGTCCTCAACCTCTAGTCTGTTGCGACTCGGCAGAACGTTCCGCTAGACGACAGTCGCAAGATCTTTAGTAGAGGGCGAGCGTTTGGAAGCTGCACAACTTGACGGGCCTGCATTCGCGCGACCATCGGCAGCGGAGATTGCCGAATTGATCGGCCTTTGGGGCATGCTGTCCGATCGACGCCGCACCGCCGTCATGGCCTATGCACGGATGATCGCGAAAGAGCCTGGCGCGCCGCACGCGCACCAGGAGCAGGCGCCCAACATCGCGCCCTAGGCGCAACGACCATGCTCCCCTCCCCGCGTGCTCCCGACGCCAGAATGGTCAAGGAACGGTGTACGGGTAGAGCAGGTGGAACTGAATGCGTTCAATCACCTCCCGCATCCGCACCGGCTTGGTGATGTGGTCGTTGGCGCCCATCGCACGGCTCCAGACCCCGGCCAGAAGGTCCGCAGCACCGGTCATGATGATGATGGGGATCGTCATGCCGTCGCGCCGGAGACGCTCGCACAGCTCGCCGCCTTCGCCGTCCGGCAGGTTTTGATCGAGCAAAATAGCGTTGAAACCGTCGCGCGCCGGGCCAATGGCGGCCTCTGCTTCCGCCAATGTGCTCGCGCCAACGGCGCTGTAATCGGGCTGGGAATTGATCACGTCGACCAACAAGCCCCGAAGGACGCGGTCATCGTCAACCACAAGCACGCGGATATCGGGCATGGGTAGGCGCCTTGCTACCTAGGGATGAAAGGGTGAAGCAGAGCGCACCTTGATAGCGGCCTCTTTGCTTTTGCTGTCATCACGTTGCTCTTAGCGGCCGAGTGCGCGAGGCGATGTTACCGCCGCCGTCATGGATCCGGCATTCCTCGCCCTTGCTGTCAGAACAAAACTAGAACATGCTGTCGGCATGGATGCACCCGGCCCCGTCGATCCCGAAGTCCGCCGGCGCATGCGGGAAGTCGTCACCAGCGCCATCGGCACCCGCCGCCGGAGCCTTGGGGAAGCCGCAGCCGAAGCGCGCGGCCTTGGGCGTGGGATGCAGCCGGCATTGCCCGCCAGCGTCATCGATGCCGCAGTGGTGGACATCCTGCGCGAGGCCGGCGCGCATCTGGCCGCCGAGGAACCTGTCGAGCACGAGGGCGAACCGCTGCGGCCAGTGACCCCGGAGGAGGTCGCCGACAGCCTTGCCTACGCAATGCGGTTCAATGACCGGGGCAAGGCGAGGCGCACGGGCCACGAGTACACGGCGCAGGTCGCCGCGGGCGAACTGGTGAACCAGCTTCTCCGCAGCGGGTATGTGATCCTCCGGCGCCCGGTCTCCGGCCGGACCTGGGGCTGAACATGCCCGCGGACATGGCGCCGCCCTTCACGTTCGCCTCCTGGCGCGCGACGTGGCGGACGCGGCTGCCCTGCGGCTGTCGCGTCCGCACCGTCGGCCGGCGCGACTTGGTGGCGTCGGCTTGGGGGCGAGCGTCTGCATCTGCCAGCGCTGCTGGGCGCAGGGTTCCCTAAATGGAGGAGGAGGCTCGGCACCGACACGATCTGGCCGGGAAGAGTTGCGACACCAGCCGCCCGCGCGGTGTCAACCGCGCGTTGATGAAGATCACACCTTGAAAGAAACCGTCTCGAAGGCGTCGCGGATTGGCAGGATTTCGGCAATCTCGCCTTCATCAAGGACGTTTCGAGCCCAAAGTGCGCATGCCAGCCGCAGCAGATCTGGCCAACGATCGACGACACAACGGGCCGCGCTGGCGAACGCTACTTCATCGTCGACAACAAACTGCCGCGTAAGCTTATCTACCTCCGTCGCGTCACTGCACGCGCAAGACGAGGTTCCATAGCCAACTTCTGGATTGAAGTCGTCAGGTAGCGCTCGGCATACAACAGCGAGCCGCTCAGCAGCGCGACCTGCGGCATAGTATGCGGCTCGCCGCTGTGCGTTCCGGTCATCGCACAAGTCCTCAAGCTGTCCTGACCAAAGCTCCGTTCGTTGTGCCCCTGCGTCAATGCAATCCGGATGCCGACGGAAAATTTCGCATAGTGCCACCGCATGCCCTGCCTCGTGCAGGCAGACCTCCCACTTCAAACTCTTCGATGCAGGCGGACCGCGCCCGTTTGTTTGCTGATCCGTCATAAGCAACCCCATTGCCTCTATCGCCGCGGCCAAAAAGACCCGATCCACGCCGCGATGATGGTCAGGACGATCAAGTGCATAGGCTTCCCGTCGTACAGAGCGCGTGAAAGGGCACCTAACCAAAGCATTGCAAAGATGAAGCCGACGATCAGGACAGCAATCCATGTTGCGGTCGATGGGCGCTTGCGCTGCACAGCCGGCGTGGACCTCTGTTGCTCGCTCATCCCGTGCGTTCCTCGGCTTCTG